>NZ_CP163435.1:3785294-4100735 GCF_041051975.1 Streptomyces sp. R21 | reverse complement strand
TGGTCAGGGTCTGCCCGAGTGCGTCGGTGATCCCCTTCATCGCGTCGTCGAGCTCCTCGTCGGTCATGTCCTCCAGGCTCTTGGTGGAGGAGGCACTCGGCTTCGCGGCCACCTCCGTCGCCTGCCGGTTGACATACGCGGCCGAGTCCCCGGGAGCGAACCCGGTGAGCACATACGCGATCGGCGCGCACTTCTCGTCGACGACCTTCACCTCGTCCTTCGACGACGCGAACTGCTGCGACTTGTCGGCCGCCGAGACCTTGTACCCGTCGACATCGCCCGTGGCGATGATCAGCTTCTCCAGCTCAGCACTGCCGAGCGCCTTCGCGGCAGCGGTCGCCGACTCCTTCGCGTCGGCGCCCTTGGCGTCGTCGTCACCACTGCCGCAGCCCGTCAGCAGGGCGAGCGAGAGAGCGGACGTGACGACGGTGGCGGCGGCGCGGGGCAGCGCGGATCTCTTCATGTTCTGGGGATTCCTTCGGAGCGCAGACAGGGACGACTGAGTCGCCCAAGTGCTTGACGTGAACACCAAGTGGGAGGTGAAGCAGGACTATGCGCCAAAGGTCAAGGAATCGTCAAGCACATATGCCTGGGCGGTACAACTTGGGGTGATGGGCGCCTGCTTGGCCTACGGGTCAGCCGTGTCTCCGACAGACCTTCACGACTTCATCCGACCGACCATCGCTTTGACGAGATCGGTCTTCGCGACCTGTAGCGCGAACAACTCGTCATCGCCCGGTACCGCGGGGACCGGCTTCGCATACCAAGGCAGGCCGCGTCGACGCCACTTGGCCGGGGCCAGATCCTGCGGAAGAGGGAGCAGCGGCACGGTCCAGCCGGCGAGACGCAGCTCGCCGCCCCACACGCCTGCGGAGAGGGAGGAGACAGGCACGTCCACAGTGAACGTGTCGCCGTTCGCAGGCTGTGTGACAGGGAAGTCAACCGTCGTCTCGCTGCCGGCGCCGTCGCTCGTGGTGAGCCTCACGGTGAGAGTGCCATCCGGGTACGAGTCGAGCGTGCACCGCCCGGTGACCACCAACTCGGCAGCAATGCCGCCCTTCCAACCGATCGCGTCGAGTTCGAGATGCGGCAGTACCTCGTGCTTGTTCTCGCCGATGTCCAGGGTGAAGTTGCCGTGCGGCTTGGTGGTGTAGAGCGTGACGGTCTGGAGACCTTCGGCGGTGTCCACGATGTGAGTGGCCGCCTTGCCGGACACGTCGGCGGCCCGCTTGCTGCCGATGCGCACCTCGCGGGACAGACCCTGGGCGCCGACCACGAGCCAGATGTCCCACAGTCCGTTGCCCAGCGCCTTGCCTTCGGCAGCGGTGGCGATGTCGACGGTGGCGTCGAATCCGGCCTTGTCGTACGTGTACTCCCCGAGATCCTCGTCCGCGCCGAGGCCCGGCGTTGCGGTATGGGTGACGGGGAGCCGGCACTCCGCTCCGCTTTCGCGCTCGCGCAGGATGAGTTCGGTGGTGACGTCATGTGTCGCGACCCGGTGGAAGTAGGCGTGTCCGGCCAGGTGCAAGGCACCGTCGCGCATTTCGGCGCGGGTCACCTGGTGGCGCAGACTCAGCTGGTCGGTGACGTCGTAGCACTCGTCGGGTATGGCGCGTTCCGGGTCGCGGAAGTACGGGTACCGGGCGTAGGCGCGGCCGTCCTCGACGGCGACCGGTGTGGCCCCACCGGTCCGCTTCAACTCCTGCTCGAAGCGGACAAGTTCAAGGACCTCGTCGAGCATCTCGTTCCGTATGAGGTGCAGTCGAAGCCAGGCCATCGCCGAGAGCTGCTCGCGCAGGCCCTCGTGGCAAAGAGGGGCGATGGTCTCGGCGAGGCGGGCGAGCGTCTTCTGCTGGATCTCGCGGGGTTCCAGAACCAGGTGGTCGCGGAGGAGCTCCAGCACATCGACGGTCAGATGCCGGTGGGCGAGGTGGTCACGTCCGGGGCCCGGCGGCACGTTCTCGAGGATCAGGTCGACCATGCGGGGGAGGAAGCGCAGGCGGGGCTCCGAACCGGAGGTGCGCTTCGTGATGTTGCCGTCGTCGTCCCGATGGACCCAGAACAGGCAGTCGTAGTCAGCGAGGATGGAGATCCCCGCAGCGTTCAGGTACGCCGCGGCCACGAATGGCTGGTCCTCGCCGATGGACAGATCGGTCGGAAAGCGCAGCCGGTGCCGCTCCAGCAAGTCGCGGCGGAAGAGCTTCATGGGGTTGAGGGTCCAGTAGGCGCGTGAGCTGAAGACGTCCGTCCGCGCCCGATTGCGACGGAACATCGTCACAGGCGCCCCTCGGCCGCCCACTCCCACCACCTTGCCCAGTACGACATCGGTGTTGTTCTTCTCGGCAGCCGCAACCATGCGTTCCAGAGCTTCTGGCCCCAGATAGTCGTCGGCGTCCAGGAAGAACACGAACCGGCCCTGGGCGCGATCGAGTCCGACATTGCGGGGCGCGGAGGGGCCGCCCGAGTTTTCCTGTCGGACGACGTCCAGCAACCCTGGGTACACCCTGGTCAGCCGCTCAAGTTCCGTTGCTGTGCCGTCGGTTGAGCCGTCGTCCACGACGACGATCTCCAACTCGCGCTGACCGATGCTTTGCTCGGCAACGGAGGAAATGCAGCGCGTCAAATAGGGCATCGCGTTGTAGGCGGCAATAATCACCGAAACGGTGGGCGTGGCCATCGTCGTGCTCTCCAAGTAATACGGGGCACGCCCCGTCTCTTGGATGGAATCCTTAAATCGAATTCATGAGCCGCTTTGGGGAAAGGTGCCGATTGTACTGTGAAGATACCGTGCATCGCCTGTGACCTCAAGGCGAGAGCGCGGTAAGGCCCCAGGTCAAGGCAGTGATTCGAGCCACTGGTCGATGTCCGCTTTGTCGTCGCATGCTGCGGAGTGTCGTGTTCCGCGGCTTCTTGGTGATCAAGTGTGAATTCAAGCCACGACCGCGTGTTTTCCGTCAAGGCTCGGGCGGTTCGTCAAGGGTTGACATTCTTTACTGGCGCCATATTTAGTCATCCCTTACAACTTTCACAGGATGGGCCGGGTTGTGTCCGTCCGGGGGTGGGATCGAGGGGTGGGGTGTGCGTACGCGTACACGATCGGCGGGGCTACCGGTC
This sequence comes from Streptomyces sp. R21, assembly GCF_041051975.1. Taxonomy (GTDB): domain Bacteria; phylum Actinomycetota; class Actinomycetes; order Streptomycetales; family Streptomycetaceae; genus Streptomyces. The sequence goes on along the minus strand of NZ_CP163435.1, from coordinate 4,097,621 downwards.
GTTCTGGCAAGCGCTTTCGTCGTGGCAGTAGGGCTTGTCTCGCTTGGGTCGCCCCAAGCCGCAGCTGCCACATGCACGGCAGGAACAGCGACCGACTTCAACGGTGACAGCGTTGTGGACACGGTCATTCCGGACCCGAACGCCACAGTGAGCGGGGCCAAGGGAGCAGGCCTGGTGCGTGTGGTGCTCGGTGGCGGCAAGGGCGTCTTCGAGATCTCGCAGGCGACCACCGGCATGGACGCCACCCCCGAGGCCGGCGACCACTTCGGCTTCTCCCGCTCGACGTACGACGCCGACGGCGACGGCTGCACGGACCTGGTGGTCGGCGCCCCGTACGAGGACGTCGCGAAGGACGGCACTCAGCTCGTCGACGCCGGGGCGATCTATGTGATCCACGGCATGCCCACCGGTATCGGTGCGGGCTCCGCGATCGAGGGTTACACCCAGACACAGCTCGACGCGACGACGACCACAGAGGCGTACGACTGGTTCGGCTACGCGGTGAAGGCGGGTGACACCTCCGGTGGTGCGCCCTACCTGGCCGTCGGAGTGCCCGGCGAGAACGTGACCGTGGACGGCAAGACGTTTCCGGACGCCGGCTGTGTCGAGTACGTCCAGGGAACGACGAAGGTCCCGGTGAGCCAGAAGGATCCGGGCGTGCCCGGCGAGGTCGAGGCGCACGATCGCTTCGGCTACTCACTGGCCGGTACGAACCGGTACCTCGCGGTCGGCACGCCGGGCGAGGCGATCGGAGGGAAGACCTTCGCGGGTGGTGTCACCGTCTTCAGTCACACCCTGTCCGGCGGCCTGCCCGCCCCGCTCGTGGGTATCGACCAGGACGCAACGGGCATTTCCGGTGTCGCCGAGACGGGTGACAGCTTCGGCTCCTCCCTCTCGATGGCGAGCTACCGGCCCAGCAACCAGACGTACAACTCCGACGCGCTTCTGGCCGTCGGCACTCCGAGCGAGGACATAGGGGCCACGGCTGATGCGGGTGGCGCCACGGTCATCCGGATCCAGCCGTCTGGGGCGTACACGGAGCTCGCGGCGATCGACGCCGACGTCACCGGTGTCGAGGGCGCCCCGATCGCCGGGGACTTCTTCGGCCAGCGGGTGGCGATCGCTAACACGAACACGAACGTCGTCACGAGCACTTCCACTGTCCGCCTCGCGGTCGGTATCCCCGGCAACAACACGTCGTCGGTCAAGGATGTGGGCGCGGTCCAGATCTTCAGTCCCCTGGACGCGTCTGTCGGCTCCTCGGACAAGATCCTCACCCGCGGCTCCGGCCTGCCGGGAACGGCCACCGCTCGTGACTACACCGGCATCGCCCTGACCGCGGGGGCCACCAACCTCTACGTCGGCGTGCCCTACAGCAAGGCCTCCGGTTCCCCGAAGGGCGCGCTCTACGTCCTGCCGTGGACGGACATCGACGGCGTGACCAGCACCGGCACCACCACTTACCTGCCCGGCTTGGGCGGGCTGCCCGACGCGGGCGAGGCGTTCGGAGCGATCGGATGAGCGGCGGTTCGGGGAAGAGGAAGCACAGCACGATGAAGCTCCGAAAGAGCGGCAGACGCCGTACCGTCGCCGTCGCCACGGCCCTCGCGGCCCTGCTGACGACCGGTATGAGCGGTGCACCCGCCGCCGATCAGGTAGCCGTCACCGCGGACAAGCCCGTGAGCAAGGCCACCGACACGACCGACCCGGCGCTCACCCAGGCCGCGGCGCAGGCCAAGGCCGCGAAGTCCGGTGACCCGGTCGAGATCCTGAGCCTGCGCGACGAGCGCAGCACCACCGTCGCCAACCCTGACGGCACCTTCACGACCACCGAGTACGTCCAGCCCGTCCGCACCCGCCAGAATGGCAAGTGGACGAAGATCGACACCACGTTGGTCGAGCAGAAGAACGGGACCTACGCACCCAAGGCCGCGCTCGCCGCCATGTCGTTCTCCGGCGGCGGCGACACCACCTTCGCCGAGATCGAGAAGGACGGGCACGCGCTCTCCCTCGACTGGGTGAAGGAGCTGCCCAAGCCGAAGATCGACGGCTCGACGGCGACGTACGCGAACGTCCTGCCCGGTGTCGACCTCAACGTCACGGCGAATGCCGAGGGCTTCTCGCACGTGCTGGTGGTCAAGAATGCGAAGGCGGCGGCCAACCCCGAGCTGGCTGAGCTCGAACTGTCCGTCGACACTTCGTTGTTGAAGGTGGAGGAGAACGCGGACGGCGGTCTGACCGCTACCGACACGGGTTCCGGTGGAACCGTGTTCGAGGCACCGCAGCCTCTGATGTGGGACTCGGGGAGCGGCGCAGAAGCGCCTGCGACCGCCGAGCCGTCGGTGTCCCCTACCGCCTCGGAAGTCGCAGACCCGGACGCGGTCACGCCCCCCGACGGTGCTCAGGTCGCCGACGTCGCCGTAGACGTCTCGTCGGACACGATGACGCTGACGCCGGACGCGGACCTGCTCACCGACAAGGACACGGTCTACCCGGTCTACATCGACCCCGTGGTGAAGACCGCCAACCGCACGGGTTGGACGATGGTGTCCTCGTACTACTCGTCAGCCTCGTTCTGGAAGTTCGACGACCACGAGGGCGTGGGCCGCTGCCCGTCCGACGTGTCCGCGCTCTGCGCCGCCAACGTGGACGTCAAGCGTCAGTTCTTCGCGATTCCGACCGGGACGTTCGAGGACAAGCACATCGTCAGCGCCGAGTTCGCGGTGACCCAGGTGTTCACGTACAGCTCCTCCGCCCGCGAGGTACAGCTCGCCCGCGCCAACAGTACGGGCGCGAGCGCGATCAACTCGTCGACGAACTGGGCCAACCAGCCGTCCTCGAAGGAGACGATCGCAACCAAGTCGCCTACGGAGACGGCGGGTTCGTGCACGTCGACCAACCAGAACGTGCGCTTCGGAGTCACGAGCACCGTTCAGAAGGCCGCCGACAATGGTTGGGACACCACGACGTTCCGTCTCAAGGCGGGCAGTGAGTCTGACACGTCGTTCTGGAAGCGGTTCTGCGGGAACGCCCACCTCGAAGTGACGTACAACCGGCCGCCGTTGGAGCCGAACCAGAGCGATCTGAGCATGGTCCCAGGTGATACCTGCGAGTACGGCCATGCCACCGACCACTACGTGACCGACCCGCCGACCCTCTACGCCGTCATCAAAGACTATGACCACAACGACACCCGTTCCAGCTCCGAGTCACTGCAGGCGCAGTTCAAGGTGTGGTGGACCACCAGTTCCGGTGAGGTCGACCACTACGCGACGACGGTGAAGCAGTCCTCGACGGGCACCGGACAGACCGGCCAGGCCACCTTCAAGTACACCGTGGGCGATGACGTCGACGGTGATGGTGAGGCTGGCTTCTCCATCCCGCAAAACACCACCATCGCCTGGTCGGTACGTGGCTACGACCAGGTGTCCTATGGCGCTTGGTCCAGCGAAGGTACTCAGACCCGCTGCGAGTTCATCTACGACAACACCAAGCCCAAGTCCGCCACCATCACGTCGACGGCCTACCCGGCCGACGACGCTTGGCACGTGGGTGTCGGTGACTATGGCGACTTCACCATGGACTCGCCGGACGCGGACGTGACGGCGTACTCGTACTACTTCACCGGCCCACAGGCCGACAACACGAAGAAGCCGGTGACCCCCTCGACGACCGGCGGGCCGGCGACGATCCGCTGGATGCCGCCGAACGAGGGTTCCTACACCCTCCACGTCACCGCCATCGACGGTGCCGGCAACCCGCAGAAGACGCCTACCGCCTATGTCTTCCTGGTCAGCGACGGCCGCGCGCCCGTGGCCGGCTGGACCCTCGGCGACGCCAAGGGTGCCACCAAGGCCGCTGGCAGCAGCGGCGCACCCGACGCGACCGCCGGTTCCGGCGTGACCTTCGGCGTCGAGGGCCCCCTCGGTTCCACCGACACCGCCGCCTCCTTCGACGGCACCGAGAACGCCTACCTCGACGCGGGCGCGTCCGCCGTCGACACCAGCCACACCTTCTCCGTCAGCGCCTGGGTAATGCTGCCCTCGCTGCCCACCGAGAACGTCACCGTCGTCAGCCAGGACGGCACCGCGCAGCCGGGCTTCGAACTCGGCTACGACGTCGACACCGCGTCGTGGACCTTCCGCACCCCGGTCAGCGACATGGAGTCACTCGGCACCTGGAAGGTCTCGGGAGCGGCGGCCGTCAAGGGCAGTTGGACGCACCTCATCGGGGTGTACGACGCCGAAGCAGGCGATGTCGGCAAGATGATGCTGTACGTCAACGGAAAGCTCGTCGCCACTGACGTCCAGGCGCGGCGCACCACCTGGAACGCCACCGGTGCTGTGCAGATCGGCCGCAAGCTCTCCCTCGACGGCTACACCAACTACCTCAAGGGCAGTGTCGCCGACGTCAAGCTCCACGACCGGGTGATCCCGGAGGCCGAGGGTCAGGAGCTGGGTGGCATCCAGCCCCATCAGCTTGCGTACTGGCAGCTGGACGGCGCGACGGCCGCCGTCTCGCCGGAGACGGGAGGCGGTACCGGTCTGACGCTGGGCGGCGGCGCCTCCATCTACGTACCCGACGAGTCGTGCGACCCCGAAGCCGACCCCGACTGCGTTCCTCCAGCGGCACCTCTCTGGGGCGACGGGCACCTGGCTCTGAACGGAACCAGCGCCTACGCCACCCGTGCGACCGGACCTCTCTCGGCCCAGGACAGTTTCACGCTGACCGCCCGCGCCCGGCTCGCCTCGGCGAACTCGACGAAGGACCAGACGGTGCTGTCGCTGTCCGGCACGAGGGGCAGCGCGATCAAGGTGAAGTACCTTGCCGCCAGCAGCCGTTGGCAGCTTGTCGTGACTGGCGCGGATGCGACGGCCCCGGTGACCAGCACAGTCCTCGACAACGGGGACTTGCCCAGCTCGGAAGGTGACGGCGACCACCTGGCGCTGGTCTACAACGCGGTCTTCGGCGACGTGCTTCTGTATGTCAACGGCATCGCGGTGGCCGACGCTCCCTGGGACAACACCTGGGACTACAGCACGACGAAGCTCCAGGTCGGTCGGACGCTGACCGGCTCGACCGCGAGTGAGTACTTCTCCGGCGCGGTCGACGAAGTGCGTATGTACCAGGGGCCGTTGGATGCCTCTCTGGTGACGCTCGTGGCGGTCATGCCGTCCGGCGCCAGCATCGACGAGACCTCGGCATAACACCTGGACGTGTGGGCGGGTGGCTGATCAGCCACCCGCCCACACGTATTCCTGCCCTTTTGCTCCTCCGCATCCCCCGACTTCCATGGAGATGTCATGTCCTCGCCCCCCTGGTTCCGGTCTGCCAGACCGGCCTGGCGCAGTGGCCGCCGACGCGCCGCGCTGCTCCTCGGTCTGGCGCTGTCTATAGGTCTGTTGCCGCAGTACGCCCCCGAGGCGTCGGCGGACGAGGGCCTGACCAAACCGAAGACCCAGACCAACCTCGACGACCCGGTCCGCGGCAAGAACGTCAAGGCCAAGGCCTTCAAGAGGGTCGACGCGGCAGAGAAGGCCGCCGTCAAGCACGCCGACAAGGTGCATTGGCCGAAGGCGGGCAGCGCCGAGGTCGCCCTCTCCGGCAAGGCCGCCAAGGCCAAGGGCCTGCCGGTTACGGCGAAGGCGGTTGGCGGTAAGAAGGGCGCCGGGTCGGTACGCGTCGAGGTCCTCGGCCGTAAGGCGGCCAAGGCGGCGGGCATCGACGGCGTCCTGTTCACACTCGCCCGCACTGACGGCGAGAGCGCCAAGGGTGATGCCCAAGTCTCCCTGGACTACTCGGACTTCGCGGACGCCTACGGTGGCAGCTACGGCTCCCGCCTCCGGCTCGTCCAGTACCCGGAGTGCGTACTGACGACGCCGAATAAGAAGGGCTGCTCGACGCCGACGTACCTGAAGAGCAGCAACAACACGGCGAAGCAGACGCTGACAGCGAAGGTGAACGCGGCCGGGGACACCTCCGGTCCGTCCAGGCAGCTGCTCGAAGCGACGTCGAGCACCTCATCGGCCACCGTCCTCGCGGCCACCGCGAGCACCGGGGGTGGCGGTGGCGACTACACGGCGACCCCTCTTTCTCCTTCCTCGCAGTGGAGCGTCGACACCAAATCGGGCGCGTTCACCTGGTCGTACCCGATGAACGCGCCGCCCGTCCCCGGTGGCCTGCAGCCCAGCGTGAGCCTCGGCTACAACTCCCAGTCGATCGACGGCCAGACAGCGACCACGAACAACCAGGGATCGTGGGTCGGCCAGGGCTTTTCCTACGAGCCTGGCTACATCGAGCGCAGGTACAAGCCGTGTGCCGATGACGGTCACGACGACACGAACGGAGACGAGTGCTGGGCTTTCGACAACGCCACACTCGCCCTCGCGGGTGGCGCCTCTGGCGAGATCATCAAGGATGACACCACTGGTGCGTGGCGGATCAGCAGTGACGACAACTCCAAGGTCGAGCACCTGACCGGCACCACGAATGGTGACAACAACGGTGAGTACTGGAAGGTCACGACCGCCGACGGCACCCAGTATTTCTTCGGCCAGAACCGACTGCCCGGTTACGCCAGCGGCAACGAGGTGACCAACTCCACCTGGACCGTCCCGGTGTACGGCGACGACTCGGGTGAGCCCTGCTACAACGCCACGTTCGCCGACGCGTACTGCACGCAGGCCTGGCGCTGGAACCTCGACCACGTCATCGACCCGCACGGCAACGCCATGTCGTACTTCTACGGCACCGAGACGAACTACTACACGCAGGGCCTGAAGACCACCGAAAACGGCAAGTCGTACATCCGGGGCGGCTACCTCAAGCGCATCGACTACGGTCAGCGCGCCGGCAAGGTCTACTCGACCCAGCCCGCCGCCCGTGTCGTCTTCACCACTGCCGAGCGCTGCATCGGTTCCCTGACCGACTGCTCGACCTCCGCCCTGACGGACTCCACGGCCGCCGACTGGCCGGACGTCCCCTGGGACCGAAACTGCAAGGCTGACACCAAGTGCGCCGGGCAGAACTCGCCGACGTTCTGGACCCGCAAGCAACTCACCAAGATCACCACGCAGATCCGTACCGGCGATTCCACGTTCAGCGCTGTCGACGAGTGGAGCCTCGGGCACGTCTACACCGACAACGGCGACAACTCCAAGTCCCTGTGGCTGAACGGCATCGACCACACCGGCAAGGTCGGCACTGACGTCACCCAGCCGTCCGTCGAGTTGTACGGCAAGCAGTTGGCGAACCGGGTCGACACGACCGGCGACAACATCCAGCCGTTCTACCGCTTCCGGCTGTCCGCGGTGAAGAACGAGACCGGCGGCGTCCTCAGCGTCAACTACGCCGACACGCAGTGCACGACGAGCAGCCTCCCCGCCGAGGACTCCTCCGCCAAGCGCTGCTTCCCGGTGAAGTGGAACCCGCCGGGCGCGACCGACCCGATCGTGGACTGGTTCCACAAGTACGTCGTCGACTCGGTCATCGAGACCGACCTGACCGGCGACAACCCCGACAAGGTCACCAAGTACACCTACCTCGGCGACGCGGGTTGGCGGAAGACCAGAGCGGACGGCATCACCAAGTCCGAGTACCGCACGTGGGGCGACTGGCGCGGCTACGGCAAGGTCCGAGTCGAGACGTCCGACGGCACCAACTCCGCCTCCAACACCAAGACCGAGCACGTCTTCTTCCGTGGCCTCGACGGCGACGTGAACAAGGACGGCACCACGCGCTCCGCGACGGTCACCGACTCCAACGGCGTCTCGTACGACGACTCCGACTGGAAGGCCGGCCAGGAGCTGGAGACGATCACCTACAACGGCTCCGATGTCACGCAGAAGTCCGTGACCGAGCCGTGGACCGCGGTGACCGCGACTCGGGTGAACGACTGGGGTACGAGCTACGCCCGCTACGTGGCGCCGGAAACCACCAACACCTACATTGCGTTGGGCGGTGGAACCTGGCGGAATCTGAAGTCGATCACCAGGTACGACGCCACCACAGGGCGCGCCAAGTACGTCAGTGATCTCGGTGAGGTCGGTGTCGCCGACAACCAGTGCACCCGGCCCGAGTACGCGGACAACGCGAGCCTGCACATGTACACGTACGTCTCTCGCACCGAGACGGTCGCCGTGGACTGTGCCACGACCCCCAAGCGTGCCACGCAGGTCATCTCCGACGACCTGACGTACTACGACGGCTCGACCACGCTCGGCGCGGCCCCGACCAAGGGTGACCCGACCACCGCCAAGCGCCTCTCCTCGCACGACGGCACCACGGCGACGTACCAGACGACCGCCGTGACCACGTACGACGACTACGGTCGCCCGCTGGTGGTGAAGGACGCGGAGACCTACACGTCCTCGACCGCGTTCACCTCCTCCACCGCCTACACGGACACCTACGGCCTGGCCACGAAGTCGACGGTCACCAACATCGACGGTTGGACGACCTCGACGGAGTACAAGCCCCAGTGGGGCCTGCCGAGCGCGAAGGTCGACCAGAGCGGCAAGCGCACCGAGCTGGCATACGACGGGCTGGGCCGCCTGACCTCCGTCTGGCTCCCGGACCGCATCGGACTGACCCCGTCGATCAAGTACGAGTACCTGGTCCGCAGCGATGACGCGCCCACCGCGGTCCACACGCAGAAGATCGAGAACGACGGCACCTCGTACGGCAGCGAATGGTCGCTGTACGACGGCCTGCTCCGGCCCCGCCAGGAGCAGACCGAGGGCGCGAACGGCGGCCGGATGGTCGCGGACACGCTCTACGACGGTTCCGGCCGCGTGGTGAAGGTCAACGACACCTACTACACATCGAGCGCCCCGTCCTCGACGCTCTTCAAGCCGGTGAACGCCGACCTCGACGCGCAGACGGTGACGGAGTACGACGGCGCGAGCCGTACCACGGCCTCGGTCTTCAAGGTCCAGGGCACGGAGAAGTACCGCACGACGTACGCGTACGGCGGCGACCGCGTCACGACCACCCCGCCGACGGGTGGCACGAAGACAACGGTGATCACGGACGCCCGTGACCACGCGACAACCCGGATCCAGTACCCCACCGGAGGTGCCTCGGTCACCACGACATACGGGTACACGGCCGCGGGCCAGATGAACAAGGTCACGGACAACGCCGGGAGCGTCTGGACGTACACGTACGACCAGCTGGGCCGCAAGAAGACGGCGGTCGACCCCGACACGGGCACGTCATCCTTCACGTACGACGTGCTGGACCGCCAGACCTCGGTCACCATCAACGGCGACAAGACGTCGACGAAGTACGACGAGTTGGGCCGGGCGGTATCAACCTGGCAGGGCGAGGCCGACACCGGCACCAAGCTGTCGGTGACAAAGTACGACACGCTCGTCAAGGGCGAGCTGTACGGCGTCTACACGTACAAGGACGGTGCCGTCTACTCGTCGGTGACGTACCCGACGCTCGACGCGGACAACGACTACAAGCCGGTCTCGACGAAGTACTACCTGTCGAAGACGGCGGAGCCGGAACTGGGCGGCACCTACGAGTTCACCACCCAGTACAACGACGACGGCACGGTGCAGGGCCAGGGCCTGCCCGCTACGGGTGACCTGCCGGCCGAGGCGCTCGGGTACGCGTACGACGACCTGCAGCGCCCGGTTGGTCTCAACACCTCGCTGACCGGCGGAAGTTACGTCACGGACGTGTCGTACTCGCCGACGTCGAACCTGGAGCAGTTGGAGCTCTCCACGGGCGTTTCGGGCACCCCGAAGTCCTGGCTGACGAACACCTTCGAACAGGGCACGGATCGCCTGACCAAGTCGCGGGTGGACGTGGAGGGCGCATCGAAGGTCGCGTACGACGCGGACTACACGTACGACGCGAGCGGCAACATCCTCTCCATCGCCGACACCCCGACCGGCGGCACGAACGACGTCCAGTGCTTCACGTACGACGGGCTGAGCCGCCTGACGAACATGTGGACGTCGTCGGTGTCGCCCAACGGAGCGTCGGGCACGGGCAGTACGGACGCGTCGTGCTCGTCGGGGGCCTCGTCCTCGACGGTGGGCGGAGTGTCCCCCTACTGGACGGAGTATGGCTACGACTCGGCGGGCAACCGCACCAACGAGGTGCGGCACGGCCTGAACGGTGAGGGAACCGCGACACGTACGTACGCGTACGGCGCGACCGGCGGTCCGCACACGGTGTCGTCGGTGACGGAGAAGACCGCGGCCACGAGCACCACACCGGAGGTCACGTCCCAGGACACGTACACGTACGACGCCTCGGGCAACACGAAGACCCGCGTCCTGTCCGGCGATACCCAGTCGCTGGACTGGGACAAGACTGGCGAGCTGGCGACGGTCACGAACGCCGACGGGAAGGTGACGTCGTACAAGTACGACGCGTCGGGTGAACGCATCCTGCAGAACACCCCGGATGAGAAGACGTTCTACCTGCCCGGCACGGAACTGCACCTGGACAAGGCGACGTCGAAGGTGACGGCGACCCGCTATTACTCGTTCGCCGGCCAGACGGTCGCGATGCGGGAAGCGGGCGGAGTGCACTTCCTGGCGTCGGATCACCAGGGCACTGCGGAGCTGGCGGTCGACGCGACGACGGGCGAGACGACCCGTCGCCGCACGGACCCGTTCGGCAACGCGCGTGACGAGTCCACGTCCTCGTCGTCGGGCTGGGTCAACGACAAGGGCTTCGTGGGCGGCACGATCCAGAAGTCCACGGGCCTGACCACGCTGGGGGCACGCGAGTACGACTCGGACACCGGCCGCTTCATCTCGGCCGACCCGGTCATCAACTTCGACAACCCGCAGCAGATCAACGGCTACGCCTACGGCAACAACAACCCGGTCGCCAACGCCGACCCCAGCGGCACGTGCGCGGACATCGACTGCCCGACCCGGCCGTGCCAGCTCTGCGAGAACACCACCCCCGGCCACGAGCCGGGCGCGCCGAAAGTCTCGCAGAACGCGGCTGCCGCCGGCGTGACGCTGGCTCAGGCCATCGGCTACTCCTCCGCCGCTGCGGTCAAGAAGCGCGCGGCCCAGGCCGAGGCGGACGCGGCCAAGCAGCGCGCGATAGCCATCGCGAAAGAACTAGCGTCAATCGTCGCGGACGAACTAGGCATCACAGACGCACTGGACTGCTTCACGACCGGAAGCCTGGGTTCGTGCGGCGCGACTGCCGTCAACATCGTCTCGTCGCTCATCAGCGGTGGTCCGATCGGGCGCCTGGCATCGAAGTACTGGTACCGGCTCGACAAGGCGTATGCCCTAGGCAAGCGGATCTTCGGCCTGGGCGAGAAGCTGTGGGACGCCTTCAAGGGCTGGAAGCGGAGCAAGAAGGCCGCGGACAAGCTCGAAGATGTCGCATCGTGTGCAGTGAAGAACAGCTTCACCCCCGACACCAAGGTGTTGATGGCCGACGGATCGACGAAGAAGATCAAGGACGTCGATATCGGCGACAAGGTCTTGGCCACCGATCCCGAAACCGGCGAGACGAAGACTGAAACGGTCACCGCCGAGATCAAGGGCACCGGCCTCAAGTACCTCGTCAAGGTCACCATCGACATCGACGGCAAGAAGGGCAACAAGACGGCCTCGGTCACGGCGACCGACCGTCACCCGTTCTGGGTCCCGGAGCTCGATGAATGGATGGACGCCACTGACCTGAAGCCAGGGGAGAGGCTGCGCACCAGCGCCGACATGCACGTCCAGATCACGGCGGTCGAGCGGTGGACGACGCTTAAGGCGACGGTTCACAACCTCACCGTCGGTGAGCTGCACACGTACTATGTGATGGCGGGCGCCACTCCGGTTCTGGTTCACAACTGTCCTGCAGGTGGCGATGATGCCGCTGAAGAGATGATTCGGATGCGGCATTACACGAATGCGCGGGGCAAGGCGGGAATTGTCCAGAGCAAGGTCATCAGGGCAAGTGACCAGAACAAAGTCTTCCTCGTTCCAGCGAAGGGAAAGCCAATGAGTCCTCGTGATGCCGAGGCCACGCTGGGGATCGGTCGAGGCAGGGGAAATCACGTGCTCGAATTCGACGTCCCGGCTGGCCGGGTTCGATCGAGACATAATTCGACAATGGGTGTCACTGAATGGGTCGCTGATGGCGATCTAGCGGTCGATAATATTCGAGTAAAAAGGTGACAGATGTGACTCAGAGCATCCCAGTAGAACTGGCGGGATTCACCACATTGTTCCAGGACTTGGAGGAGTACGTAGTCTCCCTGGATCGGGTGCTATCGCGCATCGGGGCAGGAGAAGACCCCCGCATACTCCTTGAATATGTGGTGGAGTACGGCCTCCCAGCGCGACTCGCTCGAGCCCGTGGATTTGTTGGCGATTCCCTGGAAGAAATAATTGGAGCGGCGGCTCTGGAGGAAATCGCCGAACAGGTAGAGGGGTACAGGGACCAAAAGTGAGGCGATAGCCTCGTTGAGATTCTGACGGATCTCAGGAGGCCCATAGGCGGTAGCGCTGGTGGGCCTTCCCTGGTTCAGAATCTGTGGCCCCGCCGGGAAGCTTCCGACGGGGCCACAGAGGTATCTGGCGACAGTAGTTGACGGCAGCGTTCAGTGGCCGGTGGCTTCGTACAGTGGATGGGTCGGCGCCGTCGTCGCGCTGGAGGCGGAGTCGGACGTGGGTGTAGATGGTGGCTGTGACTCCGATCTGGGCGTGGCCGAGGAGTTCCTTGATGGCGACGAGGTCGATGTCCTGTTCCAGGAGGCGGCTTGCGGCCGAGTGTCGGAGGTCGCGGAAGCGGCTGCGGCGGAGGCCAGCTTTGCGGAGGAGAGTGTTGAAGGTCCGGGTGAGGTTGGCCGGGGCGATCACTCTTCCCTGCGGCGTGGTGAACACGTACCAGTCGCGCCGCCACTTGGTGCCTGCCGTGTCAAGGTCGTGATGCTGCTCTTCGTGGCGATTCAGCAACTGGAGCGGCGGGCGGGGAGGGCGATGCGGGCGCTCGGAGGCCCGAGTCTTGGTGGGCAGAGTGCTGAGACCGGCTTCGTTGGTGCGCTGCAATTTGGTCCAGCGGTACGGGTGATCTCGCTGCTGGCCTATGTCGGCGATGATCGGTAGGAGGGGTGACGCGGGCGCGGGTGGCGGGCTCGCAGGTTGGATATCAGTGCGGCGAGCTGGGGTTGGGCGGTGGTGAGGATGGTTTCTGGTTCGTCGCTTTCGCGGAGGAGGATCGTTCCGGCAGGGGTGGTGGCCACGTATACGCAGGCGGAGCCTTCCTCGCTGTATGTGGACTTCTGCCAGGTGTGGTCCGTCATAGGGCGCCTTTCGTCAGAGGTTCTGGGCGATGCGGTGGATGAGGTCGCGGGATGTGTCGGGCTTGAGGGCTACTTTCTCCATGCGGTCGAGAATTAGCCGGTACTTCTCCAGCTGTCCGGCTGCGTCGACGAGTTCGCTGCCATGAGCGGTGTCGACCTCCACCGTGTCGAGCGCGGTCACAGGGCCATGGGCGTAGTCCACCGCGTGCCCGGTGGTGGGGAACGACGTGCCGTCGAAAGGGATCACGCGAAGGTTGATACCTGGCTGTTGGCTGATCTCGGTGAGGTGGTCAAGCTGGGTCTTAGCCACCTCAAGACCGCCGAACTGCATGCGTAGAGCGGCCTCGTGGACGATCGCGGTGTACGGCACTGGCTGCTCGCGGTAGAGGATGGCCTGGCGCTTGATGCGGTGCGAGATGCGGTACTCGATTTCGTGCGGGCGTAGCGAAGGGACTACTTCGCGGAAGAGCGCTCGAGCGTGTTCTGGTGTCTGCAGCAGGCCGGGGATGTTGATGACCTGGGTTACTCGCAGGGCCGTGGCGTGATGTTCCAACTCGGCGAGGTCGAGGAGGCGGGGTGGGAGGGTGTCTCGGTACTCCTCCCACCAACCGCGTGTGCGGTCGGCCGCCATTTCGGCGATGGCGTCGACCAGGGGCTGGTCCGTGCAGCCGTAGATGTGGGCGAGGGTGCGTACGCGGTCGGCGCTCACGCCGAAGCGGTTGGCCTCGATGTTGCTGATTTGAGCAAGCGAGGTGCCCAGGGCGCTGGCGGCTTCGACGGCGGTCATGCCTGCCCGTTCGCGTAGTCGGCGAAGCTCAATGCCGATGCGGCGGCGGCGCGCTGATCGGGCGCTCCTTGGTGCCATGTCCTCGCTCCGTTCCGTACGCCTGGTTGGGCGGTCACCCACACGAAGGAAATCCATGTAGGTTTTGCTGGATTCCGCAAAACGTACATGGATTGCAGCCTACGGTGAGTCCCAAGCCGCTCAACTCCCCCCCGCCAGTAAGCCGGAAGCGCCCCGCGCTGCCCGCAACGCACGCGATATGCCACCGCCCGGCCGGGCGGCGTCGAGCGAACCCAAGTACCCCCACCGCAGGAGGCGTTCATGGTCACCGTATCGCCGTCGAAGTCCGAAGCGTCCGCATCTTGGGCGTACGCCCTCCAGTTGCCGCACGATCCACTGGCCCCGCGCATCGCCCGCACCACCCTGCGAGCCGTTCTCTCCGGGCACGGTCTGCCCCACATTGCCGACACCGCTGAGCTGTTGACGTCCGAACTCGTCACCAACGCCTACCGGCACTCCACCGGCCCCGCGACCCTCCGCCTCCGCGCCCTGCCCGGCGCACGCCTGCGGGTGAGCGTGTGGGACGCGAACCCGCACATCCCACCTCCCTTCGACAGGCACGCCAGCCCCCTTCCCTCCATCCCCACCGGGGCAGACGGTGGACGCGGATTGTTCCTCGTATGCCACTACGCGGACGCGTGGGGCGGCTACCCGCTCGGGGACGATCTCTTCGGGCAGAGCGGCAAGCTGCTGTGGTGCGAGCTGGGGCCGCACCCCGCCGACGGCGCCGCCGTCGCATGAGGGCGGCTGGGCGGCGGGCGTCGGGAACGGCGCGACGATACCGTGGAGACAGCGACACGCCCTGTAATCAGCGGAGGACCGCGGTGACCACCATGAGTGAGCGTCCGACAGCCATAGACGCTCCTCCGTCCGGAGCCTTCGAGGACATGCTCCGGATCGTCGAGGAACTGGACACACCTGACGGCTACAAGGCCGAGCTCATCCGGGGGAAGATCGTCGTGTCGCCGTGGTCGAAGTTGCGCTATCTGCGTCCGATGCGCAGGCTGCGCACGCAAGTCGAGGCGCATGCCCCGCAGGGGCACGTCACGGAGACATCGCCGTTTCTGTTCGTGTTTCCCCCTTCCGGGCGCGGTCTCGGGCCGGATCTCTTCGTTGCTGACGAAGCCGCCTTCGACGCCCAGGGCCGTCACGCCGACGGTTCGGCTCTTTCCCTGGTGGCCGAGCTGACCTCCGACTCGACCAAAGACGCCGACTGGCTCGACAAGCTGGACACCTACGGGCGGGTCGTGCCCGTGTACCTGGTGCTCGACATGCAGGTGGAGGAGGTCACCGCGTTCTGGGACCCCTCCGAGAAGGGGTACCGGTCGCGGACCACCGTCCCCTTCGGGGAACCGCTGCACGTGCCCGTGCCGTTCGACTTCGAGCTCGACACCTCGGGGTTCGCCGCACGCCCGGACGCCGAGGAAGCCGGTCACAAGATCGGGCATGGGATCGGGCCCGAGATCGTCCGCGAGTGATCAACCCGTGACCCTCGCACCCCCAACCCCCTGATCAGCGGGTTTGTTGCCAGTGATCGCTGGCGGGGTGTGGGGGGAGCGTGAAAGCGCGTTACCGGCGGGTACCCAAACCGGCCGCCCCGGCATACTCTCCCCCTCATGAAGGACTCGACGGACTCGCAGGCCGCGACCCAGGCACAGACCGGTACCAACCCCCTCGCGCCGGCCCCCGCGGGCGCCCGCACCGCCGCCGACGTGGTGACGCCCGAGCTGGTGGCCCAGCTCACGAAGGGGGTGGTCGGTTCCGGTCGTACGGCCAATCACACGCCGTTCACCGGGGAGAAGCTGGCCGATCTGCCCGAGTCCACGCCCGAGGACGTCGCCACGGCGTTCGAGCGGGCCCGTACGGCGCAGGTCGGCTGGGGCGCGACCTCCGTACGGGAGCGCGCCGCCGTGCTCCTGCGCTTCCATGACCTGGTGCTCGCCCGGCAGGCCGAGGTACTGGACCTGATCCAGCTGGAGACGGGCAAGGCGCGGCTGCACGCGCACGAGGAAGTGCAGGCCGTCGCCGTCGCCGCCCGGCACTACGGCCGCCGGGCCTCCGCCTATCTGCGGCCCAAGCGGCACGCCGGTGCCATGCCCACGCTCACGCGCGTCACCGAGCTGCGCCACCCGCGCGGCGTCGTCGGCCAGATCGCGCCCTGGAACTACCCGCTCGAACTGTCCGTCGGCGACGCGCTGCCCGCCTTCGTCGCGGGCAACGCCGTCGTCATGAAGCCGGACACCGAGACCTGCCTCACCGCCCTGTGGGCGCGCGACCTGCTCATCGAGGCCGGGCTGCCCGCCGAGGTCTTCCAGGTGGTCATCGGCGACGGGCCGGTTGTTGGGCCCGAGCTGGTCAAGTACGCCGACTATGTCTCCTTCACCGGGTCGACCCGGACCGGGCGCGAGGTCGCGCAGGGCGCCGCCGCCCGGCTCGTCGGCGTCTCCCTCGAACTCGGCGGCAAGAACGCCATGGTGGTCCTGGCGGACGCCGACATCGACAAGGCGGCCGCCGGTGCCGTCCGCGCGTGCTTCTCCTCCGCCGGTCAACTCTGCATCTCCATCGAGCGGTTGTACGTCCACGAGTCCATCGCCGACGCGTTCGCGGAGCGGTTCGCCGCCCGCACCAAGGCGATGCGGCTCGGCAAGTCCCTTTCGTACGGCGCCGACATGGGCTCGCTCGTGGGGGACCGGCAGCTGGAGACCGTGACCCGGCACGTGGAGGAAGCGGTCGCGAAGGGGGCCACGGTGGTGGCCGGCGGCGTTGCCCGCCCGGACATCGGCCCGTACTTCTTCGAGCCCACCATCCTCGACGGGGTGGAAGCCCCCATGGCCGTATGCACCGAGGAGACCTTCGGGCCCGTCGTCTCCCTCTACCGGTTCAAGGACGAGGACGAGGCCGTCCGGCTCGTCAACGCCACGCCGTACGGCCTCAATTCGTCCGTCTGGACGAAGGACGGGCGGCGCGGCCGGGAGGTCGCGGCCCGGCTGCGCACCGGCACGGTCAACGTCAACGAGGGCTACGCGCCCGCGTACGGCAGCGTCCAGTCGCCCATGGGCGGCATGAAGGACTCCGGCCTCGGCCGCCGCCACGGCTCCGAGGGCATCCTCAAGTACACGGAGGCCCAGACCGTCGCCCAGCAGCGGCTGCTGCCGATGGCGCCGTCGCTCGGCATGGACGACGAGAAGTACGCGGCGTTCATGAGCCGGAGCCTGCGGCTCATGAAGGCCTTCCGGTTCAGGTAGCCAACCCAGGGGCGCGGGGAACTGCGCGAGCAACCACAGACGGCCCGCAGCGAATCTCAATGAGGAGATCACGTGTCGCAAGACGCCTACGACTACGACGTCCTCGTCGTCGGCTCCGGCTTCGGCGGGTCCGTCACCGCCCTCCGGCTCACCGAAAAGGGTTACCGGGTGGGCGTGTTGGAGGCGGGCCGCCGCTTCACCCGCGACTCCCTCCCCAAGAACTCCTGGGACATCAAGAACTATCTCTGGGCGCCCAGACTCGGGATGTACGGCATCCAGCGCATCCACCTGCTGGGGAACGTGATGGTCCTCGCCGGCGCGGGCGTCGGAGGCGGCTCCCTCAACTACGCCAACACCCTCTACGTACCCCCGAAGCCGTTCTTCGAGGACCCGCAGTGGAAGGACATCACCGACTGGGAAGGGGAGTTGAAGCCGTACTACGACCAGGCCCGGCGGATGCTCGGCGTACGGCTCAACCCGACGATGACCCCCTCGGACGTCCATCTCAAGGCGGCCGCCCAGCGGATGGGCGTCGGCGACACCTTCCACATGGCGCCGGTGGGCGTCTTTTTCGGTGACGGCGAGGACGCCGACGGCGCGGCGAAGGCGAAGCCCGGCGCCGAGGTCGCCGACCCGTACTTCGGCGGTGCCGGACCCGCGCGCAAGGCCTGCACCGAGTGCGGCGAGTGCATGACGGGCTGCCGCCACGGCGCGAAGAACACCCTCAACGAGAACTACCTGCACCTCGCCGAGAAGGCGGGCGCCGTAGTCCACCCCATGACGACCGTCGTCTCCGTCACCGACGACTCGCAGGGCGGGTACGCCGTCCAGACCCTGCCCACGGACGAGAAGCGCAAGGGCGAGGGTCGGCTCTTCAAAGCCCGCCGGGTCGTCCTCGCCGCCGGCACGTACGGCACCCAGACCCTGCTGCACCGCATGAAGTCCGGCGGCCAACTCCCGTACGTATCAGCCAAGTTGGGGGAGCTGACCCGTACCAACTCCGAGGCCCTGGTGGGCGCGCAGACCGACCGCCGCCGCTACCGCAAGGCGACCGGAGAGGCGTCCGTCGACTTCACGCGCGGAGTCGCCATCACGTCCTCGATCCACCCCGACGAGAACACCCACATCGAACCCGTCCGCTACGGCAAGGGCTCGAACTCGATGGGCGGCCTGTCCATCCTCCAAGTCCCCTACACGGAGGGCTCGTCGAGGGTCATCGGCTGGCTCGCCAACGCCGCACGGCACCCCCTCCTGGTCGCCCGCTCCCTCTCCAACCGCCGCTGGTCCGAACGCACCATCATCGGCCTCGTGATGCAGTCCCTGGACAACTCCCTCACGACGTATCTGAAGCCGAACGGCGCGGGCAAGGGGCTGCTGACTGCTCGTCAGGGGCACGGCGCGCCCAACCCCAAGCAGATCAGGGCCGCTTCGGAGGCCGCGTCCGCCATCGCCGCCGAGATCAACGGCTTCGCCGGCAGCAACGTGGGTGAGCTGATGGGCACTCCGCTCACCGCGCACTTCCTCGGTGGCTGCCCCATCGGCGCCAGCGCGGCGGAGGGCGTCATCGACCCGTACCACCGGCTGTACGGCCACCCCGGCATCTCCGTCGTCGACGGCGCCGCGGTCTCCGCGAACCTCGGCGTCAACCCGTCGCTCACCATCACCGCGCAGGCCGAGCGTGCGATGTCGTACTGGCCCAACAAGGGCGAGACCGACCCGCGTCCGGCGCCCGGGGCGGCGTACGAGCGCCTCAAGCCGGTGGAGCCGCGCACCCCCGCCGTCCCCGCCGACGCCTTCGGCGCGCTCAAGCTGCCGTTCCTGGGGATGCCTGCGGTGCCGCCGAAGCCGTAGCGCCCGCGACATGAGGACATGAAGAAGGGACCTGCGCCCCCCTCCGAGCGCAGGTCCCTTCTTCATGTACGAGCTATGCCTTACGCGGTGGCGTCGCCCGACTTGCGGCGACGGACCACGAACACCGCACCGGCACCGGCGACGACGGCGATGCCGCCGACGAGGCCGATGGCCGGCAGAGCGGAGGAGGAACCGGTCGCGGCGAGCGAGCCGGTGGCCTCGACGGACTTGGCGTCCTCGATCGGCTTGCTGCCACCGGTCTGCGGCTTCGCGTCACCCGGGTCGCCCGCGTCGGAGCCGGCGGCCAGGATGTCGAAGAAGTAGATCCAGCCGCTCGGGTCGTTGGCGACCCAGCAGCCGTCGTCGTCCGAGTACTGGGCGAAGCCACCCGTGACGCCGATCGAGTCCGGCACCTTGCCGCTGACCTTCAGGCGCAGCTGGTACGAGGTCGACTGGCCGCCGCCGAGGGAGAACGGGGTGAACGTGCCACCCTCGCCCGCCGCGCCCGCGACCTCGTGCCACGTGCCGGAGGCCTTGTCGAGGACCTGCACGGTGATCTGGCCGGAGTAGTCCTTCTCGTCCTCCCAGCCGATCGCCGCGACACCGATCAGGGGCGCGATGTCCTTGATCTTGTCGTCGCCGTGGTTGGAGACGTTGAAGCGGAAGTTGGTCCAGCCGCTGCCCGCGACGATGGTGTCCGGCAGGCCCGACAGGCTGCTGCTCAGGTCGTCGCTGACCTCGGTGAGGTCGTTGCCGTCCTCGTCGACGCAGATGTCGCCGCCGTCGCCGGTGCTCTCGCTCGGGCTCGGCGAGGCGGTGGCGGTCGAGGAAGAGGAGGCGGACGCGCTGGCGCTGCTCTCGTCGGACCCGGGAGTGGTGTCGTCGGCGGCCGGGGTGGTGTCGTCAGCGGCGGGAGTGGTGTCGTCCGCCGCGGGGGTGGTGTCGTCGGCGGCCGGGGTGGTGTCCTCGGCCGCGGGGGTGGTGTCGTCGGCGGCGGGAGTGCTGTCCTGCGCGGCAGGGGTGCTCTCCGCCACGGTCGGCGTCTCGTCGCTCGCGAACGCGGCCGGCGCCGACAGCAGGGCCAGCGGGGCTATGACAGCCGTCGCGGCCGCGGCGGCGAAGGCACGGCGAAGCTTCATGAAGACCTCGGGAAGTCCGGTGTGCCACGTCGTCGCAGCACGCGAATGGAGGAGGCCTCCGCGTGTGGGGCGCGGGTGTGGCCGTTGGTTCTGCAGGTGTGACCGGTGAAGTCCGAAAATGGTTGTCCTCGGACTCACGGAATCTTTATGTGGGGTGGGTCACATGAGGTTCATGAATGTTCATGAGGCTGATGTGAGTGGTGTGGCAAAAGCGAAGGGCCCCGCGGGACGGATCCGCGGGGCCCTTCTCCGTCAGCACCAGCGTCAGGGCAGCGCCGGTGCCTGGGAAGCGGCGCCGGGGGGTTGCGCCGCTGGTTCGCGTACCACCGGTGCGCCGTCGGTCGCCGCCCCGGCGCGCACGGGGCGCGCGCTTGGTGTGGACCAATGGCAGTCAGGCAGTGGAATGCGAGGTTCTGTTGTGGGACTTGGGGGTTGAGGCTCGGGGTGCGAGCTTCTCTCACGGCTGCCCGAATATCCGGCAGCACGGTTTGTTCTTGCATCGTGCTGGATGGGCCGCGGCCTACGCAACCGTTTCGACCGCCTCTGAACAGATTCCGCCGGTCGGCCCCGAGCGTCCCCGGAGCCGACCGTTCTTGAGTGACCGGGCTGCTGTCCCCTGCCGTCCGGTCACAACTCTGGAGCGAGGTCCCACGACACACGGCACGATCCGTACGTCTCATCGCTCCAGCGAAGCCACGCGTGGTTTTTTCGGGCCCGCCCCTGGCTGACACGGACATCGGGACCAACGAAGCCCCCGGCGGGCCGGTCACGCGCCGTACGGGTGAGAGCGCGGCCGAACTCAGATACGACCCCGGCACAGCTCGAGCAGGATCATCGCCAGCGACGTGCCGGGCTTGCCGAGGGCGTCGCTGTAGTGGCTGAGGACCTCCATCTCGCGGGAGAGGTTCACTCGGCGGCCGCCGGAGGAGATGCGGGCCTCCTGGATCACGGCGGAGACGGCCATGCGTTCCTGGAGGAGGCCGATGATGCGGTCGTCGAGGGCGTCGATCCGCTCGCGCGCGCCGCTGATCACGTCCGCGGCCGCGTCGGTCCGGGCGCCGGTCTTGTCGAGTACGTCGCTCATGGTGGGGCTCCTCGTGAGGTGGGGTGCCCCGGAGCGGCAAGGTCCGGAAACGGCAGACGCCCCGGGCCTTGTCGGCCCGGGGCGCCTGGGAAGTCGCTTGTCAGTTGCTCAAGCAGCACGACCATGGCAGCCGGTGGGCCGGTTGCCATAGGTAAAGACGTAGGTCTGGTGCGTGAGCATGGGGCCAGTATGCCCGGGCGGGCGGACGCCTCCAAGTCGGTTCGGATGGTGAGACGCCCTCGCCGGGACTCTCCTCCGAGACCCTCTCCCGGCTCCTCCGAGACCCTTTCCCGGCTCCTCCGAGACCCTCTCCAGGCTCTTCCGAGTCCCCCTCCCGGCCGCTCCCCGAACCCCCCTCCCGGCCTTTCCCCGGACCCTCAGCCGTGGGATCCGACCAGGCCCCCCGCCACTCCCCGTTAGAATCGACAAAACAGACCCCCTGCCCACCGCCGGAAGGCAACCCGTGTCATCAGCGACTCCCGCTGCCGCCACCCCCGACACCGTCCTGGTCGTCGACTTCGGTGCGCAGTACGCCCAGCTCATCGCCCGTCGAGTCCGCGAGGCGCGGGTCTACAGCGAGATCGTGCCGAGCACCATGCCGGTCGCCGAGATGCTCGCCAAGAACCCGGCGGCGATCATCCTCTCCGGCGGCCCCTCGTCCGTGTACGCGGAGGGCGCCCCCCGCCTCGACCGCGAGATCTTCGAGGCCGGCGTCCCCGTCTTCGGCATGTGCTACGGCTTCCAGCTGATGGCCACCAGCCTCGGCGGCACGGTCGACGACAACGGCGCCCGCGAGTACGGCCGTACGCCGCTGACCGTCTCCAAGCCGGGCTCCACCCTCTTCGAGGGCACCCCCGACGAGCAGTCGGTGTGGATGTCGCACGGCGACGCCTGCTCCGCCGCCCCCGAGGGCTTCACGGTGACCGCGTCCACGGACGTCGTCCCGGTCGCGGCCTTCGAGAACGACGAGAAGAAGCTGTACGGCGTCCAGTACCACCCCGAGGTGATGCACTCCACGCACGGCCAGCAGGTGCTGGAGCACTTCCTGTACCGCGGCGCGGGCCTCACCCCCTCCTGGACCACCGGCAACGTCATCGACGAGCAGGTCGCCGCCATCCGCGAGCAGGTCGGCGACAAGCGCGCCATCTGCGGCCTGTCCGGCGGCGTGGACTCCGCGGTCGCCGCGGCCCTCGTCCAGAAGGCCATCGGCAACCAGCTGACCTGCGTGTACGTCGACCACGGTCTGATGCGCAAGGGCGAGACCGAGCAGGTCGAGAAGGACTTCGTGGCCGCGACCGGCGTCCAGCTGAAGGTCGTCGACGCGGAGGAGCGGTTCCTCACCGCCCTCGCCGGGGTCTCGGACCCCGAGCAGAAGCGGAAGATCATCGGCCGCGAGTTCATCCGGGTCTTCGAGCAGGCGCAGGCGGAGATCATCGCGGACGAGGGTCCCGAGGTCGCCTTCCTCGTGCAGGGCACCCTCTACCCGGACGTCGTCGAGTCCGGTGGCGGCACCGGCACGGCCAACATCAAGTCCCACCACAACGTGGGCGGCCTGCCGGAGGACCTCGAGTTCAAGCTCATCGAGCCGCTGCGCAAGCTCTTCAAGGACGAGGTCCGGATGGTCGGCCAGGAGCTGGGGCTCCCGGAGGAGATCGTCCAGCGCCAGCCCTTCCCGGGCCCGGGCCTCGGCATCCGTATCGTCGGCGAGGTCACCAAGGACCGCCTCGACCTGCTCCGCGAGGCCGACGCCATCGCCCGCGAGGAGCTGACGGCCGCCGGTCTCGACCGCGAGATCTGGCAGTGCCCGGTCGTGCTGCTCGCGGACGTGCGCAGCGTCGGCGTCCAGGGTGACGGCCGGACGTACGGTCACCCGATCGTCCTGCGTCCCGTGTCGTCCGAGGACGCCATGACCGCCGACTGGTCGCGGCTGCCGTACGACGTCCTCGCGAAGATCTCGACCCGGATCACCAACGAGGTCGCGGACGTCAACCGAGTCGTCCTCGACGTGACGTCGAAGCCGCCGGGCACCATCGAGTGGGAGTAGTCCTCAGGTACGCCTGAGGGTGCGCACCGGCGTCCCGGGCTTCCAGATCTCGACGACCAGGTACTTGTCGTCCTCGACGTAGGTGCGTACGACCTCCGTCAGCTCGGTGCGGAAGAGGTGGAACGGCTGCGGCGGTTCCACCTCTTTCACGTACGCGTCCTTCGCCTCGCCGTCCGCCACCCCGATCGCCCGGCCGCTGATCCGCACGTCGCCGCCGCCCATCCCGGTGCCCGGCCCCGGGTTCGCCTGGAGCGCGAAGCGCGGGTCGCGGTTCAGGTCGAGGGCCTTGAGCGAGTTCGGCATCATGCCGAGCCAGAGCTCGCCGTGCAGGAAGCGCACCTCAAGGCCGGTGGTGCGCGGCGAACCGTCCTTGCGGAGGGTCGCGAGGACGTGGTGCGTGAAGGCACCGAAGCGGTCCTCGGCCAGCTTGGCGAGATCCGGTTCGGCGGAGGTGAAGGCTGCCCAGTTCGACGTCGTAGCGGTCATACGGTGAGTGTGGCGGCCAATCCCGACATCTTCTGTCGGGTATACGGGGAGTGTTCGGCGCGGCAGGGTAACGGTTGCGCACTCTCTTCACGGAACGGCCCTGTTCTCCTGCACTGACCGCGGGTAACTTCCGGTCCGTATCCGTACCGGATCCGTACCGGACACGCCAGTGCTGGAGGCCAGATGCACGGGCCCACACCGCCCCATCCCCTGCCCACCGATCGGCTGAGATTCGCCATGCCGCCGATGCACGAGTCGCTGGACGACGAGCGGCGGCACCGCAAGGAGCGACTGGCGGGGGCGCTGCGGCTCTTCGGGCGGCTCGGCTTCGAGGACGGGGTCTCCGGCCACATCACCGCGCGCGACCCGGAGTACAGCGACTGCTTCTGGGTGAACCCGTTCGGGATGCCGTTCAAGCACGTCACCGTGAGCGACCTCGTCATGGCCAACCAGGACGGGCAGGTGATCGAGGGCCGCTATCACGTGAACCAGGCGGCGTTCACCGTGCACGCCCAGGTGCACGCCGCCCGGCCCGACGTCGTCGCCGTCGCCCACTGTCACTCCGTGCACGGGCGGGCCCTGTCCACGCTCGGCGACCTCCTCGACCCGATCACCCAGGAGTCCTGCGCCTTCTACGAGGATCTCGCGCTGTACGACGCGTACACCGGCGTGGCCGTCGACGCCGAGGAGGGCCGCCGGATCGCCGCCGCGCTGAGCTCCTGCAAAGCGCTCGTCCTGCGCAACCACGGGCTGCTCACCGTCGGCGACTCGGTGGACGCGGCGGCCTGGTGGTTCCTTTCGCTGGAGCGCTCCTGTCAGGTGCAACTGACCGCGCGGGCGGCCGGCCGCCCGATCCTCATCGACCACCGCCAGGCCGTCGCCACCCGCGAACAGCTCGGCGGCGACCTGGTCGCGTGGATCAACTACCAGCCGCTCTGGCAGGACATCAGCCGCAGCGAACGCGATCTGCTGTCATAGACAACGGTTTTCAGCTGGTCAGAAGCCGCGCAGCACCGCCGCCTTCGTCGCCGCGAACTCCTCGTCCGTGAGCACGCCGTCGCGGTGCAGTTCGCCCAACTCCCGCAGACGGCGCAGGAGTACGTCGTGATGGTCGGCCGCGGGCGGTACGGCGGCGGTGAGCTGGGGGCTGTCCAGGTAGTCGCCGTGGCGGGTGGACGGATGCGGCAGCCGGGCGGTGACCGCGGTGGCGACCAGGGCGGTGAGCAGGTCGCGGCGGGTGCTGCCCCACAGGTCGAGGGCGTACGGATCCTTCTCGGGCGGCAGTTTGGAGAAGGCGGTCTCGCGCGTCACGAAACGCAGAAAGCCGTCCTCGTAACCGGAGTTGGGCAGCCACTCGACCTGCATCAGATCGTCTACGGCGATGATCCGCGGGCCCGTCGCCCGCTTGACCCGGTCCGAGGTGTCGCTCCAGTCGATCCGCACCCGGGCCCCGTCGAAGGAGACCGTGCCGTCGCTGGACCGGACGGACACCGGGACGGGCGGGCCCGGGAGGAGGTAGGTCTTGGCCGGCTCCTTGGGGATCTGGTCCAGGAGCAGCCCGCGGCGGATCTCCTCGGCGACGTACTCCGCGACACCGGCACGGTCGATGTCCACCGTCAGCTTGTAGGGGTCGGCCGCCTCGGGCAGCCGGCCGCCGGTCGCCTGAAGGAGCGGGTCGGCGCCCTCGCGGAGCCTGAGGCGCAGCCGGCCGCGCTTGCGTTCGGGTTCGTAGACGATGCCTGATATTGCCTCCAGGGGGACGGCGACCTCGCCGTACGTCTGCCGGAACAGCGGCACCGAGCGGTGGAGCCCCGGCGTGATCCGCAGCGTGCTGCCGTCGAAGGCCCAGCTCCCGTCGCGCTGGATGATCTCGGCCATACGGAAATTCTCGCAGCCTGGTCAACACGGGGTCCGGTGCTTCACCCGCGCTGACCAGACCTGCCGGATGCGGGCCGTGTTCAGTACGGCACAATTCGCTGTCATCGCGGGGGAGTTGTCAGGCAGTTGTACGGCAGTCAGGCGTACGGAAGATCCGTACTCGAAGCCTGGCCGCCCGGCTGCGCAGAGCTTGTGGCGCGGGGAAGGCGGCAGCGGACGTGGCGGTGCAGGAGGCGAGACACGGCGAGGGGCGCGGTGCCGGGCAGCCGGGCGGGTCGCAGGGCGGGCAGTCGGGCGGCCAGTCAGGCGGGCGGGCAGGCGGGCAGGGCGCCGGGTCCGGTGCGGCCGGGGGCGGCGCGTATGGGTCCGGTGCGTCCTCCGGGGCCGGTGGGCACGGTGGCGGGTGCACGTGTGGGGACTGTCCGCACGGGGCCCGTGCGGGGCACCGGCGGGCCGTGGCCGAATTCCTCGCCAAGCGCGACGAGTTCGCGTCCGGGCAGGGGCTGCCGGCCGGTGTCGCGCACTCGGTGTCCGCTTCCCGGCAGTGGGTGTCGGAGGAGCTCACCCAGTCCGCCGACCTCGTCGCCGAGCGCGGGCGGCTGGAGGGTGAGGCGTGGCTCGGGCGGCTGTGGCGCTACACGGCGTGCGCCGTGTGGGGCGCCGTCGGGGTGCTGCTGCTGGTGCAGGCGCTCACCGCGATCGGGGCCGGGTGGACGGGGGCGCGGACGGCGGGGCTCCTCGCCGCGGTCGTCCTCGGCGGACTGCTCACGGGGGCGGGATTCCTGCACCGGGCGCGGGGTGGTGTCCTCGCCCCCGTCATCGGCGAGGACAACCGGCTCTCCACCTCCCGTGTGGTGGCGGCGAGTTGGGTGCTGTTCGTGGTCTACGCCGTGCTGGTGCTGGTCGGGCAGCTCGCGGCGGCCTCCGGCCACGGGGAGCGGGACCGGCTGATCGCCGGGCTCGAACTCGCCCGGGGCGCGGGGGTGGTGACCGTCGTCGCCGTCGTGTGCGGGATCGCGGTGCTGGTGCGGCGGGTGGTCGGGCTGCGGGTGCTGGGGCAGCGGCTGCAGAAGGTACGGGCGGACCGGCCGCGCGCGGCGGACCTCCTGACGGACGACTCGGGGCGCGGGAACTTCGCGGACCTGCAGTACGTCGTGGTGGGCGCCGTCGCTCTGGTCTTCGCGGTGGTACGGCTGGCCCGGCGGCCCGAGCAGTTGCCCGATCTGCCGTGGGGGCTGGCGGTGCTGGTGCTGATCTCGGCAGGAACGTATCTCGCCGGGAAGTACGCCGAGGGTGGGCGGCCGGTGATCCTTTCCGTGGTGCGGGCGCGGGAGGCGGGGGAACTGGACGCGCCGATCCGCACCGGGGACGACATCGAGATCCGCGGCGCCGGGTTCGTGCCGCCCGGCGCGCAGACGGCGGACCGGTTGTCCCGGATGGTCGTCCGCATCGGCGCGGTCCATGTCCATGTGCCGCTGGTGCCGGTGGCCGGGGGGTTCAGCAACCCTACGGACGCGGTGCTGACCGTGCCGGTGCCGGTTGATGTGGAGGCCGGGAGGGTGGAGGTGCAGGTGGTCACCGCGGCGGGGGTGGAGACGAATCGGTGTGTGATCGACGTGACGGAGTGAGATGGGTTGCTCTTCGCGGTTCGCCTACCGCCTGTGGGGGGTCGGGGCCGTGCCGGTACATCCGCCCGTCGCGTACGCGGTCACCTCTGTTCGCCGGGACAGCTCGACTTCTCTGTGACCACGTACGCGACGGGCATTTGATGTACCGACACGGCCCCTTGCGTGCATGGGCGACTGCGGGTGCGACCAGCGTCCGGCTGGGTGCTGGGTGCTGGGTGCTGGGTGCCGGGTGCGTGATTCATTCCGTCCGTCGCGTGGGGGTAGTTCAGCCCGTCCGGCGTTTGAGGACGAGCCCGTTCAGGGCGAAGCGGGGGTCTGGGGGCGGCAGCCCCCAGGTAAGGGTCGGGTAGGGGCGGAGGGGGCGAGAGAAGGTTTTTTTGGGGGGAGCCCGGCGCCGGGTGGCTGGAGGGGCGGCAAGGGGGACAAAGTCAGGAAAACGGGCCCCCGGAGATTGAGCGGGGGCCAACCGCCGTACGTATGGTCTGTTAAGGGGTCAACGGCACGCGGGCGAGAGGCGGCGGAGAGCGATGGCTCACGGTACTCGGATGGACACCCCCACCCCCTACCTCGACGGAGGCCGAGGCTGGCGGGACACCGCAACCCGCTACGCCCTGCTGCCCCTGAGGGTCTTCCTCGGCGTCACGTTCATCTACGCGGGCCTGGACAAGCTCACCAGCAGCGAGTTCATGAAGAGCTCCGGCTCCGGGTCGATCGGCGAGATGATGCACAACGTGCGCGACTCCTCGGCGATCCCGGCCCTGGTCGACCTCGCGCTGAAGAGCCCCGTCGGGTTCGGCTACGCCATCGCCCTCGGCGAGCTGGCCGTCGGCATCGGCACGCTGATCGGGCTGCTGGCCCGGCTCGCAGCCCTGGGTGGTGCGTTCATCTCGCTGAGCCTCTGGCTGACCGTGAGCTGGGCCTCCGATCCGTACTACTACGGCAACGACCTCGCCTATCTGATGGCCTGGCTGCCCCTGGTCCTCGCGGGCGCGTCGGTCTTCTCCCTGGACGCGGCCCTGCGCACGAGGCGCAGGCAGCGCGCCGGGGGCTATCGCTGAGCCGTCCGACAGGGCGGTAGCCGGTAGCCGGTCGGCTGGCGGCCAGGGCCTGTCCGCCGGGCGGGCCCTAGGCCGGTTCGTTCGCCTCCGTGGGTGCGTGGTCCTTGCGGGCCGTTCGGCGCCTGCGGACGGCGTACGTCAGGAAGGCCGCCGTGGCCGCCAGGCACAGGCCACCCGTGACGACGGGGATCACCACGAACCACGGGGTCTCCCAGGCGCCGCCCGCGTCGCCGGCGTAGATGATGCCCGCGAGGGCGAGGAAGAGGCCCGCGATCAGCTTTCCGGGCTGGAACTCATGACGCAGCACGGGCCACCTCCGCCTGTCCTACGCCGACCTCCAGGTTGAGGTCGAGCGTGCCGCCGTTCTTGCCCCCGGATGTGGGGGAGAGCGTCACCTGCTTGTGCTTGTCCGGCTCCACGTCCACGTCCTTCTTGCCGTCGCCCGGCAGTTGGATGTCGCCGATGCCCACGTCGATGTTCAGCTTCACCGTCGCGTCCTTCGGGACGATCACCTTGAGCCGGCCGGCGCCGACCTCGGCGCTTGTCGTCACCGTCTGGCCCTTGGCGAGGTCGAGGTGGGTCAGGTCGAGAGTACCGACGCCCGTGCCGAGGTCGTACGACTCCCGTACGTCGGCCACGGTCGCCGGAGTCCAGTCGGTGCGTATCCAGTGGGTGGTGATGTCCTTCGGGAGGGCCGCGGAGGCCGCGAGCAGGGCCGCCGTGAGCACTGCCAGGAAGATCGAGCCCGCTCCCGTACGCCCCAGGAACGCGCTGATCGCGATGCCCAGGCCGAGCACGATGAGCGCAGCGGAGAGGCCGGTCTGGAGGCTGGTGCCGAGCGCGTGGTCCTCCCATGTCAGGCCTGTGCCGAGGCCGCCCGCGAGGAGCGCGAACAGGAACACCCAGCCGCCGATCCAGCGGGGGCCGCGCGGCTTGGGCGCCCGCGCCGTCCGTGTGTCGGGGCGGACGGTGCCGCGGGCGATGTTGACCGCAGCCGCGACGTCCCGGTCCCGGGCGTCCCGTGGGCCCCACAGATAGCCGGTGCCGCCCACGTGCGAGCCGTCCTTGACGATCGGGTCGCGCCACCAGGAGGGGTAGGAGGCGGGGACGGGCGGGGCCTTGGCCTCGGGCGGGGCGTCGGCCACGGCCTGCGCGGCGAGGGGGTCGGGGTCGGGGGCGCCGCGCTGCTGCGACCAGTAGCCCGCGCCTGCGAGGAGGAGGGAGAGGACCACGGAGAAGGCCAGCACCCCGCCGTTCCTGAGCATGGAGAGGAAGACGCCGCAGCCGACCAGCGCGAAGAGCACGGCCGCCAGGGCCTGGCCGTCGACGCGGCCGGTGAGGAGCTTGCGCACCTCGTTCTCGTCCTCGTCGTCGTACGGGACGAAGAGCCAGACGAAGCCGTAGAAGATGAGGCCGAGGCCGCCGGTCGCGGAGAGCACCGCGAGGACGATCCGGAAGATCACCGGGTCCATGTCGCAGTGCCGCCCGAGCCCGGCGCACACCCCGCCCAGCATCTTCTGCCGCGGGTCGCGCCGGAACCTGCGCGGGACCTCGGGCGCGGCCGCATCCTCGCGCACGCGCGGCTCCTCACCCGTGGCACCCGCGGCGGGCACGGTGTCCCGCGGGCCGGTGTCCGGTGGTGGGGCGCCCGGGCCGGAGTCCGACTCCGCTGCCGCGTGCTGGTGATCTGTCATGCGTCCATCGTGCCCGGCGCGGGGCGGCCGCGGCAGTCGGGATGACCCTGGCCGGACCCTGATATCGGCCCTGACATGTGCGGGGCCCGAGCAGCGGACTTTCGAAGATCAGGGGAGTCTCGGGGGTCGACCCTGATGCTCCGGACCGCCATGCGTGTGAACATCGATGGCATGCCGGAAGCCGCAGCAGTGCCCCTCGTCGACCCGCGGCCCCCGCGCAAGCTCTACCGCAGCAGCGACGGACGCTGGCTCGGAGGCGTGGCGCGAGGGCTCGCCGGGCATCTCGGGCTGCCGGTGGTCTGGGTGCGGCTCGTCTTCGCCGGTCTGTTCATGGCGGACGGGCTCGGCGCCCTGCTGTATGCCGCGTTCTGGTTCTTCGTGCCGCTGGGAGTCGGCGGCGTCGACTCCGGCCGGCCCTCCGCCTTCACCACCGAGACCGCGCCCGACGGCCGCCGCAGACTGGTCGCCCGCAAGCCCGACAAGGGCCAGATCGTCGCCCTGCTCCTCATGGTCGTCGTCGCCATGGTCTTCGTCGGCAATGTGAACCTCGGCGGCGGAGCCAAGGCGTATCTGTGGCCGACCGTGCTCGTGGGCGCGGGCGTCGCCCTGGTCTGGCGCCAGGCGGACAACGCACGGCGGGCCCGCTGGGCGGAGGTCGGCCGCCGCCGGCGCACTCTCAACCTGCTCCGCACCGCGGCCGGTGTCCTGCTCGTCACCGTGGGCGTCACCGGCATCTTCGTGCTGCAGGGCTCCGCCGCCCACCTCGGCTCGGTGCTCCAGGCCGCGCTCGCCGTCCTCGTCGGCATAGCCCTCCTCGCCGGCCCCTACCTCGTCCGTATGACACAGGATCTCTCCGAGGAGCGCCTGATGCGCATCCGCGCCCAGGAGCGGGCGGAGGTCGCCGCCCACGTCCACGACTCGGTGCTGCACACCCTGACCCTGATCCAGCGCAACGCGGAGAGCGCCAATGAAGTACGGCGGCTGGCCCGCGCCCAGGAGCGCGACCTGCGCGCCTGGCTCTACAAACCGGAGGGCACCGGCAAGGACGAGGCCGACGAGCCCGACACCCTCGCCGAGGCGGTCCGCCGCAATGCGGCCGAGGTCGAGGACAAGCACGGTGTGCCCATAGAGGTTGTGGTCGTCGGTGACTGCCCCCTCGACGACGGCCTGAGCGCACAGATGCAGGCCGCGCGGGAAGCAATGGTGAACGCCGCCAAGTACGGTGGCGAGGGCGGCGCCGTACAGGTCTACGCCGAAGTCGAGGGCAGGACGGTCTTCGTGTCCGTCCGGGACCGCGGCCCCGGCTTCGACCTCGACTCGATACCCGCCGACCGTATGGGCGTCAGAGAATCGATCATCGGCCGCATGGAGCGCAACGGCGGGACGGCGCGGCTGCGCGCGGTGCCGGACGGCGGCACAGAGGTCGAACTGCAAATGGAGAGGGCGGAGAAGACGTCATGAACGACGCGAACGAGCCGACCGGAGCGGTCGAGCCGAACGGTGGCGCGACCGGGGCGGGCGTGACCGGGGCGACCGCTCCGACGGGTGCCGCCGCGTCCCCCGAACCCGGCGCAGCAGCAGGATCGGCCGGTCCCCCCGGCGGGCGTCATGTGCGGGTCGTCCTCGTCGACGACCACCGGATGTTCCGCACGGGCGTACAGGCCGAGATCGGGCAGACCGACCGGACCGGCGTCGAGGTGGTCGGCGAGGCCGCGGACGTCGACCAGGCGGTCACGGTGATCACCGCCACGCGCCCCGAGGTGGTGCTCCTCGACGTGCACCTCCCCGGCGGCGGAGGCGTCGAAG
Source organism: Streptomyces sp. R21 (assembly GCF_041051975.1). GTDB lineage: Bacteria > Actinomycetota > Actinomycetes > Streptomycetales > Streptomycetaceae > Streptomyces. Next base: position 4,065,576 of record NZ_CP163435.1, on the reverse strand, counting down.
TCCTGCGCCGCTGCGCCCCGTTGATGGCCGCCGCCGAGCAGCCGGTCCGCTTCCTCGCGCTGTCCGTGTCGGACGCCGCGGAGGACGTCATCGGCGTGATCCGCGGCGGCGCCCGCGGATACGTCACCAAGACGATCACCGGCACGGACCTCGTGGACTCCGTCTTCCGTGTCCAGGACGGCGACGCGGTCTTCTCCCCGCGCCTCGCCGGCTTCGTCCTCGACGCGTTCGCCTCGACCGACGCCCCGCCCGTCGACGAGGACCTCGACCGCCTCACCCAGCGCGAACGCGAGGTCCTGCGCCTGATCGCCCGGGGCTATGCGTACAAGGAGATCGCCAAGCAGCTCTTCATCTCCGTCAAGACGGTCGAGTCCCATGTCTCGGCCGTCCTCAGGAAGTTGCAGCTCTCCAACCGGCACGAGCTGACGCGGTGGGCGACGGCGCGGCGGCTGGTCTGAGCCCACGCCGCCCGCTCGTCACTCCTCACTCCTCCACAGGGCCGGGGTTCAGGGCGACCGCCTTGAAGAACGTGTAGTGGAAGGTGCCGTCGTCGGTCGCGGTGCGGTGCAGGTCCGTGATGCCCCGGTCCCAGTCGGACGGGGTCGTCAGGCCCGTGGCGAGGGCCTCTTCGCGGACGGACTCGATCATCGCGACGAAGGTGTTGCGGGTGAAGCCGTTCACCAGGGCCGGGCGGGAGCGGTCCGCGTAGACCGTGTGCGGGCGGACCATGACGTCCTCGTATCCGGCGCCGGTGACGAGCGGGTGCAGCTCGCGGCCGATCAGGGCGTTTCCGCCTGCCACGGACTGGAGTTGGACCTGGCAGTCGATCGCCGCGTGGGCGTAGGCGCTGTCGGGGTGGAAGAACGCCGAGCCGTGGTCGCCCTCGATGACGGTGAGGGTGCCGCCGGGCTTCAGGACGCGCCGCAGAGCCCTGAGGGCCTGGCGCGGTGCGGGCAGGTGCTCCAATACGAAGCAGACGAAGACGTGGTCGAACTCGGCGTCGGGGAAGGGCAGTTCGAAGAGGTTCGCCTGGAGCCAGGTGAGGTGCGCGTCGGGCGCGTGGGCCGTCACCCGGGCGCGCGCCCGCTCCAGCGAGTCGGCCGAGACGTCCACCGCGACGAAGTGCGCCAGGGGACTCGCCGTCACCAGGTGCACCGTCTGGGCGCCCACCCCGCAGCCGGCCTCCAGGACCTTGCTGCCCGCGGGATAGGCCGTGCCGGAGTGCAGCAGCGCCGCCAGGGTGTCCGCCTGGTCACCGAGGCGGCGGGTCTCGTGGGCTGAGTAGCCGTGTACATAGCCGATGTCATCGGTGTCGACAGAAGATGTGGTCATGGGCCGACCCTCGCCCGGCGGTGCCTCGGCATACAGGGCCAATGGGGGCCACGTATGCGGGTCCAATCCGGTCGGCGGGCGGCTATCGGTGCTCCGCGAGACGCGTCGGCCCCAACACCCGCAGCGCCCACCGGTAATGACGTACGGCCTTCACGATCCCTATCAGGCCGGTCAGCCACAGGATCAAGCCGATGCCCATGCCCAGGGCGAGATCGCTGAGCGTGGTCGGGCCGGGCGAGGCCGTCGCGGCCGCAGCGAAGGAGGCCCACAGGCCGATCGCGCCGACGACGAGCGAGGAGAGCAGCCAGAAGAGGCTGAGACCCGGGGAGCGCAGGCGGGCGTCGGTCGGCGGGTGGCTGTCCAAGTGCAGCCAGGCGTCCAGGAGTTCGCGCAGCCGTCGGTCGCGTCGTACGGCGAGGACGACGGCGACCACGGACGGCGCGAGCGCGGCCAGGCCGAGGAACGCGAAGACCGGGCCCAGGATGAAACCGCTCGGATCGTGCTGCTCGAGCTGCTGGATCGGAAGCACCAGCAGGGACCAGCCGATGATCGCCGCGAGCGCCAGCAGCCAGAGCAGCAGCACCCGGTGCACGCCGAGACTCCGCCGGAGCAGCTCCTCCAGTGCCCGCCTCCGGTCGGCCAGCAGCGCCGCCCGGTCCGGCCAGGTCCGGACATGCGGGGGCGGCGGAGGCGGCGGCACGGAGGAGCGGGGCATCGGGACCTTCCCGGACGGCGACACGTACAGCGAAGTCGAGGTTCGAAGTTCGCGTCGCCGACGCTACAGCGGTCCCGTTGCCGCCCTCACACCACCCGCGCCACACCGGCCGCGCCATACCGGCCGTGTCGCCCGAGGGCGGCGTCCTCACACCACCCGCGCCGCCCCCGCGAACGGCATCTCGTCGATCGGGGCCAGCCGGACCGGAGCGGTCGGGTTCGGTGCGTGGATCATCTGCCCGTTTCCGACGTAGATGCCCACATGGCTGATGGCGGAGTAGAAGAACACCAGGTCGCCGGGGAGGAGTTCGGAGCGGGAGACGCGCCTGCCGGCGTCGATCTGGGCGTACGTCGTCCGGGGCAGCGAGATGCCCGCGGAGCGGTACGCGGCCTGGACGAGCCCCGAGCAGTCGAAGGCGTCGGGGCCGGTGGCGCCCCACACGTAGGGGCTGCCGAGCTTGCTGTACGCGTACGAGACGGCTGCCGCCGCACGGGAGTTGGGGGCATCGGCGGTGGCGGCACCCGGCGTGGTCAGGCTCTCGCGCGGTGAGGTGGAGGAGCGCGAGGCGTGTCCCGCTCCGCCCGTCTCCGCGAACCGCGTGCGCTCCTCCACGGTGAGCTGCGACAGCAGACGCCGTGCCGTGTCCAGTTTCCCGGTGATCGTCTTCTTGTGCCGTTTCAGCTCCGCCTGGCGCGACTTGAGCGAGGCGAGCTCGACATGGGCGGCCCCGCGCAGCTGCTCGATCTCCCGCAACTGCTTCCGTACGCGCTCCACGGCCTGCGCCTGCCGGTCGCCGGCCCGCTCGGCGAACTCGGCGCCGTCCAGGTAGCGGTCGGGATCGTCGGACAGGGCGAGTTGCACGGCGGGGTCGAGGCCGCCGCTGCGGTACTGCGCCGCGGCCATCGAACCCAGGGCTTCCCGGGCCGAGTTGAGCCCCTCCGTCTTGCGTGCCGCCTCGTCGCGCAACGTGTCCAGCCGCTTCTCCGACTTGTCGGCCCTCTCCTTCGCGCCGTTGTACTTCTCGGTGGCGACCTCGGCCTCCTCGTACAACTTGTCGACCTTGGCCTTCACCTGCGCCGCCGACAGATGCGGCTCGGCGTGGCCCGTCCCGTCGAACCCGGTCGCCGTCGCCGCTCCGGCGAGGGCGATCGTGGCCGCGGTGCGGGCCGTGTTGCCGCCGAGCGAGCGCTGTCTGGGCTTTCGGTGCGCTGCCACGAGGGCCCACATCCTTCCGTACGACCGCCGGAGCATGAGCGGTGAGCGGTTACGCGTCCGGCGGCGGCCCGCACAGGGGGAGCAGGCCGCCGCCGGACCTTCTCGGCGGTGGTGTCCGACTGCCGCCCCTGGCCCGGGCGGCGGTGGGGAGCCGGTCACCTGGTGGAGGACGCTAAACCTCGCTCTGGCTGCGGGGTAACGCAATGTACGGAAATGGTCTGATTCAACCGGGGAGTGACCGCAAGGAGGCGTGATCTCGTAGCTTTGCCGCCGACTTCACGGAGCGTGCTGACCGATGCGACGGTTCCCGAGCGGGCGGGGGCGGGCCGGTGCTATGGGCTCCACGACGGTCAGCGAGGGAGGGCGGGCCCCGGACACCGAGGAGGCACCGGAGAGGTGGGCCGGTGGCTGGGGGAACTTCGCCCCCCGGTTAGGCTCCGGCCTCATGGACGTACTCATCCATCTCTTCGTCGGCCTGCACATCATCGGCATCGCCGCGCTCCTCGGCGGCTTCTTCACCCAGATGAAGGCGATGGGCCAGGGCACCGCCCGCTTCGTCCCGGCGATGCTCCACGGCGCGCTGACCATGCTGGTCACGGGCGTCGCGCTGGTCGGCCTCAACCAGGCCGACGACCACTCGGTCAACACCGTCAAGATCGGTGTGAAGCTGGCCCTGCTGATCGTGATCCTGGGACTCGTCTACGTGAAGCGCGACGACGAGAAGGTGGACAAGGGCCTGTTCGGCCTCGTCGGCCTGCTGACGACCGCGAACATCTTCATCGCGGTGCTCTGGACGTGACGGCCCCGGCGGTCCTCGGGGCCTGCCGGACCTGACGTCCGGCCGGTCATCGGGATGCGGGCGACCTGACGGACCCGACCGCCCCTGCCGCGACCGCCAGCCACACCGCCACCGCGATCCACAGCAGCGCCTGCCCCGGACCGCTCAGCCACCCGACGTCGAGGACGGTCCCGACCGACAGGGTCGCCACTGCCGTCATTCCCATGGGGAACACGGTCGACCAGCGCCGTACGTCGTAGCGCGGCCGGGGCCAGCCCAGCTCGGCGGCGAACAGGACGAAGTACCAGGCGAGGTCGAGGACGAGCAGGGCGGTGGTGACGGCGCGCAGGACGCCGTTGTCGTCGTCGTTCCACAGGTACGGGTTCGCGTGGTGCGCGGCCACGAGCTTCGAGCCGGCCAGCGCAGAGATGGCGAGCGCGCCGCCCGCCACCCAGTGGTCCCCCGCCCCCGTGGTCACCTGGCGGAGGTCGAAGCGCAGCAACGCCACCCCGTAGAGGACGATTCCCAGCCAGAACAGCACCAGCGCGGCATGCGCGAGCCACTCCGTGTCCACGGCCGCGGCCAGCGTCGCGCCCAGCACGGCGAGCCCCTGGGTGGCCACACAGCCGAGGAACACCGCTCCGGGCATACGACGCCGCCAGTGCCGTACGACCACGATCAGCAGCCCCGGCCAGAGCGCGGCAGCCAGCGCGAGCAGCGCCTCGGCCGGCCCCAGCCACCCGAGCGCGGACAGCCGGGTGCCGAGCACGGTGGTCGCGGCGACCGCGGTGAGTGCGCCCGGCGTCCCCGCCTCCGCCACCCAGCGCGCCCGGTCCCGTACGAGCCGCACCACGAAGTCCGCGGCGAGCGCGAGCCACGCGGCGGCCGCGAGGACCAGCGCGATACGGGACAGGGTCTCGTACCCCGTCAGGGACAGCCCGACGGAGATGATGCCGGTGGCCATGACCGCGGCCCCGGCCGCGGGCGGACGCTCGGCCCACCATGCGCGGAGCTGGGAGATGCCTGGCATGGGCCCGATGCTAGGGATCTTCGAGCGGGTTGCGTCGCGGCACGCGCGCGTGGAGCGCGAAAAGCGCGGACGGTACGAAAAATATGAAGAAGGGGCTCCACGCGCGCGTGGAGCCCCTTCCCCGAGCTTTCTACGGCTTCGTCACGCCGGTCGCACCACGCTGTGGATGATCGAGGAGCCGGCGTAGTAGACGGACTCCTCGCGGACGTACGCCCCCGGCTTCGGGGCGTGGATCATCATGCCGTTGCCTATGTAGAGGCCGACGTGGCTGATGTCGTCGTAGAAGAAGATCAGGTCACCCGGCTGGGCATTGGCGAGGGAGACCGTGGTGCCCACGTTCACCTGGTCCCAGGTGGTGCGCGGGAGGTCGACGCCGGCAGCCTTCCAGGAGGCCTGGGTGAGACCGGAGCAGTCGTACGAGTCGGGGCCGGTGGCGCCCCACACGTACGGCTTGCCGACCTGGGCGCGGGCGAAGGCGAGCGCCTTGGCCGCCTTCGTGGCGTACGCGGAGTCGTCGGTGGAGGTGCCGGTGCTTCCCGAAGTCGACGTGTCCGAGGTGCCGGAGTCGGACTGCTGCTGGGCCGCGGCCTCCGCCTCCTGGCGCTTCTTCGCCTCGGCGGCCTGCTGCTGCGCCAGCTCCGCCGCCTTGCGCCGGGCCTCTTCTTCCTTTTTCTTCTCGATCGCCGCGAGCCGCGCCTTCTCCTCGGCGGTCAGCTTCGAGAGCAGTTCGCGCGCTTCGGAGAGCTTCTTCTGGACGTCGGCCTTGGACGACTTCAGCGACTTCTGCGACTCGGTCAGCGTCTGCAGGCTCTTGGAGGCCTCCTGGCGCTTCTTCGCCGTTTCGGACTGCTCGGTGACGTAGTCGTCGACGGCCGACTTCTGACGGCTGGTCAACCGGCCCATCAGCTGGGTCTGGTCGAAGTAGTCCTGCGGGTTGTCGGCCAGCAGGAGGCTCGCGGTGGTGGGCGCGGCGGCGCCGGTCCGGTACTGCGCGGCGGCGAACGAACCCAGCTCCTCGCGCGCGGAGTTGAGCTTGTCGGTGCGCTTGGCGACGTCGTCGAGAAGGGTGTCGACCTGCTTGCGCTGCTTGGAGGTCTTCTCCTTGGCCGTGTTGTACTTCTCGGTCGCCGTCTCCGCCTGGTGGTAGAGGTCGTCGACCTTCTTCTGTACTTCTTCGACGCTCGGCTTCGGCGCGGCCGAGGGTGCGGCGTTCGCCGTCTGGGCGAGCAGGGCCACGGAGGTGAGGGCCGCCGTTGCCAGGGCGGGAGTCCGTATGCCCGCTACGCGCGTTGCAGCAGGCTGCGGCTTTTTGTGCGACGCCAAGGGAGGCGACTCCTTCCGTCATCCGCCTACCGAGTTAGCTGTCGGGTTCGGGCGGGAGCTTCCGGAAGGTTTGCCCTACGGTCCTTGCCCCGAAGGGAAGTTGGACCGATTCACCCCAAGGTCGGTGGGTCCCCGGTTCCGACTGCCGCGTGGGCGCGCCGGATTGGGCGGAGGCCGCACGGCCCGGCGACGTTCGCCGGTGGGGGTCGAGCGGCCTGACGGGCACGCTAGCCAACTCGTGTGGTCCCTGTGAAGGTTGATGTTCGATATGCCCGATACATTTTCGTGACCTTGGCCTCAACCGTCGCTTCCGTGGCCCTGTGTGGCGCTCCGTGACTCTCCGCAGCGGTTGTCGTGGACGTCTCCACTCGGACGGTCACCGACCGTAGTTCTACGATTCTTGATCGTTCCCGGCGGTTCTTGTCGGTGAAAGGGCGAAGGGTGGCCGATTCTGGAAGATCATCGGCTTCCGGAGCGTTCTCGGGGCGGGGAAATCCTGGGGCGGCAGTCTGTTGTCGGTGGGGCGGCCTAGACTCGGAGAGCGATGAGCAGCCTCTTTGACGACAGCTTCCTGGCGGACCTCAAGCCCTCAGGGGCGCACGAGGAAGAGCCCCCGCCGCCGCCCGAGGACGGGGCGGCCGAGCCGCTTCCGGACGACCTGTTCGGCGGCCGCTTCGACGTGCCCCCGGACCGGGACGCGTACTACCGCGACGGAGCCCCACGCCCCGCCGTGGACGCGGCCGCGCTCCTGGACGGGCTGAACGAGAACCAGCGGGCCGCCGTGGTGCACTCCGGCTCCCCCCTGCTCATCGTGGCCGGCGCCGGCTCCGGCAAGACCCGCGTGCTCACGCACCGGATCGCCCATCTGCTGGCAGAGCGCCATGTGCACCCCGGGCAGATCCTCGCGATCACCTTCACCAACAAGGCCGCGGGCGAGATGAAGGAGCGCGTCGAGCAGCTCGTGGGCCCGCGGGCCAATGCGATGTGGGTGATGACCTTCCACAGCGCGTGCGTGCGCATCCTGCGCCGCGAGTCGAAGCGGCTCGGCTTCACATCGTCGTTCTCGATCTACGACGCCGCCGACAGCAAGCGCCTGATGGCCCTGGTCTGCCGTGACCTGGACCTCGACCCGAAGCGCTTCCCGCCGAAGTCGTTCAGCGCCAAGATCTCCAACCTGAAGAACGAGCTGATCGACGAGGAGGACTTCGCCGCCCAGGCCTCCGACGGCTTCGAGAAGACCCTCGCCCAGGCGTACGCCATGTACCAGTCGCGGCTGCGCGAGGCGAACGCGCTGGACTTCGACGACCTGATCATGACGACGGTCAACCTGCTCCGCGCCTTCCCGGACGTCGCCGAGCACTACCGCCGCCGCTTCCGCCACGTCATGGTCGACGAGTATCAGGACACCAACCACGCGCAGTACGCCCTCGTGCGCGAGCTGGTCGGCACCTCCGCGCACCCCGTCGACGTGCCGCCGGGCGAACATGACCTCGGGCCCGCCGAGCTGTGCGTCGTGGGCGACGCCGACCAGTCGATCTACGCCTTCCGCGGTGCGACCATCCGCAACATCCTCCAGTTCGAGGAGGACTACGCGGACGCGACGACGATCCTGCTGGAGCAGAACTACCGCTCCACGCAGACCATCCTGAGCGCCGCCAACGCCGTCATCGAGCGCAACGAATCGCGTCGCCCGAAGAACCTGTGGACGAACGCCGGCGCGGGTTCGAACATCACGGGCTACGTCGCCGACACCGAGCACGACGAGGCGCAGTTCGTCGCCGACGAGATAGACCGTCTGACGGACGCGGGCGAGGCGAAGGCCGGAGACGTCGCCGTCTTCTACCGTACGAACGCCCAGTCCCGTGTCTTCGAAGAGATCTTCATCCGCGTCGGCCTGCCCTACAAGGTCGTCGGCGGTGTCCGCTTCTACGAACGCAAGGAGGTCCGGGACGTCCTCGCGTATCTGCGCGTGCTGTCGAACCCGGAGGACTCGGTCCCGCTGCGCCGCATCCTGAACGTGCCCAAGCGCGGCATCGGCGACCGCGCCGAGGCGATGATCGACGCGCTCTCGCAGCGCGAGAAGATCAGCTTCCCGCAGGCACTGCGCCGCGTCGACGAGGCGTACGGCATGGCGGCCCGCTCCACGAACGCCGTCAAGCGGTTCAACACGCTGATGGAGGACCTCCGCACGATCGTCGAGTCGGGCGCCGGACCGGCCACCGTCCTGGAGGCCGTGCTCGAACGCACCGGCTACCTCGCCGAGTTGCAGGCCTCGACCGACCCGCAGGACGAGACGCGCATCGAGAACCTTCAGGAACTCGCCGCCGTGGCCATGGAGTTCGAGCAGGAGACCGGCGAGGGGGAGACGCCCGCCGGACTCTCCGCCTTCCTGGAGCGGGTCGCGCTCGTCGCCGACTCCGACCAGATCCCGGACGAGGAGGACGGCAACGGAGTCATCACCCTGATGACCCTGCACACCGCCAAGGGCCTTGAGTTTCCTGTGGTGTTCCTGACCGGCATGGAGGACGGCGTCTTCCCGCACATGCGCGCGCTCGGACAGGTCAAGGAGCTCGAGGAGGAGCGGCGCCTGGCCTATGTGGGCATCACCCGCGCCCGCGAGCGGCTGTACCTGACCCGCTCGTCCATGCGCAGCGCCTGGGGCCAGCCCTCGTACAACCCGCCCTCGCGCTTCCTGGAGGAGATCCCGCCGGCGCACCTGGACTGGAAGCGCACGGGCGCCCTGGCCCCGGTGTCCTCCGGTCCGGCTTCGGGTATCGCGGCCTCGCTGTCGTCGTCCCGCTCACGATCCGCCGCCTCGGGCGCGTCCGGCTTCGCCACCCGCAGGGCCGGCGAGAAGCCGGTGGTGTCCCTCGCGGTCGGGGACCGTGTCACGCACGACCAGTTCGGCCTCGGCACGGTGGTCGGCGTGAAGGGTACGGGCGCGAACGCGGAGGCGACGGTCGACTTCGGCGAGCCGAAGCCGAAGCGGTTGCTGCTGCGGTATGCGCCTGTGGAGAAGCTGTAGCTCGTACGACGGTCCGGGTGGGCCCGACGGTTGTTACGTCGGGTCCAGCCCGTGACTGCGCAGCCACGGCAGCGGGTCGATGGCCGAACCGCCGGCCGGGCGGACCTCGAAGTGCAGGTGCGGGCCCGTGGAGTTGCCGGAGTTCCCGGAGAACGCGATCGGGTCGCCGGCCTTCACGACCGTGCCCGACGCGACCTTGTAGCTGGAGAGATGGCAGTACCACGTCTCCGTGCCGTCCTTGGCGGTCACGATCGCCATGTTCCCGTACGCGCTGTTCCACTGCGTCCGCACGGTGCCGTCCGTCGCGGACATCACCGTCGTGCCGTACGACACCGGGAAGTCGATGCCCGTGTGCACGGACATCCAGTTGACGCCCGCCTGGCCGAAGTAGGCGCTGAGCCCCTTCTGCGTCACGGGGAGGGCGAACTTCGGACGCAGCCGCTCCTTGCGGGCCGCCTCCTCCAACGCCTTCTTCTTGTCGGCCGCCTGCTGGGCCTTGAGGTCGATGCGTTCCTGGGTGCGGCTGGCCCGGTCGGCGAAGTCGTCGGCGCCCGCGGAGAGGTTCCGGAGCTGGGTGTCCAGCTTGTTGTTGGCGGCGGACGGTTTCACCGCGGTCGCGTCGGGCGCGCTCGCCGTCGTGTCCTTGCTGTCGTCGCTGCTCAGCGTCCCCACGGAGGCGGCGGCGATTCCCGCGACGCCCATCACGCAGGCCGAGGGCACGGCGATGGTCAGCAGGGCGGAGCGCTTCGCCGGACTGCGGCGGCGTGAACGCGAACCGGACCGGGAGGCGGAGCGAGAGGCCGGGAGGGGCGTGACCTCTTCGACGTCGTCGAGCAGCGGCGCCCCGTAGGCGTCGTCCGCATCGCCCTCGGTCTCCAACTCGCCGTCCTCGGCGGCCGGATGCTCGAAGTCGTACGCCACGTGCTCGAAGGTGGCGGTGGCCTGCTGGTCGAAAGGTTCCGGTGCGGACGCGGGCGCGTAGCCGTCGTGGTCGAAAGGTTCAGGCACAGACGCGGGCGCGTAGCCGTCGTGGTGGCTGTAGCTGTCATGACCGTCGTGGTCGCCCGCCGAGTTCCACTGCGTGGCGTCGTACGCACCCGTGTCCTGGGTCTGCGCGGTCCACTGCTGCGTCCGGTCGGCTTGCTGCTCGGGCTGGAGCCAGGCGCTCGAGTCCCACTGGCCCGAGGCGTCGGGGCCCGGATGCTGGGCGGGGATGTCGGCGAGCTGCTGGTAACCCGCCGCCCAGGTGGTCGTCTCGTAGCTGCCCGTGTCGTACGCGGCCTGGTGCTGCGCCGCATACGGGTCGTAGTTCAGCGTCTGGTGGCTGCCGGTGTTCCACTGCGTGGCATCGTACGAACCGGTACCGCTGCCGGTGCCCATGTCGGTCCCGGTGCCCGGCATGTCGCCGAAGAGCGGGTCGGTGGCGAAACTCGACGTCGCGTCGTTCGCGATCGTGTACGTGCCCGTGGTGTTCGCCTGGGCGTCGTAGTGCGCGTCATAACCGGTGGCGGCGTAGCCGTCGTACGTGGTGAAGTCACCGTAGTGGGCTCCCTGCTGGCCGTACGGCGACGCGTAGTGCGCCGATGTGGCATCGGAAGCCGGAGCCGGGGGAATCACGGTCCCCGACGGGTGACGGTCGTTCACCAACTTCTCTTTCGCCTCGACAACAGGGGCTGGCAGAGCAGTGCGGTGACTGTACCCGGCGGTATGCGGGCACGACAATCTTCGGCAGGTTTCCTTGGCGCAGGAAACGGGCATTCGGCCGTGTTTCGGGGGAGTGCGGGCACGGCTTTGGCCTGGCGTTCGATGAGTGTTCGAACTTCAACGACCGTCAGGCGGTTGTGCGTCGGTTGTGCGGGGGCTGTTACGCCACCGTCAGGCCTCCTGCATGAGCGGCGGCGCGGGCTCCCGTTTCCTCGACATCGAGCGCCTGCCGTATGCCGGTCGCGACGGCGGGATGCACGGGCAGGGCGAGATGCCCGATGCCGCTCACCCGCACGTTCTGCACGAGCAGGTCCGGGTGGTCGATGCAGGCCGTCTCCAGCGGATCCATCAAGTGGTCCAGATCGCTCCAGAAACTCACGAAATGCGTACGGCAGCCGGGGGCGGGCCTCTGCAGCTCCTCGATCACGTCCGAGCCCGGGCGCATCTGACGGACGATCGGATGCGCGTTCATCACCGGGACGACCCGGGTGCCCGAGTGCGGTGTGCCGAGCGTGACGAGCGTGCGGACGCGGACGTCGCCGTCGAGCCGCTGTACGTAGTAGCGAGCGATGAGCCCGCCGAGGCTGTGCCCGACGACGTCCACCCGCTCATGGCCGGTGCGCTCGCAGATCTCCTCTATATGCCGCCCGAGCAGCGCGGCCGCGGTGCGGATGTCGCACGTCAGCGGCGAGTAGTTCAGCGACTCGATCTGCTGCCGGCCGTGCTGGGCGAGCGAGCGGCGCAGCAGGACGAAGACCGAGCGGTTGTCGATGAAGCCGTGCAGCAGGACGACCGGCGGTTTGGCCTCGGTCGGCAGCTGGGTGGTGTCCGGTGCGGGGAGGGCCGGGGTGGACCGGCGCTCCTGGACGATTCCGGATGGATAGAGGAGGAGGTGCCCGGCGAGGATCGCGATCTCCAGGGCCGTCGCCTTCAGGAGGGCCACCGAGAGTCCTGCCAGTCTGCTCGGGAACAGCCGCTGGCAGAGCGGATAAAAGGGGAGCATTGCCCTGGTGACCTTCATGGCCGACCTCCAGTCGGCACGTGGGAGGACGGCTCTGTCCCCCGTGTGCCCTCATGGAAAGCCGCGGTGACGGTGACACGCGGTGTGTCCGGGGCGGATGTGACGCCCGTGACGCGACGGGGTGCCCTGCCGTCGTCGTGACCTGGTTCCACGCCGTCCGTGCGGCGCGGGTCCCTGTCCTCGTACGGGCGTGGCTCCCCGCTTGCATGCCATCGCCGAAGCGGCCGATCCTCGCGCCGCCCCGCTGACGGCGTGGTGGTGCGGCCACCTGATAGCGGCTCTCCTTGCGCGAGCTCCCGCCCCGGCCCGTGTGCCGCAGGTCCATGCGGCGCATGAGGCGCAGGAACGTGGAGCGATGCGCGGCGAACTTGTCCCACCGTGTGATTTCCCCCTCGGTCTCCACCGTGAAACTGCCGGTTGCGGGATGCTGGCGATAACGTTCGTTCACTTACCCGGCCGGTGCGGCTCGGGGTGGCCGTGCCGCGGATACGCATCCGGTGCAGCGGGCAGTGGAATGTGCGATATCTGTCGGTACAGGTTGGTGTAGTCGGTTCATGGAGGCAGTGATGGGTGTGGCAGCCGGTCCGATCCGCGTCGTGGTGGCCAAGCCGGGGCTCGACGGCCACGATCGTGGGGCCAAGGTGATCGCGCGGGCGCTGCGCGACGCCGGTATGGAGGTCATCTACACCGGCCTTCATCAGACCCCCGAGCAGATCGTCGACACCGCGATCCAGGAGGACGCCGACGCGATCGGCCTCTCGATCCTCTCCGGCGCCCACAACACGCTGTTCGCCGCGGTGATCGAGCTCCTCAAGGAGCGCGAGGCGGAGGACATCAAGGTGTTCGGCGGCGGCATCATTCCCGAGGCGGACATCGCTCCGCTGAAGGAGAAGGGCGTCGCGGAGATCTTCACGCCGGGGGCTACTACGGCGTCGATCGTGGACTGGGTGCGGGCCAACGTTCGGCAGCCTGCCGGCGCGTAGTCGGGCGGGGGCGCCTGTCGCGGGGCGCCTGCGGTGCGGTGGGTGGGTCGGGGCCGTGCCGGTACGTTCTGCCCGTCGCCGCGTGGGCGTACTGCCCGGGGTTGCATACGGCGGGACTTGGCGGGCGGTCTGCTACGCGACGGGCAGGAACGTACCGGCACGGCCCCTTGCGTGCGTACGCGACTGCGGGTGCGTGGTCGCTCGCGTGGCGGCGGGTCCGTCCTCCCTGCGGGCAATCGTGCCGCTGGGGCGGCACGGGTGGGCGCAGGCGGTGCCTCGTAAGCGCCGGGCTGCGTGACCCACCCCCGCCCAGCACCACCGCCGGGTGACAAGGAAGCAAAGGGGTGACCGGGGTTTGCCCACCCACCCTGGGGGCGGCGCAACGTCACGGTGGGGTGAGCTCCGCTGTCATCGCCGCGCGTAGGCGCAACGTGGTGACGAGGCGTTGGAACGCCTCGGCCCAGTAGCCCCCGGCCCCGGGCGCCGCGTTCTCCGGCTCGTCCGGAACCGCGGTGAGCCCCTCCAGCCGTACGGCCTCCGCGGGATCGAGGCAGCGCTCGGCCAGCCCCATGACTCCACTGAAGCTCCATGGATAACTCCCCGCGTCCCGCGCGATGTTGAGCGCGTCGACGACCGCCCGCCCGAGCGGCCCCGCCCAGGGCACCGCGCACACCCCGAGCAGCTGAAACGCCTCCGACAACCCGTGGGTGGCGATGAACCCCGCCACCCACTCGGCCCGCTCCGCTGACCCCAACGTGGCGAGCAGCTTCGACCGCTCCGCCAGCGACACCGCCCCCGGCCCTCCGGCCTCCGGGGCGGAAGGCACCCCCAGGAGCGCTCTGGACCACCCCGAGTCCCGCTGCCGCACCGCCGCCCGGCACCACGCCGCATGCAGCTCGCCCTGCCAGTCGTCCGTCACGGGCAGCGCCACGATCTCCTCGGGCGTACGTCCTCCCAGTCGCCGCTCCCATGCCGCGAGGGGTGCCGACTCGACCAACTGGCCCAGCCACCAAGAACGTTCGCCCCGTCCCGCCGGAGCTTTCGGCACCACACCGTCCCGCTCCATCCTCGCGTCGCACTCGTGCGGAGCCTCGACCACGATCGTCGGCACCCCCTGAGTCCGGTCGACGGCCACGCAGGAACCCGCCCGGTCCGCCATCCGGGCGGCGAGCGCCGAATCCGGCAGCGCGGACAGCAACTCCGCGGCCGTGGCCCGCACATTGCGGCTCCGGTCGGCCAGCGCCCGTTCCAGGAACGGCTCGTCCTCCGCGCACAGTCGCATCCGCAACGAGTCGAGGAACATCAGCCGGTCCTCGGCGCGCTCCGTCGCCCATGTCGTGGCGAGCAACTCACGCGCGGCCGCCGGATCCTGCGCCCGTATCGCCGCGAGCAGTGCGACCCGCTCGGCGAACAAGCCCTCCTGCCACAGCTGTTGGACGCGCTCGGTCTCGTCCGGACCTGGCAGCGCGGCACCGCCGCCGGGCATGGAGTGCAGGGCGAACCGCCAGTCCGGGTTCAGCCGGGCCAGCCACAGCGCGCGCGGGCCCGCGAAGGCCAGCGCCGCCGGCCGCAGATCCGTACGCCCCCGAGCGGCGTCGAGGAGTGCGGGCAGGGACGCCGGGGGCGCCGCGTATCCGCGTTCGTTCGCCAGGGCGAGCCACTGCGGCAGCAGCTCCATCAGGTCGGGCGCCGCCCCTCTGCGGCCGCCGCCTCCCGTGCCGGGGCGGTCCGCCAGCAGCAGGCTGAGTCTGCGGGCCGCAGCGGGCGGCAGTGCCGGGCGGGGATCCCGTGCCGCCGGCTCGGGCCGGGCCGCCGCGCGGGCCGGCCGCAGCCCGGCCCGCCGCCGCAGGGTCCCTGCGGCGGCCGCGTCCAGCAGCGCCATGGGCGCCTCACGTCCGGGCGACCACCTCGGTGGCGTACGCCGCTCGGTCCCGAGCAGCGCCACGGTGACGAGCTCCTCCCAGGAGTCCCCGGCGGGCGTCTCCGGTGCCTCCGGTGTCTCCTGGGGCTTGGCGGAAGCGGGAATCTCGTTCATGAGCGTCCTTTCCGTACGGAGCGTGCGAGGAGGTCGGAGGGTGTCCTTGCCGTCAGCACAGCGTCACCGCTTCTCCCGGTCCCTCCGGCCAGGCCGTCAGTGGAGTGAAGCCGCGGTGACCGCACTCGCCGAAGACCGTGACGGGCGAACCGCCGGAGAGGGAGACGAGGCGCCACAGGCCGGGACGGGTACGGGCCGACGGGGTGAGTGGCAGCGCCAAGTCACCGTCGGCGTCAGCCAGTTGCCAGGAGTCGCCGTCCGGGGTCGGGACGACCCGGTCCAGGGTCACCGGGACGGAGTCCAGCCAGGGATCGTCGCGCAGGGCGGCTCCGTAGCGGGCCGCCGCCTGTGCCGGGCCCACCCCTGGCGGCCGTATCCCCGCGGGAGAGGGAGGTGCGAAGCGCTCTCCCAGCGCAGCCCGCAACTGCCCTGCCCCCGGGTAAGCCGACAGCTCCGCCTCGACGGCCAGTCCCACCGGCAGTGCCAGCTCCGGTGCGCGCCCGGCGGCTCCGTAGGAGAGGAGCAGGGCCGTGCGGCCGGACTCTGTCCCGTACAACCAGATCCTGCGCGTCGTGAGATGGCCGTCCGAGGTGTCGTACTGGGCCAGGACCAGCCATCGGTCACGCACCGGCGGGCCGTCCGGCGAGCCGGTCAGCCCGACCCGGGAGCGGACCGTCGCGGCCAGGCCGTCCGGCAGCCGCTCGCGCCGCAGCCACCCCTGGTCCAGGAGATGGAGCAGCGCGCACTCCTCCAGCAGCCGCACCGGCCAGCCCGGACCGGACGACGGGATCGCTCCCAACTCCCTTACGCGCGCGGCCAGACCGGGGGCCTGCGCGTCGACCATCCGGGCCGCCGTCTCCTCCCACGGCGCGTAACCCGCCTGCTCGGCGGCGGCCAGACCGACCCGCAGCAGGTCCGTCAGCCGCTGCTCCAGCTCCGCCGCCCCCGCCGTGATCCGTTCGGCCCGCCGCTCCGCCCTGCGCCGCGCCGCCTCCGGATCAGCCGCGGCCGCTCCAGATGCCCCGTCCGTCGTCCGTTTCTCCTGCGCGCGCTCTCTTCTCCCCTCCATCCACTGCTCCGCCCAGTCGGGCGCCGGCCCCCGCGGCACCGTGTCGTCCGCATCCGCCCAGAGCAGCAGCAGTCCCAGCGCGTGCTTGCACGGGAACTTGCGGCTGGGGCAACTGCACTTGTAAGCGGGCCCGGTGGAGTCCGCGATGTCGATGACCGTCCGATACGGCTTGCTGCCACTGCCCTTGCACAGACCCCACACCGTCCCCTCGTCGCTGCGCCCGGCCCCGGACCACGGTCCGGCCGCGCCGAGTTCGCTTCCCGCTTTGCGTGACGCGGCGTCAGGCGCCAGTGCCAGCACCTGATCCGCTGTCCAGCGCACCCCCTGCTGTGTCATGCAATCGAAGGTAGATCCCGCCACTGACAATCGACTGCGATGAGGGTATTTCCGCAGGTCAGAGCGATTGTCAGTGCCGTGGTGCAGGGTGGAACCAGATCCGAACCGGCGAAGCTGGAGGGGGACCAAGCCATGTCTGTGTCCGTTGACCCGATGTCCGTGAATCCGCCCGCGCACGAGACGGACGAGGCGTTGCGCCCGCACGCCGAGACCGCCTTCGCGGCCGAACTCGCGGCGCTGGCGGCGCAGGACGACCGGCCCCGCCCGGCCCGCTGGCGGCTGTCGCCCTGGGCGGTGGCGACGTATCTGCTGGGCGGCACCCTGCCGGACGGCACGGTGATCACGCCCAAGTACGTGGGCCCCCGCCGCATCGTCGAGGTCGCCGTCACCACCCTCGCCACCGACCGCGCCCTTCTCCTGCTCGGTGTGCCGGGCACCGCCAAGACCTGGGTGTCCGAGCACCTGGCGGCAGCGGTCAGCGGTGACTCGACGCTGCTCGTGCAGGGCACCGCCGGGACCCCCGAGGAGGCGATCCGCTACGGCTGGAACTACGCGCAGCTGCTCGCGAACGGCCCCAGCCGCGCCGCGCTCGTGCCGAGCCCCGTCATGCGGGCCATGGCGGAGGGGATGACCGCCCGCGTCGAGGAGCTGACCCGCATCCCGGCGGACGTACAGGACTCGCTGATCACGATCCTCTCGGAAAAGACCCTGCCGATACCGGAGTTGGGGTCGGAGGTGCAGGCCGTCCGCGGCTTCAACCTCATCGCCACGGCCAACGACCGGGACCGCGGGGTCAACGAGCTGTCCAGCGCCCTGCGTCGCCGCTTCAACACGGTGGTGCTGCCACTGCCGGAGAGCGCCGAGGCCGAGGTCGACATCGTCTCGCGCCGCGTCGACCAGATCGGCCGCTCCCTCGAACTGCCGGCCGTGCCCGAGGGCATCGAGGAGATCCGCCGGGTCGTCACCGTCTTCCGCGAGCTGCGCGACGGGATCACGACCGACGGGCGCACGAAGCTCAAGTCGCCGAGTGGCACGCTCTCCACCGCGGAGGCGATCTCCGTCGTCACGGGCGGGCTCGCGCTCGCGGCCCACTTCGGGGACGGCGTCCTGCGCGCGAGCGACGTCGCGGCGGGCATCCTCGGCGCCGTCGTCCGCGACCCGGCGGCCGACCGGGTCATCTGGCAGGAGTACTTGGAAGCGGTCGTCCGCGAGCGGGACGGCTGGAAGGACTTCTACCGGGCCTGCCGGGAGGTGAGCGCATGACCGGACTCCAGGAGGAGCCGACCGCGGGGGGTGGGCTCAGGGCGGAGCAGACCGAGGCCGGCTGTGCGCCGGACACCGAAGGGACGGGGACCCGGACGGGCTCGTACGGCTATGCGTACGACGACGGACCGCTGCTGCTCGGCGTACGGCATCACGGCCCAGGTTCGGCTCGTGCCGTGCGGGCCGCGCTGGAGGCGGCCGCGCCCCGCGTCGTACTGATCGAGGGGCCACCGGAGGCGGACGCGCTGATCCCTCTTGCCGCCGACGAGGACATGCGGCCCCCCGTCGCCCTCCTCGCCCACGTGGTGGACGAGCCCGGCCGCTCGGCCTTCTGGCCGCTGGCCGAGTTCTCGCCGGAGTGGGTGGCGATCCGCTGGGCCGGGGAGCACGGGGTTCCGGCCCGGTTCATCGACCTCCCGGCGACCCACACCCTGGCGTGGGGGAAGGACGACACCGCCCCGGAACAGGCCGAAGGCGCCGAGGAAGCCGAGGAGGCCGTGCGGATCGACCCCCTGGCCGTGCTGGCCGAGACCGCCGGTTACGACGACCCCGAGCGCTGGTGGGAGGACGTGGTCGAGCACCGGAGCGGGGCGGGCACGGATCCGTTCCTGCCGTTCGCGGTGCTGGGCGAGGCGATGGGCGCGCTGCGCGAGGCCTACGGGGTCGGGGGCCGCGACCGGGACCTGGTGCGGGAGGCGCACATGCGGCTCCAGGTGCGGGCGGCGCAGCGGGAGTTCGAGGACGCCGTGGCGGTGGTGTGCGGGGCCTGGCACGTGCCCGCGCTGCGGCACAAGAGCACGGCCGCCGCCGACCGGGCGCTGCTGAAGGGGCTGCCCAAGGCGAAGGCCGACCTGACCTGGGTGCCCTGGACGCACCGCCGGCTGTCCCGCGTCAGCGGGTACGGCGCGGGCATCGACTCGCCGGGTTGGTACGGGCATCTGTTCGGCGCCCCCGATCGCCCGGTCGAGCGCTGGATGACGAAGGTGGCGAGGCTGCTGCGCGAGGAGGACAGGATCGTCTCCTCCGCCCATGTCATCGAGGCCGTACGGCTGGCCGACACACTCGCGGCGATGCGTGGCCGCCCGCTGCCGGGGCTGACCGAGACCACCGACGCCGTACGCGCGGTGATGTGCGAGGGATCGGACGTGCCGCTGGCGCTCGTGCACGACCGGCTCGTGGTCGGCGATGTGCTGGGCGAGGTGCCCGCGTCGGCGCCCGCGGTGCCGTTGCAGCGGGACCTCACGCGGCTCCAGCGGCGACTGCGGCTCAAACCGGAGGCGCTGGAGCGGGAGTTGGAGCTCGACCTGCGCAAGGAGACGGACGCCGGGCGGAGCAGACTGCTGCACCGGCTGCGCCTCCTGGGCGTCGAATGGGGCGAGCCCGCCGTGTCGCGCGGCAGCACGGGCACCTTCCGGGAGACCTGGAGGCTGCGCTGGGAGCCGGAGCTGTCCGTGCGGGTCGCCGAGGCCGGGGTCTGGGGCACGACCGTGCTGTCCGCCGCGACCGCCAAGGCCGAGACGGACGCCGTCTCCGCACGTGCCCTGGCCGATGTCACCGCACTCGCCGAGCGCTGCCTCCTTGCCGAACTCCCGGACGCGCTGCCCGTGGTGATGCGGGTCCTCGCCGACCGGGCCGCACTGGACGCGGACGTCGGCCACCTCGCCCAGGCCCTGCCCGCCCTGGTCCGCTCCCTGCGCTACGGCGACGTACGCGGCACGGACACACACGCCCTCACCGATGTGGCGGCGGGCCTCGCGGAGCGGATCTTCGTCGGCCTCCCGCCGGCCTGCGCGGCCCTCGACGCCGAAGCCGCCGAGGAGATGCGCCGCCATGTGGAGGCGGTGCACGGAGCGGTGGCCCTGCTGGGGGAGACGCTCACCGCGTCGCCCGGCGGTATACGCGGCCGCTGGCATGCGGTGCTCAAGGTGCTCGCCGGGCGCGACACCGTACCGGGAGTGATCCGCGGGCGGGCGGTGCGACTGCTCCTGGACGACGGGGAGTTGGCGCAGGACGAGGCCGCGCGGCTCATGGGGCTCGTCCTGTCACCGGGCACGGAGCCGGGGGACGCGGCGGCCTGGATCGAGGGGTTCGTCGGAGGCGGCTCCGGGGGCGGGATGCTGCTCGTGCACGACGAACGCCTGCTCGGGCTGGTGGACGCGTGGCTGACGGGGGTGCCGGCGGAGGCGTTCACCGATGTGCTGCCACTGCTGCGCCGCACGTTCTCGGCGTACGAGGCGGGCGTGCGCAGGACGCTGGGCGAGCTGGTCCGCCGCGGCCCCGGAGCGCCGGGTGGCGCGGGAACCGCCACCTCTGGCATACCCGGCTTCGCCTCCGACCTCGACCCCGAGCGCGCCGACGCCGTCCTGCCGGTGCTGCGCCTGCTGCTGGGGCTGGACGAGGACACAGCCGAAACCGACAACGACCTTGCGGGGGTGGCCCCATGACCACATCGGCGGACGCGAGCGGAGTGAGTGGCGCGAGTGACGAGCGGCTTCGGCGGTGGCGGCTGGTGCTCGGGGGTGACGCGGCGGACGGCACCGGGTGTGCGCTCGCCGGGCGGGACGCGGCGATGGACGGAGCGCTCACCGCGCTGTACGGGAAGGGGGACAAGCCGCAGGCGGGGCGGGACCGTTCGGCGGGGCTCGGGGCGTCGGCGCCGTCCATCGCGCGCTGGCTCGGGGACATCCGGACGTACTTCCCGTCGTCCGTCGTCCAGGTGATGCAGCGGGACGCCATCGACCGGCTCGGCCTCTCCGCGCTGCTGCTGGAGCCGGAGATGCTGGAGGCGGTGGAGGCCGACGTCCACCTCGTCGGCACGCTGCTCTCGCTCAACAAGGCGATGCCCGAGACGACGAAGGAGACGGCACGGGCGGTTGTGCGCAAGGTCGTCGAGGACCTGGAGAAGAGGCTCGCCACCCGCACCCGGGCCACGCTCACCGGGGCCCTCGACCGCAGCGCCCGCATCAGCAGGCCCCGCCACCACGACATCGACTGGAACCGCACGATCGCGGCGAACCTCAAGCACTACCTGCCCGAGTACCGCACGATCGTTCCGGAGCGGCTGATCGGTTACGGGCGCGCGTCGCAGTCGGTGAAGAAGGAGGTCGTCCTCTGCATCGACCAGTCGGGGTCGATGGCGGCATCCGTCGTCTACGCCTCCGTGTTCGGCGCCGTCCTCGCGTCCATGCGGTCCATCGCCACCCGCCTCGTCGTCTTCGACACCGCCGTCGTCGACCTCACCGACCAGCTCGACGATCCCGTGGACGTCCTCTTCGGCACGCAGCTCGGCGGCGGCACGGACATCAACAGGGCGCTCGCGTACTGCCAGTCGCAGATCACCCGGCCCGCCGACACGGTCGTGGTGCTCATCAGCGACCTCTACGAAGGAGGGATACGGAACGAGATGCTCAAGAGGGTGGCGGCGATGAAGGCGTCGGGGGTGCAGTTCGTGACCCTGCTGGCGCTCTCCGACGAAGGGGCGCCCGCATACGACCGCGAGCACGCGGCGGCGCTCGCCGCGCTGGACGCACCGGCGTTCGCGTGCACTCCGGATCTGTTTCCCGACGTGATGGCGGCGGCGATAGAGAAGCGGCCGCTCCCGATTCCGGACACCAGGTGAGGAGAGCTGAGAAAGAGGACATGAATACCCATCGGTAACAGGGGACTTGCGCAACCTCGGGAGTCCCGTGCAAGGATCGGCACTTCCTCAGGGCCTTCGTACGGTGCGCCATGTTCCCCCGCGTACCGCCGCGTTCCGCCTTGTTCCGTCACACCGGAGGACCCGCCCCGTCTTGACCCCGCCAGCCGCACTGCCCGGTGCCGGTGCCGCTCTGCGCATGATGCGTACGGCGGCCGGGCGGCGTGCGCTGCAAGTGGTGCTGGTGATGGGCGGATTGTTCGCGCTGGGGTTCTTCTGCGCAGGACAGGCCGAGGCGGCGGACTCGACAGGGGCGACGACGACGGTTTCGACGACGACCACGGTATCGACGACGACGGTTTCGACGACGCCGATGGTTTCGAGGGTGGCGACGGCTGCGACGCCCGCGGGGGTCGTTGAGCCGGCCCTCCCCTCCGGCCTCTCGACGCCCCGGAAGGCCTCCACGGCTCCTGCCGCCAAGTCCCCTGCAGCTCCCGTCACTTCCGTGGCCTCGAAGATCGGCAAGGGCGGCAAGGGCGGCAAGGCCCTCACGGGCACCCATGTCGCCGACACCGCCCGTGAGGTCGTACGACCGGCAGGGGATCTGGTGGAGACGGCCACCGTGGGGCTGACCGAGCCCTCGGCGGACGTACTGCCGTCAATGCCAACCCTGCCAGTGCTTCCGTCCGCACCTGAGATGCCTCGACTGCCGAGTCTCCCCGATTGGCCCGGCCTGCCCGCGCTCCCGGGTGTGGGACAGACCCTTCCGGCGCCCGCGGCCCCGCAGCAGCCGGGCGGGACGGCACAGCCGGAACGGTCGGACGAGACGGCCGTAGAAGACGGTGCCGCGCACGAGACGGCGGTCGTGGCGTCGCCGTACGGCCCCCGTGGGCGGAGTGCGGAAGCCGTCGGTGCCGTCGTGCGTGGCGAGGCCCGCGGCCCGGCAACCGCTCACGTGCCCGCGCACCCGGCGCCCGGCGGTGAGCCGACCGGCGTGCTGGACAGTCAGTCGGCGGTCGACCGCGGCGCGCCGCGGCACGGCGATCCGCATGCCGTCACCTTGAACCACCGGGCGCCGCTGCGGCTCGTGCCCGGCGCACCGGCGGTCGTCACCGCGGCCGAGATCCGGGACAGGCACCGGGACATTCCGGTTTTCCCCGGCTAGGGCAGCCCTTCCCCCGCTGATCGACCTGCCGCGCGGGGGCGGAACAGGTCTGCCCGCCGTCCGGAGACCCCTCCGATTCCCGGACGGAAGCCCCCGGAACATCCCGAATGTCTCGGTATCCCGAAGGATCTGACGCAAGCATGAACAAGAACATCCGCCGTTCCATCGTCATAGCCGCCGGTGTCACCGGCGCGTGGGCGCTCGGCTCCGCCGTCGCCAGCGCGGACGAGCTGCCCTCGTCGTCCGTCTCCGTCCCCGACGTGAGTGTCGGCACCGCGGACGCCACGAACACCCTCGGCGACACCGTGGGCGCGGTCACCGACACCGTCGACGGAGTGGTCGGGAGCGTGACGGGCGACGTCCAGGACACGGTCACCGACGTCACCGGCAGCACGGCCGCCGACACCGCCGGCACCGTCGACCAGGCCAAGAAGGCCGCCCCCGCGACGTCCCCCACCACGTCCGCAGCGACGCACACCGCCGACCACGCCCGCCGCTACATCGACGCCAAGGTCCCCGCGGTCCAGCACCTCGGGCAGGCGAAGGGCGCCGCGCAGACCACCGCGCAGACCGGCGCGCACCGTGCCGCCGGCACGGCCGCGTCCGCGGCCGCCCAGGTCAAGGGCGAGGCCGAGGCGGCCGTGGCCGACGCGAGCGCGCCCCAGGAGGAGATCGACTACCTCTTCGGCCCGCTCTCGGCCTTCGCGCCGGAGCTGGAGGAGGCCCTCGCCGCCGCGCAGACGAAGCTCGCGGCCGTGCAGCGCACCGCCACCGGGGCGCCGTCCGCCGCGCGGACCAAGGTGCAGGAGACCGTCGCCACCGCCGGGCGGACGGCCACGAGCACGGCCGGGCGGACCGTCACCGGTGCCCCCGCCCGGGTCGAGGGCACCGTCGGCACCGCCACCGGCATCGCGGTCCCGGTCGTCGACGAGACCGCGGCCGCCGTGCTGCCGCCGGTCGCCGGCACCGCCGTCGACGGTGTCACCCCGCTCGCCGCCCACGCCGTGGGCAACGCGAGCCCGCTGGCGTACGGCGCGGTGGGCGATGCGACGACCTTGGCGTACGGCGCCGCGGCCGATGCCACGACCCTGGCGTACGGCGTCACGGGAGACGCGGGCACGCTGGGCGGCGGTGTGGTGGGCGACGCGCAGTCGGTCGTCGGGGGCGTCGCCTCCGGTGTGGTCGGGGACACGGCAGGCGCCGTGCTGCCGCCGGTCGTCGCCACCGCCGTGCACGGGGTCGTCCCGGTCGCCGGGCAGGCCGTCGGGGACGCGACGACGCTGGCGTACGGCGTGACCGGCGCGGTGAGCCCGTTCGCGGGCGGAGTCGTCGGCCAGGTGGACCCCTTCGCCCAGGGTGTGGCGGGCGACGCGGCCCCGTTCGCGCGGAACGTCGTCACGCACGACGTGCAGCCGTTCGCAGGCGGTGTGGCCGACGCGGTGCAGCCGGTCGTACAGGCCGTGGTCGACGAGGTCCGGCCCGTCATGGACGGAGTGGACGGCGTCGCGGGCAGCACCACCCGTCTGGCGTACGGCGTGAGCGGCGATGTGCGGCCGTTCGCGGGCGGAGTCGTCGGCGACGCGGCCCCCTTCGCGCAGGGAGTGGCCGGACAGGTCGCCCCCTTCGCACAGGACCTGACCGCAACCGTCGGGGCGACCGGCGGACCGCTGGCCGGCCACGCCGTGACCGGCGTCCAGGGCGTCGCCCGGTCGGTCACTCCGGGCTACCTCGGCTGACCGGCCCTTCCTCTCCCTTTCTCAAGTCTCCTCATGTCTCCCCATGTCTCCGCAGGGTCAAGGGCCCCGGACGGCCGAAAGCCGTCGGTCCGTCCGACCGGAATTCCGACCGAAACCCTGCGGATGGGGCGGGTGGTCCCCATTGGGGTGGGGACCACCCGCCCTGGGCCCTTCAAAGCCATTGAGGGCCGTTCAGGGGGTCTCACCGGGCAAACCCCAGCCCGGTGAGGCCCCGCTCCCAGCGAATCTGTGACAGGTATCACCGCTCAGGTGTGATCTGCGATTTAGGGACCCACATCCAACGGCGATAACCTGCGAGACGGACATGCCGCGCGCTCGGACACCGTGTGCGCCACCCTTGTGACAGCGGACGTCACGTTGCCCTTCGCGGCACGCCCACGCATCCAACGAACCGCGAGATCACTGATAGGGACGGACGCGCGTGGACCTGTTCGAGTACCAGGCGAGGGACCTCTTCGCCAAGCACGGTGTACCGGTGCTGGCCGGTGAAGTCATTGACACGCCTGAGGCAGCCCGCGAGGCGACCGAGCGTCTTGGCGGCAAGTCCGTCGTCAAGGCCCAGGTGAAGGTCGGTGGCCGCGGCAAGGCCGGCGGCGTCAAGCTCGCCGCCACCCCGGACGAGGCCGTCGCCCGCGCGACGGACATCCTCGGCATGGACATCAAGGGCCACACGGTCCACAAGGTGATGATCGCCGAGACCGCGCCCGAGATCGTCGAGGAGTACTACGTCTCCTACCTCCTCGACCGCACCAACCGCACGTTCCTCGCCATGGCGTCCGTTCAGGGCGGCGTGGAGATCGAGGTCGTCGCGGAGGAGAACCCCGAGGCCCTTGCGAAGGTCCCGGTCGACGCCAATGAGGGCGTCTCGATCGAGAAGGCCCGCGAGATCGTCGCCCAGGCGAAGTTCCCGGCCGAGGTCGCGGAGCAGGTCGCCGAGATCCTGGTGACGCTGTGGGACACCTTCATCAAGGAGGACGCCCTCCTCGTCGAGGTGAACCCGCTCGCCAAGGTCGCCTCCGGCAAGGTCATCGCCCTTGACGGCAAGGTGTCGCTGGACGAGAACGCCGAGTTCCGCCAGCCGGACCACGCGGCTCTCGAGGACAAGGAGTCGGCCAACCCGCTCGAGGCCGCCGCCAAGGCCAAGAACCTCAACTACGTCAAGCTCGACGGCGAGGTCGGCATCATCGGCAACGGCGCGGGGCTCGTCATGAGCACCCTGGACGTCGTCGCGTACGCCGGTGAGAACCACGGTGGCGTGAAGCCGGCCAACTTCCTCGACATCGGCGGCGGCGCCTCCGCCGCGGTCATGGCGAACGGCCTGGAGATCATCCTCGGCGACCCGGACGTCAAGTCCGTCTTCGTCAACGTCTTCGGTGGCATCACCGCCTGTGACGAGGTCGCCAACGGCATCGTCCAGGCGCTGCAGCTGCTCAAGGACAAGGGCGAGGAAGTCACCAAGCCCCTGGTCGTGCGCCTCGACGGCAACAACGCCGAGCTGGGTCGCAAGATCCTGTCGGACGCCAACCACCCGCTGGTCCAGCGTGTGGACACCATGGACGGCGCGGCCGACAAGGCCGCCGAGCTCGCGGCTGCGAAGTAAGGGACGAGGGAAACAACCGCCATGGCTATCTTCCTCAACAAGGACAGCAAGGTCATCGTCCAGGGCATGACCGGTGCCACGGGCATGAAGCACACCAAGCTCATGCTGGCCGACGGCACGAACATCGTCGGCGGCGTCAACCCGCGCAAGGCGGGCACGTCGGTCGACTTCGACGGCACCGAGATCCCCGTCTTCGGCACGGTCGCCGAGGCCATGGAGAAGACCGGCGCCAACGTGTCCGTCCTCTTCGTGCCGCCGGCCTTCGCCAAGGCCGCCGTCGTCGAGGCGATCGACGCGGAGATCCCCCTCGCGGTCGTCATCACCGAGGGCATCGCCGTCCACGACTCCGCCGCCTTCTGGGCGTACGCGGGCTCGAAGGGCAACAAGACCCGCATCATCGGCCCGAACTGCCCCGGTCTCATCACCCCGGGCCAGTCGAACGCCGGCATCATCCCGGGCGACATCACGAAGCCGGGCCGTATCGGCCTGGTCTCGAAGTCCGGCACGCTGACGTACCAGATGATGTACGAGCTCCGTGACATCGGCTTCTCCTCCGCCGTCGGCATCGGTGGCGACCCGGTCATCGGTACGACGCACATCGACGCGCTCGCCGCGTTCGAGGCCGACCCCGACACCGACCTGATCGTCATGATCGGCGAGATCGGCGGCGACGCCGAGGAGCGTGCGGCGGACTTCATCGCGAAGAACGTGACGAAGCCGGTCGTCGGTTACGTCGCGGGCTTCACCGCGCCCGAGGGCAAGACCATGGGCCACGCCGGCGCCATCGTCTCCGGCTCCTCCGGCACGGCTGCCGCGAAGAAGGAGGCCCTTGAGGCCGCCGGCGTCAAGGTCGGCAAGACGCCGACCGAGACGGCCAAGCTTGCGCGTGAGCTTCTCGCGGGCTGAGCTTCTCCGTAGCTGAACGTCTTGTGGGCCCGTACCCCTTGCCGGGGCGGGCCCACTGGCGTTTCCCGGCGCGGACGAGCCGCCTAACGCGTTTGAGGCACCAGCTTCTCCGGCCCATGAGCCGTCTCCGACCTGAGCTTGGTTCGCAGGTCCAGCTCCTCCTGCGAGAGCGGGCCCTGGGCCGCCCGCGGGGGGACGCCGTGGACCCGGGCGCCCGGGGCGACCGGGGGCTCGTAGTGGTCCGGGGCGTCGCGGAGGGTCACGGCGGTGGTGGCGATGAGGAGGACCGTGCAGGCGATGGCCGCGCGGGTCCACTGGCGGGCGCGGCGTTCGCTGCCCGTGCGGACGGTCCGGGGTTTCGCGGCGCGGAGCCGTTCCGTGGCCGCGAGTTCGGCGAGGCGGTGGTGGAGTTCCTCGGGGACCGCCAGCTCCGGCAGACGCGCGGCGACGGCCTGGCGCGCGTACAGCAGCCGGTTCGCCGCCGCGGGCGTGCTCGCCTCCGTCTCGGCCGCGGTCTCGGGCAGGTCGAGCCCCACGCCGTCGTAGAGGAGCAGAGTGCGCCGGTACGGCGGCGGCAGTTTGAGGAGCGTGTCGAGCAGGGCACGCCCGGAGGCGTCGGCGGGCGGTGCCTCCGGGTGCCGGTGGCGCGGGCGCAGCCGGTGCCAGGGGGAGAGCGCGTACTCGTGCGCCGTCGCCCGCACCCACCCCGCCGGGTCCCGGTCGACGGCCACCTCGGGCCAGCGGTGCCAGGCCAGCTGGAAGGCCCGCTCCACGGACTCGCGCGCCAACTCCCGCCGCCCGGTGAGCAGATAGGTCTGCCGTACGAGGGCCGGGGCGCAGAACGCGTAGAGGGCGTCGAAGGCCTGAGCGGGCGTCAACGGTTCGAGGACGTCGTCCGGGACCGGAGCCGGGGCCGGTGCCTCCTCCGGCAGGGCGGACGAGGGCCCCCCGCCGACGCCCACCAGAGCGAGGACGGGGTCCTCGTGACGGACACTCACCTCGGCTGCGACAGCCGCGACTTCACTCACCGACGCCTCGGCGGGCAGAGCCTCATCGAGCTCGGGCCCGCTCAGCAGCGTTGCGTACGCTTCCAACTTCCGGCCGCGCGGTGTCGTACGGCCCGTCTCCCAGGAGCGCACCGTCTCGCGGGTGACGCCCACTTTGGCGGCGACGTCGGCCTGGGTCAGGGACTTGGCCTCGCGCAGGCGGCGCCGTTCCTTGGGGGAGGGCAGCGGGGTCGCAGAGCTGTCCGTCACAGCGCGTCGCCCTCTCGTACGAAAAAGTACATAGCTGCATATTGAGCGACACATCGGAGCTTCGCCTGTTACGACGGGAAAGCGCGTGTCGTTGGGAGCATGGCGGACGTGACCCACCTCACCGACCGCGGCACGTCCCGCGGTACGTCGTTGTCGTCCCTGCTCACCCGGATGCGCGACCGCTCGCCCGGGCTGGCCGCCGGCGTGCTGGGCGGCGCGCTCGCGGCGGGGCTCGGGCTCGGCTCGTTCGCCGTCCTCGTCATGGTGCTGTGGATCAGTTCGCCGTACCCGGACAGCGGGCCCGGTGGCGCGCTGCACGTCGCCGCCGCGCTGTGGCTGCTCGCGCACGGGGCCGAACTGGTGCGCACCGAGACCCTGTCCGGGGTGCCCGCGCCCGTCGGCATCACCCCGCTGCTGCTGCTCGTGCTGCCGGCGTGGCTTCTGCACCGGGCGGCGCGCGACGCGGCGAACGACGACGCGGACCACGAGTCCGAGGCGGCGCCGCGCGCGGTGTGGGCCGGGGTCGTGGCCGGCTATCTGTCCGTCGGCGGAGCCGCCGCGCTGTACGCCTCGGGCGGCGAGTTGCGGCCGTCCTGGGTGTGGACCGCCGTATGCCTGCCGGTGGTTGCGGCCACGGCGGCGGGGGCGGGGGTGTGGACGGCGTGCGGCCGCCCGCACGAGCCGCTGCCGCCGCGGTGGCGCCGGAGGCTGATGGCCGCCCTTCCCCAAGCCCTACGGCGGTTCGTCACCGACGAGGGTCTGACGCCGGACGCCCGTCGGGCGCTCGCGACCGCGATGCGGGCTTCGGGGGCCGGGGTCGCCGCGCTGGTCGGGGGCGGGGCGCTGCTCGTCGCCGCGTCGTCGGTGTGGCACGGCGGGCTGGCGCGGGACTCGTTCCTCCAGCTCACCGAGGTGTGGTCGGGCCGTTTCGCCGTACTGCTGCTGTGTCTGGCGCTGGTGCCGAACGCGGCGGTGTGGGGGGCGGCGTACGGGCTCGGGCCGGGGGTCGTCCTGGGGGCAGGACATGTGGCGGGGCCGTTGTCCTCGGCCGGGGCGGGGTCGCTGCTGCCGCCGTTTCCGCTGCTGGCCGCCGTGCCGGGGGCGGCCACGCCGTGGGGCTGGGGGGCCGCGGCGGTGCCGGTGGCGGCGGGGGTGACGGTCGCGTGGTTCGTCGTGGCATCGGCGGCGCCGGGGGGCGGGGCGCGGGACGAGGCCTGGTCGCGGGGGCGGACGGTCGCTGTCGTGGGGGTCGCGGCGGGGCTGTGCGGGGTGGCGCTCGCGGTGCTCGCGGGGCTGGCCGGGGGGCCGCTCGGGGTCGCTGCGCTGGCCCATCTCGGGCCGGTGTGGTGGCAGGTGGGGCCGGCGGCGGGCGGCTGGGTGGGGGCGGTGGGGGTGCCGGTGGCTCTGGGGGTGCGGGGGTGGCGTGTGCGGGAGCCTCGGGGGCGGCGGGACTCCGGCCGGCGCCTGCTGCGGTTGCCTTCCGTGAGGCGCTGGTTCTCCTTGCCCTGGGCCCGGCCCAAGTCCTCCCGCGGTGACGGTACGGCGGTGTCGGCCACGCCCGCACCGGAGGCACCGGACCCGACGTTCGAGCCGTACGACTTCCTCCCCGCCGACGGCCCGGCCGCTTCCCCGTGGCACGAGGAAGCCAGCCGGGAGTCCCGCTGGGCGGCCCTGAAGGAGGCGTCCGCTCCTGCGGACCCGGGCGAGCCCGGCTGACCCTTGGCTCTGCACGGTCACCCGGCGGTGGTGCTGGGCGGGGGTGGGTCACGCAGCCCGGCGCTCACGGGGCGCCGCCTGCGCCCACCCGTGCCGCCCCAGCGGCACGATTGCCCGCAGCTAAGCGAGTACGCGCCCGCAGTCGCCCACCGGCACGGCCCCGACCCACCCACCGCACCCCCTGCGATGGGCGCCCCCGCCAGCAACCGCCGGCGATCGTCAGCGCGTCCCCAGCAGCCCCCGGAGTTCCTTCGGGAGGAGGTCGTTGCAGGACTGCTTGGCGGTGTTGGTGAGGGCGTCGTTCGTGCAGGAGTAGTAGTCGCTGTAGACGAACTGGGCGGTGAAGGTCGCGGCGACCATGGCGAGGGCCAGGGAGGCGGTGACCAGGCCGCTCACTGCGGCCGTGGTCTGGGGGCGGGCGTTCGCGTTCGGGTCGGGCGCCGGGGCGTCCGGATCCGGGGTGCGCGGCTTGGCACGAAGCGCACTGCCGCCCCAGTACAGGCCGAGCGCGCCGAGCAGCAGTGCCACGTACGGCCAGCTGAAGAGGGCGAAGAAGAACGCCCACATGCCGGAGAGCAGCGCGAACCGCGCGCGCCGCTGGGAGGGGTCCGTCGGATCCCAGCGCATCCCGGCACCCGGACCACCGGTCGGCCCCTCCGGACCGTTCTGCCCCTGAGGCGCCCCGGGCCGGTCACCGAAACCGCCACCGCTCGAACGCCCCGGCTGCCGGTCGCTCCACTGGTTGCCCCACGGCGACTGCCCCGGCTGTCCGGACTGCCCGGGCCGGTTGTCCTCCTCCGAGCCGCCCTGTCCGTTCACGGGCCGCCGCGGCTGCCACGGCCGGTCGGGAGTCCCCTCCGGCGGCGGCGCGAAGGGGTTGTCCTCCGAGGGCCGGTCCGACGGGCCGGACGGGTCCGACGGGGTCGACGGGTCCGACGAGGGGGCCTCCTGGCCCCGCCCGTCCGCAGCGTCGCGTCCGCTCTCCTGCGGCGGCGTGGGCGAAGGGCGCCGCTCGCGCAGCAGGAGCGGAGGGAGTCGGAGACTGCGATCCGGCATCAGGTGTGCGTCTTCCCCTTGATGAACTGGCTGGTGAACTGGCTGGTGAACTGGCTGGTGAACTCGCGGACGAAGCGGGATGGCGAACCGGCTGGCGAGCCGACCGGCTGGTGAATCGACCGGTCGGCCGACGAACCGGACCGACCCGCTGACAGATCAACGTCCCACGCAGGCAGGGCGTTCCCCGTGCTGAACCGTCTTCCCGACCGTCTTCCCGGGTGGATCCTCCCCAGACGCTACCTTCCGGCCACGCCCCCGTCCCGTGGGGGCCGCCCGGAGTGCCGGTATCGTTGCTGCCGGTCGGCCGCTTCGTAGACTTCCCCGTATCCCGGGGCGCGAAGCATTTGTACGACCGTACAAACGCACCCCCGAGAAAGGGCCCCGTCGTGGCCGAGCCCGTGGTCAAGTCTGCGGCCAGGCGCCTTGTCGTGCTGGTCTCCGGATCCGGCACGAACCTGCAGGCACTGCTGGACGCCATCGCGGAGCAGGGCGTCGCGGCCTACGGAGCCGAGATCGTCGCCGTAGGAGCGGACCGCGACGGCATCGAGGGGCTGGCCCGCGCCGAGCGCGCCGCCCTGCCGACCTTCGTGTGCCGGGTGAAGGACTACGACAGCCGCGAGGAGTGGGACAAGGCCCTCGCCGGGGCCGTCGCCGCGTACGAGCCCGACCTGGTCGTCTCCGCGGGGTTCATGAAGATCGTGGGGAAGGAATTCCTCGCACGGTTCGGCGGGCGGTTCGTCAACACGCACCCCGCCCTGCTGCCCAGTTTCCCGGGAGCCCACGGTGTGCGCGACGCCCTCGCGTACGGCGCGCGGGTCACCGGCTGCACCGTCCACTTCGTCGACGACGGCGTCGACACCGGGCCGATCATCGCTCAGGGCGTGGTCGAGGTCCGGGACGAGGACGACGAGAGTGCGCTGCACGAGCGCATCAAGGAAGTCGAGCGAAGGCTGCTCGTCGATGTCGTGGGGCGGCTCGCCCGCAACGGCTATCGCATTGAGGGACGAAAGGTAGTTATCCAGTGACCGCCGAGAGCACAGTCACGGCCGAGAGCAACAAGCGGGCCATCCGCCGGGCGCTCGTCAGCGTCTATGACAAGACCGGTCTTGAGGAGCTCGCGCGCGGGCTGCACGAGGCCGGTGTCGAGCTCGTCTCCACCGGCTCCACGGCCGGCCGCATCGCCGCCGCCGGTGTCCCCGTCACCAAGGTCGAGGAGCTCACCGGCTTCCCCGAGTGCCTGGACGGCCGCGTCAAGACGCTGCACCCGAAGGTCCACGCCGGCATCCTCGCCGACCTCCGCCTGGAGGACCACCGCCGGCAGCTCGCCGACCTGGGCGTGCAGCCGTTCGACCTCGTCGTCGTGAACCTCTACCCGTTCCGCGAGACGGTCGCCTCGGGCGCTTCGCCCGACGAGTGCGTCGAGCAGATCGACATCGGCGGTCCCTCGATGGTCCGCGCCGCCGCCAAGAATCACCCGTCGGTGGCCGTGGTCACCAGCCCGAAGCGGTACGCCGACGTCCTCGCGGCCGCCCAGGACGGCGGGTTCGACCTCACCACCCGCAAGCGGCTCGCCGCCGAGGCGTTCCAGCACACGGCCGCGTACGACGTCGCCGTCGCCTCCTGGTTCGCGGACGAGTACGCCGCCGCCGACGAGAGCGGCTTCCCCGACTTCCTCGGCCACACCTACGCGCGCAAGAACACCCTGCGCTACGGCGAGAACCCGCACCAGGGTGCGGCCCTCTACGTCGACGGCACGCGCGGCCTCGCCGAGGCCGAGCAGCTGCACGGCAAGGAGATGTCGTACAACAACTTCACGGACACGGATGCCGCGCGCCGTGCCGCGTACGACCACGAGGACCCCTGCGTCGCGATCATCAAGCACGCCAACCCGTGCGGGATCGCGGTCGCCTCCAACGTCGCCGAGGCGCACCGCAAGGCGCACGCCTGCGACCCGCTGTCCGCGTTCGGTGGCGTCATCGCCGTCAACCGGCCGGTGACGAAGGAGATGGCGGAGCAGGTCGCCGAGATCTTCACCGAGGTGATCGTGGCGCCCGAGTACGAGGACGGCGCCCTCGAAGCCCTCACCAAGAAGAAGAACATCCGGGTGCTCAGGGCCCACCACGGTCCGGCCAACCCCGTCGAGGTCAAGCAGATCGACGGCGGCGCGCTGCTCCAGGTCACCGACCGTCTCCAGGCGGACGGCGACAACCCGGCGTCCTGGACCCTCGCGACCGGCGACGCCCTCAGCCCCGGTGAGCTCGACGAGCTGGCATTCGCCTGGAAGGCCTGCCGGGCCGTCAAGTCCAACGCGATCCTGCTCGCCAAGGACGGCGCCTCGGTCGGCGTGGGCATGGGCCAGGTCAACCGTGTCGACTCCGCGAAGCTCGCCGTGGAGCGGGCGGGCGCCGAGCGCGCTCGCGGCTCCTACGCCGCCTCCGACGCGTTCTTCCCCTTCCCCGACGGCTTCGAGATCCTCGCCGAGGCGGGCGTCAAGGCCGTGGTCCAGCCCGGCGGTTCGGTCCGCGACGAGCTGGTGGTCGAGGCCGCGAAGAAGGCGGGCGTGACGATGTACTTCACGGGGACGCGGCACTTCTTCCACTGATCCGCACCCATGTGCAATGCACCAGGGCCGTGTCCCCCTGTATGAGGGGGACACGGCCCTTGGTGTGAACGAAGCGGCCTGCGCGGGGAGTTCAGTAGCGCGGGCGTGCGAACCAGGCGGTGCCGCTGGCGACGACCGGCGCCGCCGTGATGACGGTGGCGAAGACGACCCAGATCAGCGGCAGGATGACCGCGGACGCGAGTCCGGAGTCCAGGCCGACGAAGAGCGCGATCAGGCCGACGATGCCGCCGAGCGCACCGTAGACGACGGTGGTGATGCGGACGCCCTGGCCGCCCCTGCTGAACTTCACGCCGAGCGTGATGGAGAGGGTCGCGAGGGCCGCGGCGAGCAGAGCGATCAAGACGAAGACCCCGGCGGCCATGTGCCCGCCGTTGCCCACGTTGGTGAACCCGTAGTCGTCCGCACTGTCCGACACGTCGTTCGCGAACGCGGCGAGGTAGAACCAGAACAGCGCCGCGATGGTCTGCGGCACCGCGATGATGAAGAGGAAGACGCGGGCCGTCATCAAAAGCCCCGGCATCGACTGCGGAAGCATCTGGTTGCCGCCCGGGTAGCCGGGGTACGCCGGCTGCTGCGGGTAGCCGTAGCCCTGCGGCGGTACGCCGGGCGGGGCCTGCGGGTAGCCGTATCCGGGCGGGCCCGGGGGCTGCTGGGGAGGCTGCCCATAAGGGTTGTTCGGGTCGCCGAAACTCATGGCGGGTTTTCCTCCGTTTTGCGCGGGGACGAAGCGCGGAACGGTCGGAGGAATTTCTACAGAGCGGTCCGTCCCCCCGGTACTGCCCGCGGCACTGTGCTGCTCATCGTTCTTTAGGCGCCTCTTACTTGTCCAGCCGGATGCCATATGTGTTGTGCAAGTGCAACATCGATGATCATGGCCGGATGCGGGGGACGGGCCCGGGAATCGGCGTCGCAAGGCCCATATGGTGGCCGGATTGGAACCGGGGCCGGGTCATCCGGGAGGATGGGGCCATGACCGCCCAGATTCTCGATGGCAAGGCCACCGCAGCCGCGATCAAGTCCG
The DNA here is from genome assembly GCF_041051975.1 of Streptomyces sp. R21. Taxonomy (GTDB): domain Bacteria; phylum Actinomycetota; class Actinomycetes; order Streptomycetales; family Streptomycetaceae; genus Streptomyces. Next base: position 4,031,010 of record NZ_CP163435.1, on the reverse strand, counting down.
ATCTGACCGTCCGCGTGGCGGCCCTGAAGGAGAAGGGCGTCACGCCCGGCCTGGGGACCGTCCTCGTCGGTGACGACCCCGGCAGCCAGAAGTACGTCGCGGGCAAGCACCGCGACTGTGCCCAGGTGGGCATCGCCTCCATTCAGCGCGAACTGCCCGCGACCGCCACGCAGGAGGAGATCGAGGCCGTCGTCCGCGAGCTCAACGAGGACCCGGCCTGCACCGGTTACATCGTCCAGCTGCCGCTTCCCAAGGGCATCGACGAGAACCGCATCCTCGAACTGATGGACCCGGACAAGGACGCCGACGGTCTGCACCCGATGAACCTCGGGCGTCTCGTCCTCAACGAGCCCGCCCCGCTGCCCTGCACCCCGAACGGTGTCCTCACCCTGCTCCGGCAGTACGGCGTGGAGATCAAGGGCGCCGAGGTCGTGGTCGTCGGCCGCGGTGTGACCATCGGGCGCCCGATGCCGCTGCTGCTGACGCGGCGCAGCGAGAACGCGACGGTGACGCAGTGCCACACCGGCACGCGCGACCTCTCCTCGCACCTCAAGCGCGCCGACATCATCGTCGCCGCGGCCGGCTCGGCGCACCTGATCCGCCCCGAGGACGTGAAGCCCGGCGCGGCCGTGCTCGACGTCGGTGTCTCGCGCAGCGCCGAGGGCAAGATCGTCGGCGATGTCCACCCGGGCGTCGCCGAGGTCGCCGCGTGGATCTCGCCGAACCCGGGCGGCGTCGGCCCGATGACCCGGGCCCAGCTGCTCGTCAACGTGGTGGAGGCGGCGGAGCGCAGTGTCGGCCGAGTCTGAGGGCAACGGGGATCACGTGGACGTCGAGGCTCCCGCCGTTGACGACGCCGCCGACGACATCGAGGTGCGGGACGCCGTCAGCGCGCCCGACGCCGAAGGGCACCCGCGCCGCACCACGCGCCGCTTCCCGCTGTTCACCCGTGACACCGCCCGGCCCGAGGGCGGCGGTCGCGCGGCGCCCCGCGGTGCCCCGGCACCGGCGCGCCAGTGGCCGATCCTCGCGGTCCTGTCGACCGTCGGGCTCGGCCTGCTGCTGACCGCGCTGGACGTGTTCCGCGTCGGCACGATCCTGATCGGCGTCGCGCTGCTCGGCGGCGGCGTGCTGCGCTGGATGCTGCCCGACGTGGGCATGCTCGCGGTCCGCTCCCGCTTCACGGACCTGGTGACGTACGGCGTCCTCGGCGTCGCGATCGTGCTGCTCGCGATGATGGCGCAGCCCGACCCGTTGCTGGAGATCCCGTTCCTGGACGACACGCTGCACTTCACGATCCGCTGAGCCGGTACCGATCGAGCCGGTACCGCTCGAGCCGATGACGGTGGCCCGCACCTCCCCCGGAGAGTGCGGGCCACCGTGTTTCACCCCCTGCGGTGGGCGTTGCCTACCACCAGACGCCCGAGCGCAGCTTCGCCCAGGTCTTGGGGCCGACCTGGTGGTCCCACTGGCTGGAGTCGTTGGGGAAGGCGTGCTTCTGCACGGTGTACACCGCGTTGTAGGTGTTGTTGCCGAACGAGCCGTCCTCATCGAGGAGCGGCAGGTACGACGTGTTGATGTTGATCAGGCACTGGACTTCCTTGATCCGGGCCTTCGCCGCGGAGCCGGTCTGACCCGTCTTCGTCACAGCCGTCCCGCTGTAGTAGCCGCACGAGGCGCTCGCCCGGGCGGTCTGCGCGGAGTGTGCCGGTGCGGCGCTCGCCGCGGGAGCGAGGGACAGCCCCGCGCCGAGCGCCACCGTGGTGACGGCGAGTGCGATGCGCTTGCGTGTGTTCATGGGTTCCGATTCCCCTTCTCGGACGTTCTCGGATGCGGTGCCGGTGGTCGGCCGGCTCCGTCGTGCTCCAGAACGTACGGTCCGTCCCGTGCGCCCCGCGTCCCACCGCGGTTTGAACTCCCGCCCCATCGCTCGCCGTAGCCGCGCGGTTCCTGCAACTTCCGCGGTACCGCGAAAAGTTGACGCCGACGCGCCGAACACGGCGCTACGCTGCGGCGATGCGCTTCTGGCCGCCTCGCCCGCTCGCCGTCGACACGCTGATCGCGTGCGCCATGGTGTGCGTGGCCGTCCTGCTCGGGCGGGAGTCGGTGACGCAGGGGTGGCCCGAACTCGACGCGCGGGCCTATGTGTTGGTGGTCCTCGCGCACCTGCCCGTAGCCCTCCGCGGCAGGGCTCCGCTCGTCGTCTTCGGCGGGGTCGAGGCGGCGAGCATCGTGTACGTCACCGCGGGCTACTGGCCGGTGGTGTCCACCTTCGGCCCGATGCTCGCCTTCTACACGGTGGCCTCGATGCGGCAGGCCCGCACGACCGCCGTCTGCGCGGCGGCGATGGTCGGGGTGTGGATCTACGCCGGTGTGGTCAGCGAGAGCGACGCCATGGCGTCCGTCGTGGCCCAGGCGCTGCTCTTCACCGCCGTACTGTGGCGGTTCGGCTACCTGGCCCGGCGCTCCGCCGAACTCGCCCGCGAACTGCGGGCCGAGCAGGCCGAGCGGGCACGCCGTGAGGTCGCCGAGGAACGCGGGCGCATGGCACGGGAGTTGCACGACGTGGTCGCCCACCACATGTCGGTGATCTCGGTGCAGGCGGGCCTCGCGCGCTTCGTCTTCGACTCCGACCCGCGCACCGCCCGCGCCTCGCTGGGCACCATCGCGGACACCAGCGGCGAGGCCCTGGACGAACTGCGCCGCATGCTCCAGGTGCTGCGCGAGGAGGACTTGGGGGAGCCGGCCGGCGCCCCCGCGGCCCCCATGCCCGGGCTCGCGCGCCTCGGCGACCTGGTCGAGCGTGTGCGTGCCGGAGGCGTCCGCGTCGAACTGCACGTCGAGGGCACCCCGCGCCCCCTCGCCCCCGGTGTCGAACTCTGCGCCTACCGGGTCGTCCAGGAAGCCCTCACCAACATCCTGAAGCACGCCCGGCACGCCGAGGCGACCGTCCGGCTCCGCTACCAGGAACATCACGTGGCCGTCGATGTGACCGATGACGGAGAGGGGGTGAATCCGGACAGAGTCCCGGCCGGTGGCGGCCATGGCTTGATTGGTATGCGGGAGCGGGCCAAGCTCTATGGCGGGACGATCAGTATCGGCCCGCTGGGGGAGGGGGGTTTCGCCGTGCGGCTGACCCTGCCCACCTCCGCGCGGGCCGAACGGCGGGGGGACGAGACCACGGCATGACCACAGTGCTCGTCGTCGACGACCAGTATCTGATCCGGGCAGGTCTGGTGGGGCTGCTGAACGCCGCGCCCGGCATCGAGGTCGTCGGGGAGGCGGGAGACGGCGACGAGGCGGTCCGGATCGCCGCCGAGACGCGGCCCGAGGTGATCCTGATGGACATCCGGATGCCCGGCACGGACGGCATCCGGGCCACCGAGCGCATCCTCGACGAGGCGGCCGAGCCCGCTCCCCGCATCCTCGTGCTGACCACCTTCGACCTCGACGAGTACGTGTACGGGGCGCTGCGCGCCGGAGCCTCCGGGTTCCTGCTCAAGGACTCGGGGCCCGAGCGGCTGCTCGCGGCGGTGGCCGCGGTCGGCGGCGGCGACGCGCTCTTCGCGCCCAGCGTGACCCGCCGTCTGGTCGAGGCGTTCGCCCGGCAGGCGGGCTCCGCGCCGGACGCCGCACCGCCGCCGGACCTGGCCGCGCTGACGTCCCGCGAGACCGAGGTCCTCCGGCTCATCGCAGGCGGTCTGTCCAACCTGGAGATCGCCGACCGCCTCTACATCAGCGAGGCCACCGTCAAGACCCATCTCAACCGCACGATGACCAAGCTCGACCTGGACAGCAGGGCGCAGGCGGTGGTGGTGGCGTACGAGACCGGTCTTGTCCGGCCCGGTGGTTGACGTAGGCGGCTGAGGTACGGCCGCGGCCCGCCCTCTCCCCCGAGTAAGGACGGGCCGCGTTCGGGCGGGTGTTCCGCCTGAGGTCAACACTTGTGCAGCAGGACGGGGTGTTCAACACCTGTCAGTTCGCTGTGGCACGGAAGTGACCATTCCGCTACGGTGTCCGCGCCCGGCAACGGGAACCGCCCGCCGCCCGGAGTCGTCCCTCGCTCACGGGAACGGCGAGGAGGATGGTGATGGGCGCCTGGCAGCCGCTGCCGGAGGAACTTGCGCCGGAGGTACGGCACTTCGTGGAGCAGTTGCGGTTGCTCAAGGACCGCACCGGGCTCAGCCTGGTCGCGCTCGGCGCGCGCACCGCGTACAGCAAGTCCTCCTGGCAGCGCTACCTCAACGCGACCCAGCCGCCGCCCGAGCAGGCGGTCGTCGCCCTGTGCCGGGTCGTCGGCGAGGATCCCGAACGGTTCATCGTGCGCTGGGAGTTGGCGGTGCAGGCGTGGCCCCGCGAGCCGGCGCCGGCCGGGCCGCAGGGGGCCCCGGTCCGGGGGGCCGTCCCGGCGGCGGGAGGTCCCGCACCGGGCGCGGACGGGAGCGGGGAAGCGTACGAGGAGGCTCCCACGCTCCCGTGGTGGGACGCGCCCGAGGAGCAGTCCCGGTCGGCGCGGCGGTCGAGGCTGTCGCCGGCCCGCGGATCCTCGGGACGGCTCCTTCTCTACGTCGCCCTGCTCGGGCTCGTGCTTCTCGGCCTCGTCGCCGTAGTCGGAGCCGTCACTCTCGGGTGACCTGATCGCTTCCGTGACCCCTGAGGTCGCCCATGTGTTCCCGTTGTGTCGATGTCTTGACAAGTTCGAGGATTTACGTCAATCAGCTTCAACAGCCGGGCTAACGTGGCCAATCGGACGCTCCAGGACGTCTTGCGCGGAGCTCGGGGGTTCGACCGGTCGACCAAGGGGTCGGTGGGACACTGGACCGCAGACGAACCGGCGTGCAACGGTGCATGCCTCGGCCCGAAATGCTCCCGTGCGCCCCCACCCCGGGAACTGGGATCCCGACCGGGCGCATCCCTGTGGGTAGCCAGAACGGGACTCGGCGGAGGGTCGCCAGGCACGGGGAACAGTCAGGCACGTACGGGGGGGGAAGCAATGAGGGGGGAGAAGTAATGCCTCGTTGGAGGGCCTTGCCGGATGAACTGGATCCGCAGGTCAGGGAGTTCGCCAGCCAGCTGCGCCGACTCGTCGACCGGAGCGGGCTGAGCATAGCCGCAGTGGCCGACCGCACGGGCTACAGCAAGACGTCCTGGGAGCGTTATCTCAACGGCCGGCTCCTCGCCCCCAAGGGGGCGATCGTCGCCCTGGCCGAGGTGACCGGGACCAACCCCATCCATCTCACCACCATGTGGGAGCTCGCCGAGCGTGCGTGGAGCCGCTCGGAGATGCGCCACGACATGACCATGGAAGCGATCCGGATCTCCCAGGCGCGGGCCGCGCTCGGCGAGTTCGGGGCGCCCTCGGTGAAGGGAAGCAACGGCAAGCAGGCCCGCAAGGGCGGCAGCGCGACGGTGACGCCGGGGATCGCAGGACCGGCCGGCGTGTCACCGACCGTGCCGCCGCAGCCGACGGCTCCGGACGCGGAGGACTCGGTGGGAGGCGACGTACGGGGAGGCGCGTCGCGGACGGGTTCTTCCGCGGGAGCGGGAGCGGGCACGGGAGCTGGAAACGGAACCGGAACCGGAATCAGCTCTTCCGGGAGTTCCTCCGTCGCCAACTCTTGGGGGCTCGCCGGATACGAGAGGCCCTCGCCGTCCGCCGGTCGGGGGGCCGCGGCCGTACCGGAGCCCCCGGGGCACGCCCCGGGACCGGGCGCCGGTGCCGGTGCCTCCGGGGCGTTCGGGCCGCCGTCCGGGGGGACACCTCAGGACGCCCGGCCCGGGGCCGGTGGTGCGGCCGACGGGGCGCGCCGCAAGCGGCGGCTCACGATGTTCCTCGCGGGGGTCGTGGGCGCGCTCGTCGTGATCGCGGCGGCCGTGTTCCTCACCCACGGCGGTGGCGACAAGAAGAACGAGAACACTCCCAAGTCGCCCACCACCTCCGCCGCCACCGACCCCGACCTGCCGGCCGGGGTCAAGTGCAGCGGCAACAGCTGCACGGGCAAGGACCCGGAGAACATGGGCTGCGGCGGGGAGCTGGCGAAGACCACCAGCAGTGCCACCGTCGGCACCACGCTCGTCGAGGTCCGCTACAGCAAGACCTGTGCGGCGGCGTGGGCCCGCATCACGCAGGCCGCCGCCGGCGACAAGGTCGAGGTGTCCTCGGGGTCGGCCGCCAAGCAGACCGGGGCGGTCGACACGGACACCGACGCGTATACGCCGATGGTGGCCGTGAAGGACGCCGGTGACGCCAAGGCGTGCGCGACCCTGAAGTCCGGGCAGCAGGGCTGCACCAAGTAACCCCGCGAGCGGGGCTGTTCTCGTACGGCGGTCGGGCACCCCACCGCCGTACGAGACCGGCCCCGCTGCCGTTCCCGGCGCCGGGCCCGTTCGAAGCCTTCTTTCGCCCCCTCCGCCCCTACCCGTCCCGTACCTGGGGGCTGCGCCCCCAGACCCCCCTTTCGGCCTGAACGGCCTCGTCCTCAAACGCCGGACGGGCTGAAAGCCCCCGGAAACTCGTCCGCCTGCGCGCGCATGCCCGCCCCGCATCGGGGCAAGCGCACGTTAACCCCACGGGATCCGGTACGCGTTCAGGAGGAGACACCCCCTTCTGGGCGCCTCTCCGGTTACCCCCGGCGGCCGTCGCGCCCCTCTCTCCCGGGCGGGCGGCCGCCGTTTGCGGTAGGTCTGTGGGGTGGGCCACACGCACCCGGACGCCGGGGATCCCGGAGGCGCGATAGCCTGACGGGCGGATCTCTCTTGACGCCAAGAGATCGATCATCCGTACCGGTGATCGATCATTGCGGCGGAGCAGGGGATCCGATCCTGCACCCGGGGCAGCGACGCCCCACCGCCAGCTGTCATACGGAGAACGCCATGACCCGCACTCCCGTGAACGTCACCGTCACCGGCGCGGCCGGCCAGATCGGTTACGCCCTGCTCTTCCGCATCGCCTCCGGCCAGCTGCTCGGCGCGGACGTGCCGGTCAAGCTGCGGCTCCTGGAGATCACGCCGGCGCTGAAGGCCGCCGAGGGCACCGCCATGGAGCTCGACGACTGCGCCTTCCCGCTCCTGGCGGGCATCGACATCACGGACGACCCGAACGTCGCCTTCGACGGCACCAACGTCGGTCTGCTCGTCGGCGCCCGCCCCCGTACCAAGGGCATGGAGCGCGGCGACCTGCTCTCCGCCAACGGTGGCATCTTCAAGCCGCAGGGCAAGGCCATCAACGACAACGCCGCGGACGACGTCAAGATCCTGGTCGTCGGCAACCCGGCGAACACCAACGCGCTGATCGCCCAGGCCGCCGCCCCGGACGTACCGGCCGAGCGCTTCACCGCGATGACCCGCCTGGACCACAACCGCGCGCTGACCCAGCTCGCGAAGAAGACGGGCTCGACCGTCGCGGACATCAAGCGCCTCACCATCTGGGGCAACCACTCCGCGACCCAGTACCCCGACATCTTCCACGCCACCGTGGGCGGCAAGAACGCGGCCGAGGTCGTGAGCGACGAGAAGTGGCTCGCCGAGGACTTCATCCCGACCGTCGCCAAGCGCGGCGCCGCGATCATCGAGGCCCGTGGCGCCTCGTCCGCGGCGTCGGCCGCCAACGCCGCCATCGACCACGTGTACACGTGGGTCAACGGCACCGCGGACGGCGACTGGACCTCGATGGGTATCCCGTCGGACGGTTCGTACGGCGTCCCCGAGGGCCTGATCTCCTCGTTCCCCGTCACCACCAAGGACGGCCAGTACGAGATCGTCCAGGGCCTGGACATCAACGAGTTCTCCCGCACCCGCATCGACGCCTCCGTCAAGGAGCTCGAGGAGGAGCGCGAGGCGGTCCGCAGCCTCGGCCTCATCTGAGCCACCCCGCTCAACTCCACGCGCAAGGCCCTGCCCGGGATCGTTCCGGGGCGGGGCCTTCCGCATGCGTACAGAAAGTACGTATCGAACGTACATTCTTTATCCCCGTATGAGGTGACACCGCAGACACAGCCGTCGCTATCGTCGAAGGACGCGGGCTGTTCGGGGGACGGGGACGAGAGATGTGGCGGTGGGACGAGGACCTGCAGCGGTGGGTCGACGGCGACGGCGTGACCGGCGGCGGGGACGCGGGGTCGGAGACTCCGTGGTGGGCCGCGGAGGAGACCCGGGCGGCGGGCGTGCGGCCACCGCCGCTGCAGCCGCCGCCGGTTCAGCCGCCACCGCCCCCGGCTCACCTGCCGCCCGTGCAACAGCCCTGGCAGCAGGCCGGACCGGGCTTCGGCCCCGCGCCCGCCAACGTTCCCGCGCCCGGATACCCGGCCCCGATCCCGCCGCCCGGCTCGGGCGGCTCAGGCCGGCTGATCGCCATGGTCGTCGCCCTGGTTCTCGCGGTCGGCGGGATCGGGGCCGGGGTGTGGGTCCTGATGCGGAACGACGCGGCGGACCGTAAGGCATCGGCAGGTTCCCAGCCGTCCCTGAGTGCCTCCGCGTCCGCCTATCCCTCCGACACGCCGTCCCCGTCCCCGTCGGCATCCGCTTCCGCCTTCGCTTCCCCCTCCGTGTCGGCGTTCGCGAGCGCGTCGCCGGAGGTGTCCACCGGACCGGAACCCGCTCCCGGGTACAGCCGGGCGGTGGACCCCGTCGGGTACACGCTCGACGTGCCCGACGGGTGGCTCAGGAAGCAGGAGAAGGGCGTGAAGGCGCCGGTCGTCACCTACTACACCGAGGTCGGCGACAGCCGCCAGATCGAGTTGTTCAAGGTCACCGAGGACAGCCCGGCCGACTCGCTGGACCAGGCCGAGAACCAGCCGTGGGGCTTCAAGAAGAAGCTCTCCGGCTACGAGGTCCTCGACCGTACGTCGGGCCCGGACTGGGCCGAACTGACCTACCACTACAACGGCGGTGAGGAAGTGGGCCCCCTCCTCGTCATCGACCACAGGTTCACGGCATCCGACGGCGAGTTCTACGCGATCCGCGTCAGCCGCAACGAAAGCGAAACGGCCGAGGACCTGGGCGCGTTGCTCACGACAGTCCTGAACTCGTTCTGCCCCACGGGCGGGACCTGCACCGGCACTTGACACGTCACCGCACGCGCAGCCGCTTCTCGAACCAGTACGCGGCGTACGCGTTGTCGTCGTAGCGGGGGATCTCCGCGTACCCGCAGGCCCGGTACATCGCCTGGGCCTCGGTGAGGGCCGCGTGCGTGTCGAGGCGGACGACGCGGTGGCCGCGGGCGACGGCCTCCCGTTCGAGGCCGCCGAGGATGCGGCGGGCCAGCCCGAGACGCCGGGCGCCCGGGTGCACCCACACGTGCCGGATCTCGCCCACCCCGGGCGCAAGGCCGCGCAGCGCCCCGCAGCCGACGGGGCGCCCTTCCTCGTACGCGACGAGGAAGGCACCGGCGGCTCCGGACACCTCGTGCGGCCGTACGAGGGCGGACGGGTCGAAGCCCTCCGGGAAGCGTTCGTCGATGTCGGCGGCGTAGGCGGCCAGGCAGTGGCGGGCGTCGGCCGAGGAGCCGTCGACGACCTCGATGGTGATCGCCGCCAGTCGGAGCAGCCTTTCGGCGACCGCGACAGCCGCCGTGAGTTCGCCGCGCTGCGCGGCGCCGAGCCCGCTGAGCAGGCCTTCGGCGAGGGAGTTGGCCCGGCGGTTCTGTTCCTTCACCTCGACCCGCCCGGCCGGGGTCAGCTCGGCGACCCGCAGACGGCTGTCCTCGGGGTGGACGCTCACCCGCACGAGCCCCTGCGCCTCAAGTGTCCTGATCATCCGGCTCAGGTATCCGGCGTCGAGACCGAGCCGGCTCCTGAGGTCCCGGAGTGAGGCACCGTCCCCGGCCTCGGAGACCTCGGAGACCTCGGAGATCTCGAAGAGCAGGCGGGCCTCGCCGAGGGGGCGGTCCTGCCCGAGGTAGTGGTCGTCCAGGGCCCCGATGCGCCGGGTGAAGTAGCGGTTGAAGCGGCGCAGGGCCTTCACGTCTTCTGTGGACACTGGCTCCATATTTCTTTGACTGTAGTCAAAGAAAACGTCCGCGTCTCAGATCTTCTGCAGCTCGCCCTGCAGCTTCGAGATGTCGACCGACTCGGCCGCCGACGGCGTGGCCGACGGGACCGGCTTGTCGTAGTCCGTGAACAGCAGGGTGAGATCGGAGTCGGCGCTCTTCTCGGTCGCCTTGACGAGGTGGTGGTCGGAGTCCGTGCTGACGTAGAGCACGGTCTTCTTGCCGCCCTCCCTGAACGACAGCGGGATGACCTTCGCGCCGTCGACCTTCGTCTCGGAGCCCTTCTTCAGCGCGTGCTGCTCGTCCGGGTCGCTGGTGATCTGCTGCTGGAGGGAGTCGAGGTCGCAGCTGTCGGCCATGCCCTTGAGCAGGGCGTCGGCGGTGGAGCCGTGGATGTACCGGTTCTTGAACAGCTCGGCAGCCGCGTCGCCCTGGCCGCCGGGGACCTGGGCCTTCCAGAAGGCCGCGTCCGGCTTCATCCAGACCTGGTCGCCCCGCACGATGATCTTCACGCTGCCCCCGCCGGAGCCCATCTCCATGGAGCCGGCGCAGTTGCCGTCCTGGTCGAGGGCGAGGTCCATCGAGGTCGGCTGGGTCGTGCTGGTGCGCGTGCCCGCGCTGTCGTCCGTGAGTTTCAGATGGACCGACTTCGCCTTCAGCAACGTCTCCTGCGCCTTGTCGGAGAGCTCCTGCGCGCTCGCGCCGCCACCGTCGTCCGCCCGGGCGAGGGCGGAGAGCCCCGGCGAGAGGAGGAGAGCCGCGACCGCGACCGTGCACGCCACCGTCTTCCCGGCCATCGCGTCACCTCCCCGGTGCGCATCACCCATCAGGGACTCGCCACTCACTCCTCAGCGTACTTTTGCGACTCTTTGTCCGCATTTTCAGTGATGCAGCGCACTTCTGGCCATGGATTGCGCATGCATCCCGGGGGGCGGGGGCATGCGCTCACGGCCCCCGAAGGTGACACGAGTGTGACGCAGGGGCACTGAACAGGAACGGAAGGCAATACCGATCATGGCCGGACCAGTCGAACGACAGGCGCAGCAGACCATCCACGTGGGCGGAGAGTGGCTTGAAGCCGTCTCCGGCGCCACCCGCGAGATCATCGATCCCGCCGACGCCAAGCCGTTCGCCGTGGTCGCCGAAGGCGACGGGCAGGACACGGACGCGGCGATCGCCGCGGCCCGCCGCGCCTTCGACGAGGGCCCGTGGCCCCGCACCCCCGTCGCCGAGCGCGCCGCCCTGCTGCGCCGCGTCGCCGACCTCCTCGTACGCGACCGCGAACGGCTCGGGCTGCTGGAGAGCCGCGACGCGGGCAAGACCGTCGAGGAGGGGCGCGTCGACATCGACTGCGTCGCCGACGCCTTCCGGTACTTCGCCGACCTCGTCGTGGGGGAGGGCGGCGGCCGCGTCGTCGACGCCGGGTCGGACGAGATCCACAGCGTCGTCGTGCACGAGCCCGTCGGTGTCTGCGCGATGATCACGCCCTGGAACTACCCGTTGCTGCAGGCCAGTTGGAAGATCGCCCCCGCGCTCGCCGCAGGCAACACCTTCGTCGTCAAGCCGAGCGAGATCACCCCGCTGACCACGGTCGAGCTGATCGGCCTGCTCGCGGAGGCCGGACTGCCCGCCGGCGCCGCGAACATCGTCACCGGACCCGGTCACACCGTCGGCGCCCGGCTCGCCGAGCACCCGGACGTCGACCTCGTCTCGTTCACCGGTGGTCTCGCCAGCGGCACGAAGGTCGCGCAGGCCGCCGCCGTGAGCGTGAAGAAGGTCGCGCTGGAGCTGGGCGGCAAGAACCCCAACGTCGTGTTCGCCGACGCCTGTTCGACCGAGGAGGGCTTCGACACCGCCGTCGACCAGGCCTTGAACGCCGCCTTCATCCACAGCGGCCAGGTCTGCTCGGCGGGCGGCCGTCTCATCGTCGAGGAGAGCGTCAGGGAACGCTTCGTCGCCGAACTCGCCCGCAGGGCCGGCCTGATCAGGCTCGGCCGCGGCACCGAGGACGGCGTCGAGTGCGGCCCGCTCGTCTCCGAGCAGCAGCGCGAGAAGACCGAGGCGTACGTCGCCTCGGCCCTCGCGGAAGGTGCGGTACTGCGGTCCGGCGGCAAGCGGCCCGAGCCGTCCGCCGAGCGCCCCGCCACTGGCTATTTCTACGAGCCGACCGTCCTCGACCAGTGCCACCGTGACATGAAGGTCGTACGGGAGGAGGTCTTCGGGCCGGTCCTCACCGTCGAGACCTTCCGCACCGAGGACGAGGCCGTCGCGCTCGCCAACGACACCGAGTACGGGCTCGCCGGCGCCGTCTGGACCGCCGACGCGGGCCGCGCCCGCCGCGTCGCCGGACGCCTGCGGCACGGCACCGTCTGGATCAACGACTTCCACCCCTACCTCCCGCAGGCGGAGTGGGGCGGCTTCGGAAAGAGCGGCGTCGGCCGCGAGCTCGGCCCGGCCGGACTCGCCGAGTACCGCGAGACCAAGCACGTGTACCAGAACTTGAGCCCGCGCCCGGTGAGGTGGTTCGCCGGCTGACCGACCGACCCCGTCCCCAGCTGCGTACGACCGACCGATTACGCGTAGCACCTTGCACGACCAGAGGAGCATCCCCCCATGCCCGAGCACGAGAACACGTACGACGCGCAGGAATCGCAGGACGCGCTCGACACGTACGACTACGTCGTCATCGGAGGCGGCACCGCGGGCTCCGTGATCGCGTCCCGCCTGACCGAGAACCCCGACGTGACCGTCGCCGTCATCGAGGGCGGCCCCAGTGACGTCGGCCGCGACGACGTCCTGACGCTGCGCCGGTGGATGGGTCTGCTCGGCGGCGAGCTGGACTACGACTACCCGACGACCGAGCAGCCACGCGGCAACTCGCACATCCGGCACAGCCGGGCCCGTGTCCTCGGCGGATGCTCCTCCCACAACACGCTCATCGCGTTCAAGCCGCTGCCGTCCGACTGGGACGAGTGGGAGTCGGCGGGCGCCAAGGGCTGGGGCGCGGTCCCGATGGAGGCGTACTTCGCGCGCCTTCTGAACAACATCGTCCCCGTCGACGAGAAGGACCGGAACGCCATCGCCCGTGACTTCGTGGACGCCGCGCAGTCCGCGCTGGGCGTGCCGCGCGTCGAGGGCTTCAACCAGAAGCCGTTCACCGAGGGCGTCGGCTTCTTCGACCTGGCGTACCACCCGGAGAACAACAAGCGCTCCAGCGCGTCGGTGGCGTATCTGCACCCGGTGATGGACGAGCGCCCCAACCTCCGCATCCTCCTGGAGACCTGGGCGCACAGGCTGGAGCTGGAGGGTACGCGCGCGACGGGCGTGCACGTGCGCGGCAAGGACGGTGCGGAGACCCTCGTACGGGCTCGGCGTGAGGTCCTGCTGTGCGCGGGCGCCGTGGACTCGCCGCGGCTGCTGATGCACTCCGGCATCGGGCCGCGCGCGGACCTGGAGGCGCTCGGCATCCCCGTCGTGCACGACCTCCCGGGTGTCGGCGAGAACCTGCTCGACCACCCCGAGTCGGTGATCGTCTGGGAGACGCACGGACCCATCCCCGAGAACTCCGCGATGGACTCCGACGCGGGTCTGTTCGTACGCCGCGACCCCGAACACCCGGGCCCCGACCTGATGTTCCACTTCTACCAGATCCCGTTCACGGACAATCCGGAGCGCCTCGGCTACGAACGCCCCGCGCACGGCGTCTCGATGACTCCCAACATCCCCAAGCCGCACAGCCGCGGCCGTCTCTACCTGACCAGCGCCGACCCGGCCGAGAAGCCCGCCCTCGACTTCCGCTACTTCACGGACGAGGACGACTACGACGGCCGCACCCTCGTCGACGGCATCAGGATCGCCCGCGAGATCGCCAAGTCCGCACCGCTCGCGGGCTGGTTGAAGCGCGAGGTGTGTCCCGGGCCCGACGTCACGGGTGACGAGGAGCTGAGCGAGTACGCCCGCAAGGTCGCGCACACCGTGTACCACCCGGCGGGCACCTGCCGTATGGGCGCGATCGACGACCAACTCGCCGTTGTCGACCCCGAGTTGCGCATCCGGGGCCTCGACGGCATCCGGATCGCCGATGCGTCCGTCTTCCCGACCATGCCCGCCGTGAACCCGATGATCGGGGTGCTCATGGTCGGGGAGAAGTGCGCCGACCTGATCGGAAGTGATGCGTGATGAGCAAGACGACCCCTGGCACCGCCACGGCGACCACACCCGCCACCACCGCCACCACTCCCGCCACCGCCACCACTCCCGCAGACAAGGCCGCCCAGCCCGTCTTCTCCGTGCGCAACCTGTGGAAGGTGTTCGGACCGAAGGCCGACCGCATACCCGGCGACCCCGAACTCACCGCGCTCAGCCCCGCCGAGCTGCGCACCCGCACCGGCTGCACCGCCGCCGTGCGCGATGTCAGCTTCGACGTGCACAAGGGCGAGGTCTTCGTCGTCATGGGCCTGTCCGGCTCCGGCAAGTCCACCCTCGTCCGCTGTCTGACCCGGCTCATCGAGCCGACCTCCGGCGCCGTCGCGATCGACGACGAGGACGTCCTCGCCATGGACACCGCCCGGCTGCGCGAACTCCGCCGCCACCGCGCCTCGATGGTCTTCCAGCACTTCGGCCTGCTCCCGCACAAGTCCGTCCTCGACAACGTCGCCTACGGCCTGGAGATCCAGGGCGTCGGCAAGGGCGAGCGCAGGAGGCGCGCCCAGGAGATCGTCGCCAAGGTCGGCCTGGAGGGCATGGAGCAGCGCAGGCCCGGCCAGCTCTCCGGTGGTCAGCAGCAGCGCGTCGGCCTTGCCCGCGCACTCGCCGTCGACCCCCAGGTCCTGCTCTTCGACGAGCCGTTCAGCGCGCTCGACCCGCTGATCCGGCGCGACATGCAGGAGGAGGTCATCCGGCTGCACCACGAGGAGGGCCGCACGATGGTCTTCATCACCCACGACCTGAACGAGGCGCTGCGCCTCGGCGACCGCATCGCCCTGATGCGCGACGGCCGGATCGTGCAGCTCGGCACCCCCGAGGAGATCGTCGGCTCGCCCGCCGACGACTACGTACGCGAGTTCGTCCGGGACGTGCCGCGCGAGCAGGTCATGACCGTCCGCACCGCCATGCGCGGCGGGGACTGCGGTGCCCCGGCGCATCCGGCCGGCCTCGCCCCCGACA
Source organism: Streptomyces sp. R21 (assembly GCF_041051975.1). Classification (GTDB taxonomy): domain Bacteria; phylum Actinomycetota; class Actinomycetes; order Streptomycetales; family Streptomycetaceae; genus Streptomyces. The sequence continues at coordinate 4,015,859 of NZ_CP163435.1, read as the reverse complement.
CCGTCGTCGCCGACGCGATCAAGACCGTCGTCGGCAACGGCAAGGCCGCCTGCGTCGTGGAGGACGGCCGCTGTCTGGGCGTCGTGGACCACGAGAGGTTGCTCCGTGTCGTGGCCGGAGTGGAGCTGCACAAGGAGGCGGTCTGATGGCTACGGTCACCACACCCGTCCCCGGCTCCGTCCTGCCCGGCGGCTTGAGAAACCGCGCCGTCGGCAAGCTCCTGCTGCTCGCCGTCGTCGCGGCCGTCCTGGTGCCGCTGGCCAACGCCCGGTGGGCGAGCGGCAGTTGGCCGCACGCGCTGACCGTCGACCTCAGCGAGCCACTCGGCAGGACCAGCGACTGGATCATCGACAACCGGGACAGCCACCCGCTGTTCCTGTACTTCTTCGGCTACATCAGCAACGCCGTCGTCCTGTCCGTGCGCGCCGTCTACCTGGTGCTGCTCGCGGCAGGCTGGGCCGGCGTCACGGCCGTCGCGGCACTCACCGCCTGGCGGGTCGCGGGCGTCCGGCTGGCGCTCGGCACGGCCGCCGCGTTCCTCGCCTGCGGGCTGCTCGGCATGTGGGTGCCGACCATGCAGACGCTGGCGCTCATGGTGGTCGCCGTACTCGCGTCCGTCGTACTGGGCGCCCTGCTCGGCCTCGCCGCCGGGCTCTCCGACCGCACCTACCGCGCCCTGCGCCCGGTCCTCGACACCATGCAGGTGCTCCCGGCCTTCGCCTACCTGCTCCCCGTCGTCCTGGTCTTCGGCATCGGCGTGCCCGCGGCCGTGCTCGCCACCGTCGTGTACGCCGCCCCGCCCATGGCCCGGCTCACCGCCCTCGGCCTGCGCGACGCCGACGCCGGAGTGATGGAGGCCGTCGCCTCGCTCGGCGCCACGGCCCGCCAGCGGCTGCTGACCGCCCGCCTTCCGCTGGCCCGCAAGGAACTCCTCCTCGGCCTCAACCAGACGATCATGATGGCGCTGTCCATGGCCGTCATCGCCTCGGTGATCGGCGCGGGCGGCCTCGGCGACCGCGTCTACCAGGCCCTCGCCTCCGTCGACGTGGGCGCCGCGCTCGCCGCCGGCATCCCGATCGTGCTGCTCGCCGTCGTCCTCGACCGGGTGACGGGAGCGGCGGGAGAGCGCCTCGGGCAGCCGGGCGGCAACCCCCTGCACTGGGGTTACGCGGCCGTCGCCGCCGTGGCCGTCGCGCTCGCCGGACGGCTCGCCGGCCGCCTCGACTGGCCCGAGTCCTGGTCGGTCGGCATCGCCGAACCCGTGAACCGCGCCGTCGACTGGATGACCGGCCACCTCTACTCCGGCGTCCCCTACATCGGCGGCACCGCCGACTGGGCCGGCCACTTCACCACCTGGGTCCTCGACCCGCTCCGGGACGGCCTGCTCTGGCTGCCCTGGTGGTCCGTCCTGCTGATCGTCGCCACCCTCGCCTGGCTGATCGGCACCTGGCGCACTGCTCTGACCGCCGTCCTCGCCATGGCCGCGATCGGCGTCCTCGGCGTCTGGGAGCCGTCCCTCGACACCCTCTCCCAGGTCCTGGCCGCGGTCGCCGTGACCCTCGTCCTCGGCTTCGCGACCGGCATCGCGGCCGCCCGCAGCGAACGCGTGGAGCGGGCCCTGCGCCCGGTCCTGGACGTCTTCCAGACGATGCCGCAGTTCGTGTACCTCATCCCCGTGGTCGCCCTGTTCGGCATCGGCCGCGCCCCGGCCGTCGCCGCGGCCGTCGTCTACGCGCTGCCCGCCGTCGTCCGCATCACCACCCAGGGCCTGCGCGCGGTCGACCCCGCCGCGCTGGAGTCCGCCCGTTCCCTCGGCGCCACCGGCGCGCAGCAACTGCGCCAGGTCCAGCTGCCGTTGGCCCGCTCGTCGCTGCTCCTCGCCCTCAACCAGGGTGTCGTGCTGGTCCTCGCCGTCGTCATCATCGGCGGCCTGGTCGGCGGTGGCGCGCTCGGCTACGACGTCGTGTTCGGGCTCGCCCAGGGCGACCTGGCCACCGGCCTCGTCGCCGGCGCGGCGATCGTCTGCCTCGGCCTGATGCTCGACCGGGTGACGCAGCCGACGGAACGCCGCGCGAGGAAGGGAGCCTGACATGCGCATACGTACGATTTCCGCGGTGGCCGGCGCCTCGGCCCTGTTGCTGCTGACCGGCTGCGGCGCCGCCGACATGACCAAGCAGGCCTCGCCCTACGCCAACGCCCAGGGCGCCAAGACCGTGACCCTCTCCGTGCAGTCCTGGGTCGGCGCACAGGCCAACGTGGCCGTCGCGCAGTACCTGTTGGAGCACGAACTCGGCTACCGCGTCGACACCGTCCAGGTGGACGAGGTGCCCGCCTGGGACGCGCTCAGCCAGGGCCGCGTCGACGCGATCATGGAGGACTGGGGCCACCCCGACCAGGAGAAGCGGTACGTCAAGGACAAGAAGACCATCACGAGCGGCGGCGGCCTCGGCGTCACCGGCCACATCGGCTGGTTCGTCCCGACGTACTTCGCCAAGCAGCACCCCGACGTCACGAACTGGAAGAACCTCAACAAGTACGCCGACCAGCTGCGCACCGCCGAGAGCGGCGGCAAGGGCCAACTCCTCGACGGCTCCCCGTCGTACGTCACCAACGACAAGGCCCTGGTCAACAATCTGAAACTGAACTACCAGGTGGTGTTCGCCGGTTCGGAGGCGGCGCAGATCACCCAGATGAAGCAGTTCGCCAAGGAGAAGAAGCCCTTCCTCACCTACTGGTACTCACCCCAGTGGCTCTTCAAGAAGGTCCCGATGACCGAGGTGAAGCTCCCCGCCTACAAGGAGGGCTGCGACGCCGACGCGGAGAAGGTCGCCTGCGCCTACCCGCACACCCCGCTCCAGAAGTACCTCAACGCGGACTTCGCCAAGAGCGGCGGCAAGGCGGCGGCCTTCCTGAAGAACTTCAAGTGGACGACGGAGGACCAGAACGAGGTGTCGTTGATGATCGCGGGCGACAAGCTGACCGCGCAGGAAGCGGCGAAGAAGTGGGTGGGCAGCCACGCGTCCACGTGGAAGGCGTGGCTGCCGTAGAACCGGGGGCCGCCGTAGATCTGGGGACTACCGCAGCTCGGCGGCGATCCCTCGCAACGCCTCGGTCGCCGCACGCTGCAGCCCCGGCCCGAACGTGATCCGGGTGGCCCCTCGTTCGCCGAGCTCGGCGAACGAGGGGCCCTCGTCCGTCCCGGCGAACACATTGACCGGCCCCTGGATCCCGGCCCGCAGCAGCGGCAGTACGCCGACGGGCGCGACGATCGGGTACACGCAGTCGGCACCCGCCGCCACGTACAGCGCGGCCCGCTCGATGGCCCGTTCGGGATCGGTGACCCCGCGCAGGAACGTGTCGACGCGCGCGTTGATGAACAGCGCGTCCGCCGCGGCGGCGCGCACCTCGGCGAGCCAGTCGGCGTGGCGGGCCGCATCCTTGAGAACACCCTCGCGTGAGTCCTCGAGGTTGCAGCCCACGGCGCCCGTCTCCAGGAGCCGTTCCACCAGCTCCTTAGGCGCGAGCCCGTACCCGTCCTCGATGTCCGCGGACACCGGCACCTCGACGGACCGGACGATCCGCCCGACCGCCGCGAACATTTCCACGGCGGGCGTCTCTCCGTCCTCGTACCCCAGCGAGGCGGCCACCCCGGCGCTGGGTGTCGCGAGCGCCGGGAATCCCGCGTCGGCGAACACCCGCGCGGAGGCGGCGTCCCACGGCCCGGGAAGGACCAACGGAGCGCCGGGCAGGCGGTGTCGGTGCAGCGCGCGGAACGTCTCGACCTTGCTCACGGTGTGTAGCCTCCCGGCGCGATACGGCGGCTGACCATCAGCCGGTTCCACCCGTTGATGGCGGTGATCAGCCCGATGAGATGGGCGAGTCGGTCCTCGTCGAAGTGCTTGGCGGCCGCCGCGTAGACCTCGTCGGGCACGAACCCGTCGGTCAGGACGGTGACCGCTTCGGTGAGCGCGAGGGCGGCCCGCTCGCGCTCGCTGTAGAGGTCCCCGGCCTCCTCCCAGGCGTCGAGGAGATCGAGCCGCTTCTGGTCGACGCCCTGCTCGCGGGCGATCGTGAGATGCATGTCGAGGCAGAACGCGCAGTGGTTGATCTGTGAGGCGCGGATCATCACGAGTTCCGCGAGCTCCGGGTCGCCGAGGCCCTTCTTCGCGGCGGCGCTCAGTGCGGACATGGCCCGGCCGACCCGCTGGTCAAGGAGGTGTGTACGGCTCACTTGTGCGGGCCCGCCTCGTAGTGGCCCGGTGTCATGCGGGTGCTCACCCCGAACCGGTTCCACGCGTTGATCACCGTGATCGCGGCGATCAGCTGGGCCAGCTCGGCCTCCTCGAACTGCTTGGCGGCCCGCTCGTACACCTCGTCCGGCACGAAACCGTCGGTGAGGACGGTGATCGCCTCGGTCAGCTCGATCGCGGCCAGCTCCTGCTCGGTGTAGAAGTGCCGGGACTCCTCCCACGCGCTGAGCTGGATGATCCGCTCGACGCTCTCACCGGCCGCGAGCGCGTCCTTGGTGTGCATGTCGAGGCAGAACGCGCAGTGGTTGATCTGTGAGGCGCGGATCTTCACCAGCTCGTACAGCTTGGGCTCCAGGCCCTGCCGGGCGGCGGTGTCCAGCCGGAGCATCGCCTTGTAGACCTCGGGTGCGTGCTGGGCCCACTGCAGGCGGGGGGCCTGTTCGGCGGCGTACGGGACGTTTTCCTCAGTGCTCATGTCCTCGACCCTAGGAGCGGAGCAGCCCAAGGGTATGGTCCATTTCCATGGCGAAAACCTGGGCCACTTCGGACCTCGACCTACACCTGGAACCGGCCGGCTCCGGCGGCCTGCGCCGGGGCCTGACCGACGCCCTGCGCGAGGCGGTCCGCAGCGCCCGTCTCGCCCCCGGCACCCGCCTCCCCTCCTCCCGCTCCCTCGCCGCGGACCTGGGCATCGCGCGCAACACGGTCGCCGACGCGTACGCCGATCTCGTCGCCGAGGGATGGCTCACCGCACGCCAGGGCTCGGGCACGCGGGTCGCCGAGCGCCCCGTCCCGCAACGCGCGCCGGACACCGCGCCCCGCCCGCGCGAGCCGGGCCGCCCCGCCTACGACCTCGTCCCCGGCACCCCCGACCTCGCCTCCTTCCCCCGCACGGAATGGCTCAAGGCCGCCCGGCGCGCCCTCGCGGCGGCCCCCTACGACGTCCTCGGCTACGGCGATCCGCGCGGCCGCGTCGAACTGCGCACCGCGCTCTCGGTCTACCTGGCCCGCGCCCGGGGCGTTCGCGCGGACCCCGAACACATCGTGATCTGCTCCGGGTTCGCGGACGGGCTGGCCCTGCTCGGCGCGGTGCTGCGGGGGCGGGGGCTGCGGTCGCTCGCCGTGGAGTCGTACGGCCTCGATGTGCACCGGAACCTGCTGGAGCGGGCCGGGCTGCGCACCGTGCCGCTGCCGATCGACGAACTCGGCACGGACACAGGGAAGTTGGCGGGTGCACGGGCCGTGCTGCTGACTCCGGCGCACCAGTTCCCGATGGGCGTCCCGCTCCATCCCGACCGGCGGGCCGCCGCCGTCGACTGGGCGCGGCGCACCGGCGGGCTGATCCTGGAGGACGACTACGACGGCGAGTTCCGCTACGACCGGCAGCCGGTGGGGGCGCTCCAGGGGCTGGACCCCGAACACCTCGTCTACCTCGGCACCGCCAGCAAGTCCCTGGCCCCCGGCCTGCGGCTCGGCTGGATGGTGCTGCCGGCGTCGCTCGCGGGCGAGGTCGTGGCGCTCAAGCGCGACGGTGGCTGGTCCACCGGGGTCCTGGACCAGCTGACGCTGGCGGAGTTCCTCACGTCCGGTGCGTACGACCGTCATGTGCGCGCTGCCCGGCTGCGTTACCGGCGGCGCCGTGACGCCCTGGTCGCGGCGCTTGCCGCGCAGGCGCCCGGCGTGCGGGTCACCGGCATCGCGGCCGGGCTGCACGCCGTGCTTCAACTCCCGGCGGGGGCCGAGCAGTCGGTGGTCCGCGCGGCGGCCTGGCAGGGGCTGGCCCTGCACGGCCTCGCCCGCTACCGTCACGCCCACGCGGCCGGGGCCCATCGGGATGCGCTGGTCGTGGGGTACGGCACCCCGCCGGATCACGCCTGGGCGGGGGCGCTGGACGCCCTGTGCAGGGCGCTGCCGTCGGCGTAGGAGCAGGGCATTTTTTCGCCCCCTCCGCCCCTACCCTGCCCGTTGTCCTGGGGGCTGCGCCCCCTCTCCCCCCGCATCGCGCTGACGCGCTCGTCCTCAAACGCCGGACGGGCTAAATAGCCCGCTGACCCTAGGCCACCGCCTCCGCCTCTGCTGCCTCCGGCGCCTCGCCGAACCGGGCCAGTGCCAACGCCCCCGCCACCGCGACGGCGAAGCCGAGGATCGCCAGCCAGCCCAGGCCCTCCCGGGTTCGGTCCCCGAGCCACACCACCCCCACCAGCGCCGGCCCGATCGTCTCCCCGATCACCAGGCCGGCGGTGGCCGTGGTGACCGAGCCGCGTTGCAGCGCGGACGTGAGCAGCAGGAACGCCGCACCACCGCCCAGGAGCAGGGCGTACGTCGCCGGATTCGTGAGCAGCGATCCGACCCCCAGGTCGTCGATGAGCCGCACCGCGACCTCGACCACCCCGAAGCCGAACCCGGCGCCGAGACCGAGGGCCAGCGCCCGCCCGCGCTCGGGCAGCCGCCCGGCGACGGCCCCGAGCAGCAGCACCCCCACCGCCGTACCGAGCATCACGTATTTCAGGGTCAGTGACCCGGCCCGGTCGCCCTCCGTGCCGGACGCCAGCCCCAGCATCGCCAGCCCCGCGCACACGACCCCCACCGCGCCCCACTCGACCTGGCTCAGCCTCACCTGCAGCAGCCGCGCCGCGACGACCGCGGTCACGGCGAGGCTCGCGGCGAGCGCCGCCCCGACCGCGTAGATCGGCAGCGACCGCAGCGCGGCGATCTGGAGGAGGAACCCGACCCCGTCGAGCGCGAGACCCGCGAGATACCGCCACTGCCGCATCGCCCGCAGCAGCAGCGCGGCCTCACCGCCGGGTGACGAGCCGCCGGGCGCCGAGCCGTCGGATGCCTCCCGCGCGGCGATCGCCTGCAACACCGTCGCCGTACCGAAGCAGACCGCCGCGCCGAGGGCGCACACCATTCCAAAGAGCACGAACGGAATCTACGCGCCCAGCACCGCCCGGAGCTGGTGCAGCCCCCAGTCCAGGTCCTCCTTGCTGATCACCAGCGGCGGTGCGACGCGGATGGTGGACCCGTGGGTGTCCTTCACCAGCACCCCCCGGTCCATCAGCTTCTCGGAGATCTCACGGCCCGTGCCGTACGAAGGGGCGATGTCGACGCCCGCCCACAGACCGCGCCCGCGCACGGCGGTCACATGGCCGGTGCCGGTCAACAGGCCCAGTTCGCGGTGGAGATGGTCGCCCAGCTCGGCCGCCCGGCGCTGGTACTCGCCCGTCCGCAGCATCGCGATCACCTCCAGCGCCACCGCGCACGCGAGGGGGTTCCCGCCGAACGTCGAACCGTGCTCGCCCGGTCGGAACACGCCGAGCACCTCGCGCGAGGACACCACCGCCGAGACGGGCACGACCCCGCCGCCGAGTGCCTTGCCGAGCACGTACATGTCGGGCACCACACCCTCGTGCTCGCACGCGAAGGTCTTCCCGGTGCGGCCCAGGCCCGACTGGATCTCGTCCGCGACGAAGAGGACGCCGCGCTCGCGGGTCAGTTCGCGCACGCCCGCCAGATAGCCGGGCGGCGGCACCAGCACCCCCGCCTCGCCCTGGATCGGCTCCAGGAGCACCGCCACCGCGTTCTCCGTGAGCGCCGCGCGCATCGCGGTGAGATCGCCGTACGGCACGATCTCGAAGCCCGGGGTGTACGGCTCGTAGTCCGCCCGTGCCTCGGGGTCCGTGGAGAAGCTGATGATCGTCGTCGTACGGCCGTGGAAGTTGCCGCCCGCGACGACGATCTTCGCCATTCCGGAGGGCACGCCCTTGACCCGGTAGCCCCACTTGCGGGCCGTCTTCACGGCGGTCTCCACGGCCTCGGCGCCGGTGTTCATCGGCAGCACCAGCTCCATCCCGCACAACTCGGCGAGTTGCCCGCAGAAGTCGGCGAACCGGTCGTGGTGGAAGGCCCGCGAGGTCAGTGTCACCCGGTCCAGCTGGGCTTTGGCCGCGTCGATCAGCCGCCGGTTGCCGTGGCCGAAGTTGAGCGCCGAGTATCCGGCCAGCAGGTCGAGGTAGCGGCGGCCCTCGACGTCCGTCATCCAGGCCCCGTCAGCGGTGGCGACCACGACCGGCAGCGGATGGTAGTTGTGCGCGCTGTGGGCGTCGGCGGCGGTGATGAGGGTTTCGGTGGTGCTCATGGTGGCTCCGTTTCCGACCGCACGGGTGCTTGTGGCCCTCTTCCTATCGTTGCTCGCATGGTGGACGAGGGAAGGTGCCGCTCCGGCGCGCCCGGTAGGCTGACCGGCGGGCCGTGACTGGCGCGCTGGGATGGGACCGACCATCGGGGAGCGGCCCTGGACGTCGTACGGAAGTACGCAGGTCCAGCAACTGTGTGCCGTGCGCCTGGGCCGAACCGTGAACGCTGAACCCACGCCGTCCGGAGGTCCCGCCAATGTCAGAACCCCTCTCCACCGAGTCCACCGCCTTCCGCGCCGCCCTCGACGTGATCCGTGCCGTCGAACCGCGCGTCGCCGACGCCATCGGCCAGGAGATCCACGACCAGCGCGAGATGCTCAAGCTGATCGCCTCCGAGAACTACGCCTCCCCGGCCACGCTCCTGGCCATGGGCAACTGGTTCAGCGACAAGTACGCCGAGGGCACCGTCGGCCGCCGCTTCTACGCCGGCTGTCGCAACGTCGACACCGTCGAGGCCCTCGCCGCCGAGCACGCCCGCGAGCTCTTCGGCGCCCGGCACGCGTACGCCCAGCCGCACTCCGGCATCGACGCCAACCTGGTCGCCTTCTGGGCCGTCCTCGCCGACCGCGTGGAGGTCCCGGCGCTCGCCAAGGCCGGTGTCCGCAACGTCAACGACCTCTCCGACGCCGACTGGGCCGAGCTGCGCCAGGCCTTCGGCAACCAGCGCATGCTCGGCATGTCCCTGGACGCGGGCGGCCACCTCACGCACGGCTTCCGCCCGAACATCTCCGGCAAGATGTTCGACCAGCGCTCCTACGGCACCGACCCGGCCACCGGGCTCATCGACTACGAGGCCCTGCGCGCGTCCGCCCGCGAGTTCAAGCCGCTGATCATCGTCGCCGGGTACTCCGCCTACCCGCGTCTGGTGAACTTCCGGATCATGCGGGAGATCGCCGACGAGGTCGGCGCCACGCTCATGGTCGACATGGCGCACTTCGCCGGTCTGGTCGCGGGCAAGGTCCTCACCGGCGACTTCGACCCGGTCCCGCACGCCCAGATCGTCACGACCACCACGCACAAGTCGCTGCGCGGCCCGCGCGGCGGCATGGTCCTGTGCGACGACTCGCTCAAGGACCAGGTCGACCGCGGCTGCCCGATGGTGCTGGGCGGCCCGCTCCCGCACGTCATGGCCGCCAAGGCCGTCGCGCTCGCCGAGGCCCGCCGCCCCGAGTTCCGCGTCTACGCCCAGGCCGTCGTCGACAACGCCCGCGCGCTCGCCGAGGGCCTGATGCGCCGCGGCGCCACCCTGGTCACCGGCGGCACGGACAACCACCTCAACCTGATCGACGTCGCCTCCTCCTACGGCCTCACCGGCCGCCAGGCCGAGTCCGCGCTCCTCGACTCGGGCATCGTCACCAACCGCAACGCCATCCCCGCCGACCCGAACGGCGCCTGGTACACCTCCGGCATCCGCATCGGCACCCCCGCGCTCACCACGCGCGGCCTGGGCGCGGCCGAGATGGACGAGATCGCGGGCCTCATCGACCGCGTCCTGACCACCGCCGAGCCGGGCACGACCAAGTCGGGCGCCCCGTCCAAGGCCCAGCACGTGCTGGACCCGAAGATCGCGGACGAGATCGCCCACCGCGCGACCGACCTGCTGACGCCCTTCCCGCTCTACCCGGAGATCGACCTCGGCTGAGAGCCTGAGGTCTCGCACAAGGCTAGAGATCGATCAGTTCCTGTCGTGGCTCCCGCGGCGGTCCGGGCTCGCGCCGGGCCGCCGCGCGGCGTATCAGGAGGCTGCCGCCGACGCCCAGGGCCAGGCCCCCGGCGAGCCCCGTGACCGCCCATCGCACGCCGTCCGAGAGGCCCTCGTCCGGCTTGGCTGCGGTGGTGGCCCTGGCGCCGAGCAGCCCGTCCCGGTCCAGCTCGTCGAAGACCGTCTGCGACGCCCGGTGCCAGCGGATGTCGTCGTCCTCCACGTCCGGCGCCGGATCGGTGCGCACCCACACCGCACCGTCGGATGCCTCGAACACCTGGTCCACGCGCTCCATGGCGACGTCACCGCCGGGCGCCCGCTGCGTGTACGGCCAGCCCCCGATGCCCGTCATCCCCCACAGCACGGTGACCCGTACGCGCGGCAGGTGGCCTTCCTGCCAGGCCTCCGGGACCTGCTCGCTGTCCGAGTGCGTGGGCGACAGCAGCTGCCAGAGCCGGGCGAAGTCCCGCTGCCCGGACTTCAGCGCGACCGTCCGAGCTGTGCCGTTCGTCACCACGAGCGCGAGATCGGGTACGTCACGGTCCGCGGCCTGCGCCCGCGGTGCCCCCGGTCCCGTCAGCACCACGGCCGCCGCCGCCGTCGTGGCCACCAGTCCACCGAACCCGCGCATGCGGCTCCTCCCCTGTCTCTTCCCGGAAACGATCCGTTCCCGCCTGTTTCCGAGCAAGGAGCGTCACCTGAGAGAATGACCGCATGGCCTCTGACAGTCCTCGCGTGCTCTCCGGAATCCAGCCCACCGCAGGCTCGTTCCACCTTGGCAACTACCTCGGCGCCGTCCGCCAGTGGGTCGCCCTTCAGGAGTCCCACGACGCGTTTTACATGGTCGTCGACCTGCACGCGATCACCGTCCCGCAGGACCCGGCGGAGCTGCGCGCCAACACCCGGCTCGCCGCGGCCCAGCTGCTGGCCGCCGGCCTCGACCCGGAGCGCTGCACGCTCTTCGTCCAGAGCCATGTCCCCGAGCATGCCCAGCTGGCCTGGGTCATGAACTGCCTCACCGGCTTCGGCGAGGCCTCCCGCATGACCCAGTTCAAGGACAAGTCCACCCGGCACGGCGCCGACCGCGCGAGCGTCGGCCTGTTCACGTACCCGGTCCTCCAGGTCGCCGACATCCTGCTCTACCAGGCCAACGAGGTCCCGGTCGGCGAGGACCAGCGCCAGCACGTCGAGCTGACCCGTGACCTCGCCGAGCGCTTCAACGGCCGCTTCGGCGAGACCTTCACGATCCCGAAGCCGTACATCCTCAAGGAGACGGCGAAGATCTACGACCTCCAGGACCCGTCGATCAAGATGAGCAAGTCGGCGTCCACGCCGAAGGGTCTGATCAACCTGCTCGACGAACCGAAGGCGACGGCCAAGAAGGTCAAGAGCGCGGTCACCGACACCGACACGGTCATCAGGTATGACGCGGCCGAGAAGCCGGGTATCAGCAACCTGCTGACCATCTACTCGACGCTGACCGGAACCGGTATCGCGGAACTGGAGCAGAAGTACGCCGGCAAGGGCTACGGTGCGCTCAAGACGGACCTCGCCGAGGTCATGGTCGACTTCGTGACGCCGTTCCGGGAGCGCACCCAGGAGTATCTGGACGACCCGGAGACGCTCGACTCGGTCCTGGCCAAGGGTGCCGAGAAGGCGCGTGCCGTCGCCGCGGAGACGCTCTCCCAGGCGTACGACAAGGTGGGCTTCCTGCCCGCCAAGCACTGACACCGGGTCCGACCGCCGGTAAGAGACGAGCGCGACACCGGTACGGCACCCGCTACGGGGCCGCACGGCCGTACAGTCGATAGCCGAACCGGCAGTCACCCCTGCCCGGTCGGCCGTCCAGGACACGACGACACCTCAACACGACGACAGGAGATGACGTGGGGACCGTAACGATCGGTGTCTCGATCGCGGTCCCGGAGCCTCACGGCAGCCTGCTCCAGGAGCGGCGCGCGGGCTTCGGTGACCCCGCGGCTTCCGGTATCCCCACGCACGTCACCCTGCTGCCGCCGACAGAGGTCGAGGACTCGGCGCTGCCCGCGATCGAGGCGCACCTCGTCGAGGTCGCGGCCGCCGGGCGCCCCTTCCCGATGCGGCTGTCCGGGACGGGCACCTTCCGCCCGCTCTCCCCGGTCGTCTACGTCCAGGTCGTCGAGGGCGCCGCGGCCTGCAGCTGGCTCCAGAAGCAGGTCCGCGACGCCTCCGGACCCGTGGCGCGCGAGCTGCACTTCCCGTACCACCCGCATGTCACGGTGGCGCACGCCATCGAGGAAGCGGCCATGGACCGCGCCTTCGAGGAGCTCTCCGAGTACGAGGCGCAGTGGCCGTGCACCGGCTTCGCGCTCTACGAACAGGGCGCCGACGGGGTGTGGCGCAAGCTCCGCGAGTTCGCCTTCGGCGGCGCCGTCGTCCCGCCGCAGGCGAACGCCCCCGCGGAGCGGGACAGCACGCCCGCGCGTTGATTCGCTAGAGCGGCAGGCGTCGGAACAGCGGTCGCGGCAGGTGTCGCAGTGCCGACATCACCAGCCGCAGCGCCCCGGGCACCCACACCGTCTCCGACCGACGTCGCAGCCCCAGCTCGATCGCCGTGGCGACGGCCTCCGGCGTGGTGGCCAGCGGCGCTTCGGCCAGGCCCGCCGTCATCTTCGTACGGACGAATCCGGGGCGTACGACCATGACGTGGACGCCGGTGCCGTGCAGCGCGTCGCCGAGGCCCTGGGCGAAGGCGTCCAGGCCCGCCTTGCTGGAGCCGTAGATGAAGTTGGCGCGGCGGGCGCGCTCCCCGGCCACCGAGGAGAGCACCACCAGCGAGCCGTGCCCCTGCGCCTGGAGGGCGCGCGCGCACACCAGCCCCGACGACACGGCGCCCGTGTAGTTGGTCCCCGCGACCCGCACCGCGGCCACCGGCTCCTTCTCGTCGCGCGCCTGGTCACCGAGCACCCCGAAGGCGAGCAGCACCATGTCGAGGTCGCCCTCGGCGAAGACCTTGCCGAGCACGGTCTCGTGGGACTCGGGGTCGAGCGCGTCGAACGCGACGGTACGGACGTCCGCACCGAGCGTGCTCAGGTGCGCGGCGGCCTTCTCCAGCTCGGGGGAGGGGCGGCCGGCCAGCCACACGGTGCGGGTGCGGCGGGCGATCAGCCGGCGGGCGGTGGCGAGCGCGATCTCGGACGTGCCGCCGAGGATCAGCAGGGACTGGGGGGCGCCGAAGGCGTCTTTCACAGCAGCTCCTAGAGGTTGAGGCGACGTGACAGGTCCGAGGTGAAGACGGAACGCGGGTCCAACTCCCGTCGCAGGGAACGGAATTCCTCGAGTCGCGGGTACATGCCCGCCAGCAGTTCCGGCCGCAGCCGCGCGTCCTTCGCGAGGTAGACGCGGCCGTCGGCCGCCGCGACCTCCACGTCCAGCTCGTCGAGGAAGACGCCGAGGCCGGGCAGGTTCGCGGGGATGTCCAGGGCGAGGGTCCAGCCGGGCATCGGGAAGGACAGCCAGCCCGGGTCGCCCTCCCCGAACCGCTTCAGGACGGCGAGGAACGACGGGCAGCGGTGCGCGGAGATGCGGTGCACGATCCGGCGCAGCGCGTCCTCCTGGCCGTATCCGACGGCGAACTGGTACTGGACGAAGCCGCCGCGCCCGTAGATCCGGTTCCAGTGCGGGACCCCGTCGAGCGGGTGGAAGAAGGTGGAGATCCGCTGGAGCTGGCCGGTGCGCGCGACGGGCGCCCTGCGGTACCAGAGCTCGTTGAAGACGCCGACCGTCGCAGGGCCCAGGAGGCCCTCGGGGACGAAGGCGGGGGCGGCCGGGAGGCGGCCGGGGCGGAAGGCGAGGGGGTGGCGGCGGGCGCGGGCCGGGAGGGCGTCCAGGGGGGCGTGGTCGCCGCGGGTGAGCACCGAGCGGCCCAGGGACCGGCCGCGGGCGAGCAGGTCGATCCAGGCGACCGAGTAGCGGTAGAGGTGGTCCGTGGCGGTGAGGCGGGCCATCAAGTCGTCCAGGTCGGTGGCACGTTCGGTGTCGACCGACATCAAGGACGTCTCGACGGGCTGGAGTTGGACGGTCGCCGTGAGGATCACGCCGGTCAGGCCCATGCCGCCCGCGGTGGCGTCGAAGAGCGGGGTGCCGCGGCCGACCGTACGGATCTCACCGTCCGCCGTGAGCAGTTCGAAGGAGAGCACATGGCGGGCGAACGACCCGGACACATGGTGGTTCTTGCCGTGGATGTCCGCGCCGATCGCCCCGCCGACCGTCACATAGCGGGTCCCGGGGGTGACCGGCACGAACCAGCCGAGCGGGAGCAGGACTTCCATCAGCCGGTGCAGGGACACGCCCGCGTCGCACAGCACCGTGCCGCCGTCCGCGTCGATGGCGTGGATGCGGTCGAGGCCGGTCATGTCGAGCACGACCCCGCCCGCGTTCTGCGCGGCGTCCCCGTACGCCCGTCCGAGCCCGCGTGCGATGCCGCCGCGCGCCCCGCACTCCCGGACGGCGGCCGCCGCGTCCTCGTAGCTGCGCGGGCGGAGCAGACGGGCAGCGGTCGGGGCGGTGCGGCCCCAGCCCGTGACGGGGACGGGGGCGGGGGCGGAGGTGGTGGGGTGGTCGGTGTCGGCTGGCATGACCGCGACCGTAGCGCCGGAAAGGGTGCATAACGCCTTAATCACCCTGTCCCTCACGGGTCCTCACCGAAATGGGTGATTAATGGGATGTCGTCCTAGATTGCCGTAATTCTGCGGCCACTCCCTAGAAGAGTGAGATCACATGGATGACCTTGACGACGTTCTTGACGACGATCGTGGCGGCGACTTCGCCGACGTGGATCATCGGCTGCTGTCGGCGGTGCACGCGTACGGCGCCAATGCGCGGGTGGCCGCCGTGGCGTGCGGCCTGTCCTGGGCCGGGGAGCACGGCGCGCTGTGGCTCGCGGTGGGTCTCGCGGGCGCGGCCGTCGACCGGGGGCGGCGCCGCGCCTGGCTGCGCGGCACGGCGCTCACCGCCGGCGCCCACCTGGCCAGCATGGGTGTGAAACGGCTGGTGCGCCGTCCGCGCCCCGCGCACGTGCGGCCGCTGGTCCGCACCGCCGGACGTCACTCCTTCCCCAGCTCGCACGCCACCTCCGCCGCGGCAGCCGCGGTGGCCTTCGGCGCGCTGGGCGCCCCCGTGGTCGCCCCGGTCGCCGCCGCCATGTGCCTGTCCCGGCTGGTCGTCGGCGTGCACTACCCCTCGGACGTCGCCGCCGGCGCGGCCCTGGGCGCCCTGACGGCCCGGCTCGGCGCCCGCTGGATGGGAACCGACCATGGCTGAGCGCACGGCAGTGCTCACGGACCGCGCCGCGACCAGACGCCGTAGCGCACCCACGGAGACCTCGCGCCCCGGGGGTCTCGCGCTCGGCCTCCTGAAGACCGCCCGCCCCCGGCAGTGGGTCAAGAACGTGCTGGTCGTCGCTGCCCCGGCC
This sequence comes from Streptomyces sp. R21, assembly GCF_041051975.1. Taxonomy (GTDB): domain Bacteria; phylum Actinomycetota; class Actinomycetes; order Streptomycetales; family Streptomycetaceae; genus Streptomyces. The sequence goes on along the minus strand of NZ_CP163435.1, from coordinate 4,000,259 downwards.
GCTGCGGGCCAGCTCTTCTCACGGCACGCCCTCAGTCAACTGGCCTTGGTCTTCGTCCTTTTCACCGCCTGCGCGAGCGCCGTGTACCTGATCAACGACGCCCGGGACGCCGCCGCCGACCGCGCCCACCCCGTCAAGCGGCACCGCCCGGTCGCCGCCGGGCAGGTCCCCGTCCCCGTCGCGTACGCCGTCGGTGGCGTCCTCGCCGTCCTCGCCCCCACCGCCGCAGTCTGGCTCTGCTCGCCCTTCACCTCGGCGCTGCTCACCGCCTACCTCGGCATGCAACTCGCCTACTGCGTCAGCCTCAAGCACGTCCTGGTCGTCGACCTAGTCGTCGTCACCACCGGGTTCCTGATGCGGGCGATGATCGGCGGACTCGCGCTCGGCATCCCGCTCTCGCGCTGGTTCCTGATCACCACCGGCTTCGGGGCGCTGTTCATGGTCTCCGCGAAGCGGTACTCCGAAGCCGTCCAGATGGCCGGAAAGGCGGGCGCCACACGGGCGTTGCTCACCGAGTACACCACCGGCTACCTGCGCTTCGTCTGGCAGCTGGCCGCCGGGGTCTCCGTCCTCGGCTACTGCCTGTGGGCCCTGGAGGAGGGCGGCGTGCCGAGCACCAGCGTCCTGCCCTGGCGGCAACTGTCCATGGTGGCCTACATCCTGGCCGTCCTGCGCTATGCCGTCTTCGCCGATCGGGGTACGGCGGGCGAGCCGGAGGACGTGGTCCTGCGCGACCGCGCGCTCGCCGTCATCGGCCTGGCCTGGCTGGCCATGTACGGGCTCGCGGTGGCCAACTGGTGAGCATCATCACCCAACGCACCACCCAACGGCCCTTGTTCCAGGAGCTGTTCGGCTTCGCCACCGTCGGACTCCTCGCCTACGCCGCCGACCTCGGCCTCTTCGTCTGGCTGCGCGGGCCCGTCGGACTCGACCCGCTCACCGCCAAGTCGCTCTCGTTCGTGGCCGGTTGCTCGGTGGCGTACGCGGGCAACGCGCTCGGCACCTACCGGCACGCGGCGCGCGGGCTGCGCCAGTACGGGGCCTTCTTCGCCGTGAACGTCGCCGGTGCCCTCGTCCAGCTGCTGTGCATCGCCGTCAGCCACTACGGCCTCGGGTTCACCTCGCCGCGCGCGGACACCGTCTCGGGCGCCGGGATCGGGATGGTGCTCGCCACCGTTCTGCGGTTCTGGGGTACCCGGACATGGGTCTTCCGCGGCGAGGGGAGAATCGGATCATGGACTGGCTGAAAAAGCTTCCCGGCATCGGGCCGGTGGTCACCTGGCTGACGACGACGCACGCGTGGCACTCGTACGAGCGTCTGGACCGGGTCAAGTGGACGCGGCTCGCCGCGGCGATGACCTTCATCAGCTTCATCGCGCTCTTCCCGCTGCTCACCGTCGCCGCCGCGATCGCCGCCGCCACGCTCAGCAAGAGCCAGCAGCAGGACCTCCAGAACAAGCTCGCCGACCAGGTCCCCGGCATCTCCGACCAGCTCGACGTCAGCTCCCTGGCCGCGAACGCGGGCACCGTGGGCCTCATCGCGGGCGCCGTGCTGCTGTTCACCGGCATCGGCTGGGTCGGCTCCATGCGGGAGTGCCTGCGCGCGGTCTGGGAACGGGACGACGAGGAGGGCAACCCCCTCATGCGCAAGCTCAAGGACGGCGGCGTGCTCGTCGGCCTGGGCGGCGCCGTCCTCGTCACCATCGCCGCCTCCACGGTCGCCTCCGCCGCCGTGGGCTGGACCACGGACCAGCTCGGCATCGAACGGGGCGGCTGGGGCAGCCTCGTACTGCGCATCGCCGCGTTCCTCGTCGCCGTCCTCGCCGACTTCCTCCTCCTGCTGTACGTCCTCACGCTGCTGCCCGGCGTCGAGCCGACCCGGCGGCGGCTGATCACCGCCGGGCTGATCGGCGCCGTCGGCTTCGAGCTGCTGAAGCTGCTGCTCAGCGGCTACATCCAGGGCGTCGCCTCGAAGAGCATGTACGGCGCCTTCGGCGTGCCCGTCGCGCTGCTGCTGTGGATCAACTTCACCTCGAAGCTGGTGCTGTTCTGCGCTGCTTGGACGGCTACCCGGAGCGGGGAGGACATCGAGGAGGACATCGAGGAGGAGGTCGTGGAGGAAGCGGAGGTGGAGGTCGAGGTCGAGGTGCAGGAGGGCGCCGGGAACGAGGGCGTCAGCGGCGTGAGCGGCGACGGACCAGGTCGGGCAGCGGCCAGCGGCGATTGACCAGGAAGATCCCGGCGGCGAGCAGCACCAGCACGCCGGCCGCGATGCCCAGCGCGATACCGATGCCGCTCGTTGCGCCCTTCGCGGCGGAGGACGCGGCCACCGGCTTCGTGGAGGCGCCGCCCTGCGCGGTCGCGTTCGCGCCCGGCTGCGCGCTCGTCTCGACGCCCTTCGGCGCGACCAGCTCGCCCACCGGCTGCACCTTGTCCGCGGCCTGGAAGCCCCAGTCGAGAAGCTTGGCCGCCTCCTTGTAGACCTCGTTGTGCTCGTCCTTCTCCGGGTTCATCACCGTGACCAGCAGCACCTTGCCGCCGCGCTCCGCGACGCCGGTGAAGGTCGCGCCCGCGTTGGTGGTGTTGCCGTTCTTCACACCCGCGATGCCCTGGTACTGGCTGACGTCGCTGTCGCCGGCGAGGAGGCGGTTGGTGTTCTGGATCTCGAAGGACTCCCGGGTCTTCTTGCCCTTCTTGTTCTTCTTCGTCTCGCCCGGGAACTTCGCCCTGACGGTGGAGCAGTACTCGCGGAAGTCCTTCTTCTGCAGGCCGGAGCGGGCGAACAGGGTCAGGTCGTACGCCGAGGAGACCTGGCCCTTCTCGTCGTAGCCGTCCGGGCTCACCACATGCGTGTCCAGCGCCTGGAGCTCGTCGGCGTGCTCCTGCATGTCCTTGACCGTCTGGTCCACGCCCTTGTTCATCGCGGACAGGACGTGCACCGCGTCGTTGCCGGAGCGAAGGAAGACGCCGAGCCACAGGTCGTGGACCGTGTACGTCTCGTTCTCCTTTATCCCCACCATGCTGGAGCCCGCGCCGACACCCGCCAGGTCCGAGACCGCCACCTTGTGCTTCATCGTCCTCGGGAAGCGGGGGAGCAGCGTGTCGGCGAAGAGCATCTTCAGGGTGCTCGCCGGGGGAAGCCGCCAGTGCGCGTTGTTCGCGGCGAGGACGTCGCCCGACTCGGCGTCCGCGACGATCCACGAGCGGGCCGTCAGGTCCTTGGGAAGCACGGGGGCGCCGGTGCCGAGGTTCGCCTGCGCGCCGGGCCGGCCGAGCTGCGCCCCGCCCACGGTCGACATGCCGGCCGGGGGTGTCGCCGACGGGGTTGTCGAGGGGCTGGACGAGGGGCTCGTCGAGGGGCTCTTGGAGGAACCGGGTGACGGGCTCGGGGCCGCGAGGGCGGCGGGTGCGGTCAGCGAGAGGGACAACACGGTGGCGGAAGCGACCAGCAGGGATCGCCTGACGCTCTTCTGAGGTGCGGGCACGGTCGGAAACGTACATGGCACAGCGTGTGAAGTCGCGTGGCACTCCCCACCCCGGCCGCGGCGGCCGGGGAACGGCGGCGATACTGAACGTATGAAGCTCAGCCGCCCCGTCTCCTGGTTCCTGCTCGCCTTCGGGGTGTGGAGCTGGGTCATCTGGATCACTTTCGTCAAGAATCTCTGGAAGGACGGCAGCGGGCTCGCGTTCAACGACGCCGGGGACCCGACGGCGTACTTCTGGGTGCACCTGACGCTCGCCGTCGTCTCCTTTGTCCTTGGGACGGTCGTCGGGGGCATCGGGTTGCGCGGAATTCGCGCCTTGCGCCGCGCGGCGTAACGGTTGTTGTCTCGGGTGTAGCGGGGGATACGTGGTCGTCGTCTTCGTGCTGGTGGGGCTTGTCGCCGTGGCCCTGGTCGCCGGGCTGCACTGGTATGTGTGGCGACGGCTCGTGCGGGACACGACGCGGGGGCCCGGAGTGGCGCGGCGCGTCGGTACCGGGGTGATGATTGCCGGGCCCGTGCTGATGGTGGCCGCGGTGGCCACCGAGCGGGCCGGGGCGCCGTTCTGGGTGCAACGGGTGGTCGGCTGGCCAGGGTTCCTGTGGATGGCGCTGGCCATCTATCTGTTGCTGGGGGTGCTCGCCGCAGAGGCCGTACGGCCCGTGCTGCGGCGCCTGGTCGAGCGGCGGCAGTCCGTCCTCCTCGACGAGACGCCGGCGCCGCTCGCCGCCGTGGGCTCGGAGCAGCGCCGGAGCACGCCTCCCGCGCACCCGCTCCCGGCGGACGCACCCACGGCAGAGAGCGCCGAGTCCGTCCCCGCTCCCGTCTCCGCCTCCGTTCCCTCCCGACGGCTCTTCGTCTCCCGGGTGGTGGGCGGGGCCGCCGCGGCTGCCGCCGTCGGGACGGTCGGGTACGGAACGTACGGCGTCCTGCGCGGCCCGCGCGTCAAGCGCGTGACCGTGCCGCTCGCCAAGCTGCCGCGCTCCGCGCACGGCTTCCGGATCGCGGTCGTCAGCGACATCCACCTGGGGCCGGTCCTCGGCCGGGGCTTCGCGCAGAAGGTCGTCGACACGATCAATGCCACGCAGCCCGACCTGATCGCGGTGGTGGGAGACCTGGTCGACGGCAGCGTCAAGGACCTCGGTCCGGCGGCAGCCCCTCTGGCCCAGCTCAAGGCCCGCCACGGATCCTTCTTCGTCACGGGCAACCACGAGTACTTCTCCGGCGCCGCTCAATGGGTCGAGGAAGTACGGGAGTTGGGGATCCACCCGCTGGAGAACGCCCGGGTCGAGGTGAACGGGTTCGACCTCGCCGGGGTGAATGACATCCAGGGGGAGAGCGAGGGACAGGGCCCCGACTTCGGCAAGGCGCTAGGCGACCGGGACACGGCACGCGCCTGCGTGCTGCTCGCTCATCAGCCCGTACAGATCCATGACGCGGTACGGCACGGGGTCGACCTTCAGCTGTCCGGGCACACACACGGCGGACAGCTCTGGCCGGGGAACTTCATCGCCGAACTGGCCAATCCGACCGTCGCGGGGCTTGAACGGTACGGCGACACGCAGCTGTACGTGTCCCGGGGCGCGGGGGCCTGGGGGCCGCCGGTGCGGGTGGGGGCGCCTTCCGACATCACCGTGGTGGAGCTGGCTTCGAAGCAAGCCTGAGAGCCCCCTGTGAAATCGGCCGGAAACCGCTCTCGGTAAGTTCTTTCTCATCTCAACCAAACCCTCTTCCCCCAGGTGAAACACCTGTGATTAGGTGATCCGCGCCACTGGGGAGTGGCGTGCGGTGTGCCACTGGGGGAGTGGCTTGGGGCCACGGGAACGTGGCATGGGGAGGGGCAACCGATGCGTTCGGTTCGCATGCGGGTTTTGGCGATGCTGCTGGTGCTGGCGGGCATCGCGGTGGGTGGCTGGCAGTTGCTGCCCGATGGGGAGGACACCGACAGGACCATGGTGGTGGGGACGACCGACGCTGTGACGTCGCTCGACCCCGCCGGGGCGTACGACGCCGGATCCTGGGCCCTGTTCAGCAATGTCTTTCAGACGTTGCTGACGTTCGAGTCGGGCGGTGCCACGCCGGTGCCGGATGCCGCGAAGAGCTGTGGGTTCGTGAACGGCGGGCTCAGGACGTATCGCTGCACCCTGCGGGACGACCTGACCTTCCCGAGCGGGCGCAAGATGACCGCCGAGGATGTGAAGTACTCCTTCGACCGGGTCAGGAAGATCCACGACGACCAGGGTCCCGACTCCCTGCTCGACACACTTGGCTCCGTCGACGCCGCCGGGCTGACCGTCACCTTCCATCTGGTCTCGGCCGACGCGACCTTCCCGTTCAAGGTGGCCACCGGCGTCGGTTCCATCGTCGACAGCTCGCTCTACGCGAAGGACGCCCTGCGTTCCGGCTCCGACGCCGACGGCAGCGGGCCGTACCTGCTCAAGACGTATACGAAGGACAAGGGGGCGGACCTCGCGCCGAACCCGCACTACCACGGCGCCATCCAGCAGACCGGCAAGCCCATCGAGATGCGCTACTACACCAGCGCCGAGGCGCTCGCCGCCGCCTGGAAGGCGAAGCAGGTCGACGTCGCCACCCGCCAGCTGCCGCCCTCGGTGCTCTCCGGTCTCTCGCCGAGCGACACCAAGCAGCGCGTCACCGTGTCCGAGAGCGCCGAGACCCGCAACCTCTTCCTCAACGTCCGCCCGGACTCCGCCCTGCGCGACCGTCGCGTACGGCAGGCCCTCGCTCTGCTGGTCAACCGTGAACAGCTGAGCGACGAGACGTACAAGGGGACCGTCGATCCGCTCTACGGGCTGATTCCGGCGGGTATCACGGGGCACACCACCGCGTTCTTCGACGCCTATCCCAAGCCCGACGCCAAGAAGGCCCGCAAGCTGCTGACCGAGGCCGGCGTGTCGCTGCCGGTGCACTTCACCTACGGGTACGGCGCGGGGCGTGGTGCCGGTGCTGCCGAGGCCGCCGAGCTGAAGCGGCAGCTGGAGGCCGACGGTCTGTTCAAGGTGGAGACCAAGGGCCTTGAGTGGGCCGACTTCCAGAAGGCGTACGCCGACGGCAAGCTGGACGCGTACGCCGTCGGCTGGGTGGCCGACTTCCCCGACCCGGACAACTTCAGCGCCGCGCTCGTCGGCACCGGCAACGCCATGAAGAACGGGTACAGCGACAAGAGCGTCGACCGGCTGATCCAGGACAGCCAGCAGTACGGCGACCGCAGCCGCACCACCGCGGACTTCCGGCAGGTGCAGGAGGCCGTGGCCCGGGACGTTCCGCTGATTCCCCTGTGGCAGGGCAAGGAGTACGTACTCAGCAGCGAGGACGTCGGCGGCGGCCAGTATCTGTCGGACGGCACCGGCGTCTTCCGCCTCTGGCGGCTGGGCTGGATATGACATGTCCGGATATGGCAATTGACGTGATTTCGCGGGGTCCGACCTCACCGCAGTGACATCGCGCCTGCATGCGACGCAGCTGGATGTGTGAAAGGCGTGCACGGGGTGAGGAGTAACCGTGGTGAGACGCAACTCCTTCCGGCTGCCCAGGCACCCGGCGTCCGTGGGCCTGGCCCGGCGCCGGGTGCGCGACCACCTGTCCGACTGGGGGCACAGCAGCGGCGAACCCACCCTGGAGGACGTCGTCCTGCTGGTCTCCGAGCTGGCGACCAACGTCGTACGCCACGGCCCGCTCCTTGAAAGGGAGTTCGAGGTCGCGGTGACCGCCCTCGCCGACGGGTCCTGCTTCATCGAGGTCTCCGACGAGGGCCTCGTCGAGCCCCGCCTGCGCGAGGTCGCCGAGTGGGAGGAGACCGGCCGCGGGCTCCATCTCGTGGAGGGGATCGCGGCGTCGTGGGGGGTGTGGGGGCGGGGGCGGTACGGCAAGACGGTGTGGGCGGTGGTCGCCGCCACTGCCGTCTAGCCGTACCTGTAACCCCTACTCGTACGTGTGACCCGTGCCTGGGTCCTACGGAGCCGTCGGCTCCTTGCCGTACGCCGTCAGGAAGCGGTCGCGGAACGAGCTCATCTTCCAGACCGGGGCGTCGTGCGCCGGCTGGAGACCGTCCGTCCAGTGCCAGTCGGCGATCTTGTCGAGCACCTTCGGGTCGTGCGCCACGATCGCGACCGGCACGTCCCGGCTGGCGTGGTTGCCGCTGACCTTGGCGATCGGCTGGTGGTCGCCGAGGAAGACGAGGACCGTGTTCTTGTTGCCGTACTTGATCACGTAGTCGATGAGACTCGTCACCGAGTACTGGATGGACTTGCCGTACTCGGCACGCACCTGGTCGGTCTGCTTCCACACGTCCGTCGGCCGCTTGGCCGCCTTCTCGATGCCGTCGTAGACCGAGCCGTCACCGACCTGGGAGTCCGGGATCGTCTTCGGGATCGGCGCCCAGGGGTTGTGGCTGGAGGTCAGGATCAGGAACGACATCAGCGGCTTGGCGTGCTTCTTGCCGTGCTCCAGCCTCTCGAACGCCTTCAGCGTGTACTGGTCCGGCATCGTCGACCAGCTGAACTTCGGGCCCTTGTAGCCGAGCTTGTGGGAGTCGTAGATGCGGTCGAGGCCGTAGTACTTGCCCTCCGGCCAGCCCTTCTGGACGCCCGGCATGACGCCGACCGTCTCCCAGGCGCCGGTGCGCCGGAACGCCTCGGTGAGCGGCATGTGGTCGCTCGCCATGACGGTGCGGTAGCGCTGCTGGTTGGAGATCCACAGGCCCGACATGAAGGTGGAGTGGCCGAGCCAGCTGCCCGCGCCGTACGTCGCCGAGGTGAGCCAGCCGCTCTCGGAGCCCCAGCCCGCCTTCTTCAGCTTCGCGGTCGCCGAGGTGAGCGTCGCGTCGACGCCCGGCGCCATGATCGGGTCCTCGATCGCGCTGCGGCCGTAGCTCTCGATGAAGGTGAACATCATGTCCTTGCCGCGCAGCCCGGTCAGCAGCTGGTCGCCCGGCAGGGCGGCGAAGTTGTCCTTCTTGGTCTCCTTCGCGAACACCGCCTCGTCCTTCAGCGTCCTGTCCACCCGCTCCACGCGGTCCTTGGCCTCCGACACCGTGCTCTTCGACGCGACCGGCTCGCCCGCGACCTGGAGACCCAGCGCCGTGCAGGTGATCCAGGCGGTTCCGAGGACCAGCGTGGTGCGGGTCGCCACCGCGGTGTTGCGCGCCATCAGGTTGCTCAGCCGGATCACCGCGAGCGTCATCAGGGCCAGTACCAGCACTACGGCGACCACCGCGGCGATCGCCGTCACGATCGCGCCCGTCCTGCCGATCGAGTCCTGGAGGAACGACTCGGCGTCGGCGAACAGCGGCCAGTCGAGGACCACGTTGAAGCCCCGGCCGAGGTACTGCTTGAAGCCCATGTCGAGCATGTTCAGGATGGCCAGCGTGCCGATCGTCAGCCCGCCGAGCGCGGCCGCCACCAGCCGCGGCCAGCGCGGCAGCACGAGCAGCACGGCGGCGCCGAGGACCGCCTCCAGGGGGATGTGCACGAAGGCGTCGGGCGTGAGGAGATCGAGGCTGTTCGGCACCAGGAGGCCCGCGAGGACGAAGGCCGCGGCCAGGGCCGTGGTCGTCCACGCCACGATGCGGGCGGCGAGGGGGTAACGGGTGCGCCAGCCTCGCCAGCCGGGGCGGGGTACTTCGGCGGTGGGGGGTTCGTGGGCCGGGCCGTCGCCGTCGCCGTCGTCGGAATCGCCTGTGTCCGGGGTGGCTTCTTCGGCGTCGGGCTGGTCTGCGGCTGCGGACTCCTCGGCGGCTGCCTTGTCCTCCGTGACGGTGCCGGTGTCGGCGACGGTCTCAGTGGCGGTCGCGGCGGCGACGGGGGGCTCGGTGTCGGTCGTGGCGTCGGCCGTGTCCGTGTCCGTGTCGGTATCCGGATCCGTGTCGGCGGCTGCCGTATCCGCCGTATCCGCCGTATCCGCTGTCTTCCCGTCCCCGGCAGTGGTGTCCGCCGCCGGGGCCTGTGCCGGGCCTTCCTCGGAGGTTGCCGGGTCCGTGTCCGGCTGGTGCTCAGAGCGCGTGGAGAACGACAACCCCAGGGTCCTTCCGTGCGAAACGCTGCGAAACGCGGTGGTGGCACGGCCGACCGGGCGCGGGAGGCCGCCGGCCGCCGTTCTCCTTATCTGTACGGCATACCGGTGCCGTCCGTTCAATCGGCCACCGCACGGCATGCGGCGGGCAGCGTGACCGTCACCGCGAGCCCCGCGCCGGGCGCCGTCACCACCGCGACCTCGCCCCCGTGCGCCGTCACCACGCCCTGCACGATCGCCATGCCGAGCCCGCTGCCCGCGCCGCCGCCCGCGCGGAAGAACCGGTCGAAGATGCGGGCCGCGTCCTCCTCCGTGAGCCCCGGCCCCTCGTCCGCGACACATAGCCGTACGACACCGTCCACACGCTCCAGACCGAAGGTGACGGGCACCTCGGTGGGCGTGTGGGTGCGCACGTTGCCCACGAGGTTGCCGAGCACCTGCCGCAGCCCCGACTCGTCGGCGTGCACCAGCAGCGTGCCGTCGGCGCCGACGGTCACCGGGCGGCCGGGCTGCTGGGCCCGCAGGTCCTCGGCGGCGTCCCGGACCAGGCGGCTCAGGTCGACGTTCCTGAAGCGGAGCTCGGGCTGCTGGTCGAGGCGGGCCAGCGTGAGGAGTTCGTCGACGAGCCGGCCCATCCGGTCGACCTCGCCGTTCATCCGGTCCCAGGCCCGCTTGCGCTCGGCCTGATCCGTCAGCATCCCCTTGTCGTACAGCTGGAGGTAGCCGCGGATCGCGGACAGTGGGGTGCGCAGTTCGTGCGAGGCGTCCGCGACGAAACGGCGCAGCTGGGCCGCGCTGTGCTCGCGGGTGCGGTACGCCGACTCGACCTGGTGGAGCATGGAGTTGAGGGCGAGGCGCAGCTGCTCGACCTCCTGGGTCGGATGGTGGCTGGAGGGCACCCGGCGCGTCAGGTCCCCCTCGGCGATCGCCGACGAGGTCTCCACCATGTCCTCCAGGGGCCGCATCCGGCGGCGCACGCTGAACAGGGTCAGACAGGCGAGCAGCGACAGCAGCAGGGTGCCGACGGCGAGGTCGAGCTTGAGTGCCTTGGCTATGCCCTTGTGCAGCCCGTCGGTCGAGGTGGCGACCAGGACGTAGGTGCCGTCGACGAGCCGGGTCGCGGTCACCCGGTAGGCGGCGTCGTGCACGGTGACGTCGTGCGGGTCGCTGTCGCGGGCGAGTGCGGGCGGGTTGCCGACCGCGTCGGCCAGGGCGCGTTGGGCGTCGGTGGTCTTGAAGTCGCCGATGGCGACGGGCTTCCCCTTGCCGTCGACGGCCGTGAAGATCGAGTCCGGCTTCGGCCGCTGGTCCGTCGGCGGTACGAGCCGGTCGCGGACGAACGCCAACGCGCTCAGCGACTCTATGTCCCGCATCGACAGCCGCGAACTGCCCAGTGAATCCCGGGTCTTGGTCAGCTCCGCGTCGACCTGGTCGAGGAGATAGTGCCGCATGCCCATCAGGCTGATCGCGGTCGCCATGATGATGCCGAGCGCCAGCAGCGCCACGTTCGCGAGCATCAGCCCGCCGCGCAGCGAGTGGATCCCGTGACGGAACAGGCGGCCTTTGGCCCTCATGCGAGTCCGTATCCGACGCCCCGCCGGGTCTGTATCACCGGCGGTCCGAGCGTGTCGAGCTTGCGCCGCAGATAGCTGATGTACGTCTCCACGACGGTCGACTCGGCCGAGTGCTCGTACTGCCATACGTGGCGCAGGAGTTGCTCCTTCGGCACGATCCGTCCTCCGTTGCGGACGAGGAAGCGCAGCAGGGCGTACTCGGTGGGGGTGAGCTCCACCGTGCGGTCGCCGCGGTGCACGGAGTACGTCGTCTCGTCCAGCTCCAGGTCGCCGTAGCGCAGCGGCGGGCGCTGCGGGAGGACGTCGGCGGGGCGGATGCGGCGCAGCACGGCGGTGACGCGGGCGATCACCTCGTCGATGTTGAACGGCTTGGTGATGTAGTCGTCGCCGAAGCCGAGGGCGCCGACGATCTCGGCGGGCGCGTCGCGTGCCGTGAGGAAGACGATCGCCAGGTCGGGCTGCCGGACGCGCAGTTCGCGGCCGAGGGCCCGGCCGTCGCCGTCCGGCAGCATCACGTCGAGGAGCGCCGCGTCGGGGCGGGTGCGCTCGGCGAGGGTGAGCGCCTCGCGGACGGTGCCGGCGGTCATCACCTCGAAGCGGTGGTAGCGCAGGGCGATGGCGAGGACGTCCGCGATGCTCGGTTCGTCCTCCACGACCAGCACGGTTCCTGGAGCCGTCATGCCCCCAGTATCGGCAAGCGCGCTGATCGGCGGGGCTGTTCGTGCTTTGGAGTTCCTTGAGAGTCATGGGCGACGCAGTCCGCGCGTAAGCGGCGGCACCGATGCTGTTGACAGGACCTGGGGGACCTACCGATCGACAACTGAAGGAGCTTTGAGCGTGGCGACATTGGCGCGGTGGTGCTATCGGCATCGGCTGGTGGTCCTGTTGCTGTGGGTGGGGGCGCTGTTCGGACTGGGCTTCGCGGCATCGACCGCGGGCACGTCCTATGCGAACGTCTTCTCCCTTCCGAACACGGACTCCAAGAGTGCGTTCGACCTGATGGAGAAGGCTTTCCCGGCCAGTGCCGGCGACACCGACACGGTGGTGTGGAAGGTCGACGAGGGAACGGTCCGTGACCAGGCCGTACGGTCCCGGATCCAGCCCGCACTCGACGAGATCGGCAAGATGAAGGGCGTCGGCGGGGTCACCTCCCCGTACGCGGGCGACGCGGGCGCGGCGCAGATCAGCAAGGACGGGCGGATCGCCTACGCCCAGATCACCTTCACGGAGCAGGCCAACGGCGTCGAGAAGGATCTGATCCAGAACGTCGTCGACACCGCGCAGAAGGCCGAGAACAGCGGTCTGAAGGTCGAGTTGGGCGGCCAGGCGATCCAGCGTGTCGAGGAGCCGCCGCAGGGTATCGCCGAGGTGGTCGGTCTCGCGGCGGCGGCCATCGTGCTGTTCCTGGCCTTCGGCTCGCTCTTCGCGATGCTGCTGCCGATCGCCATCGCGATCTTCGCCGTCGGCACCGGACTGTTCTCCACCCAGCTGCTCAGCCATGTCACGGACGTACCCGAAGTGGCCCCGTTGCTGGCCTCGTTGATCGGGCTCGGCGTCGGCATCGACTACGCCCTGTTCATCGTCACCCGGCACCGGCGCGGCATCCTGCGGGGCATGCAGCCGGAGGAGTCGATGGCCACCGCCCTCAACACCTCCGGCCGGGCCGTGCTGTTCGCGGGCGGCACCGTGTGCATCGCCCTCGCCGGAATGCTGGTGACGAACCTGCGCTTCCTGGACGGCGTGGTCATCGGCACCTCGCTCACGGTCGTCCTCAGCGTGATCGCGTCGGTCACCCTGCTGCCGGCGCTGCTCGGCTTCCTCGGCCCGCGGGTGCTCAGCCGCAAGCAGCGGCGCAAGCTGGCTGCCGAAGGGCCCGAGCCGGAGCGCACCAGCGGTCTCGCGAACCGCTGGTCGGGGACCGTGCAGAAGCGCCCGCGCTCGATCGCCGCGATGGCCCTGGTCGTCATGGCCGTCCTCGCGCTGCCCGTGCTGTCGCTGCGGCTCGGCGCCAGCGACCAGGGCAACAACGACGCGTCGTCGACGACCAGGAAGGCGTACGACCTGCTCGCGGAGGGCTTCGGCCCCGGCTTCAACGGGCCGCTCCAGGTCGTCACGCAGGGCGGTGACACGTCCGCGCTGGTGAAGGGCATCCAGGGGACCGACGGGGTCGCCCGGGTCGCCGCGCTGCCGCCCGCGAACGGCGTGACGGTGATCCAGGTCGTCCCGACCACCTCACCGCAGTCCGTGAAGACCGACCAGCTCATCGACACCCTGCGCGACGAGGTGATCCCCGACGCGGGGGTCAAGGCGCATGTCGGCGGCGTGACCGCGATCTTCAAGGACTTCGCGTCCGTGACCGGGGACCGGCTGCCGTACTTCATCGCGACCATCATCGGCCTCGGCTTCCTGCTCCTGATGGTCGCCTTCCGCTCGATCGTGGTGCCCCTGACGGCCGCGCTGATGAACCTGATCGCGGCCGCCGCGTCCTTCGGCGTACTCGTGGCGATCTTCCAGTGGGGCTGGGGCCTGGACCTGCTCGGCCTCGGCAAGGAGGGCCCGATCCAGGCCTTCCTGCCCGTCATCATGCTCTCGCTGCTCTTCGGCCTCTCCATGGACTACCAGGTGTTCCTGGTCAGCCGCATGCACGAGGAGTGGGTCCACACGAAGGACAACGCGCGCGCGGTGCGGGTGGGTCTCGCCGAGACCAGCCGCGTCATCAACTCCGCCGCCCTGATCATGGTCTGCGTCTTCCTCGCCTTCGTGCTCAGCGGCGACTCGGGCGCGGCGATGGCGGGCGTCGGACTCGCGGCGGCGGTGGCACTCGACGCGTTCATCCTGCGTACGGCGCTGGTGCCGGCCGCGATGCACCTGCTCGGCAACTCCAACTGGTGGCTGCCGGCCTGGCTGGACAAGCGGATGCCGCACCTCGCGGTGGAGCCGAAGGAGGACGCCGACACGGAGCCGGGTCCGGCCGACGGCGGCGCGAGCGCGGTGCACGGCTTCGTCCGGGACACCGACGGGGTGCCTGTCGAGGGCGCGTCCGTCACCCTGCTGTCGAAGGGCGGCCGTCAGCTGGACCGGGTCGCGTCCCTCGCCGACGGTTCGTACATCCTCTCGGTACCGACGCCGGGGACGTACCTCCTGGCGGTGTCGGCGGCCGCGTACGGCTCCCGCGCCCGGCACGTGATCGTGAACGGGGAGCCGCTGGTGCACGACGTGGAGCTGGCCGAGGGAGGGGTCGACGCGGTGAACTGACCGCGTACGGGCCTCAGTCGGGCTCCGGGGCGCTCGTCTTCGTTCGCGACGACGGGCGCCCCTTTTTCCTGCCCTCGGACTTATTGCCTTCGGACTTGCTGCCTGTGGACTTGCTGCCTTCGGCGGCTCTCTTGGCCGGGTCCGGAAGGGCGTTGGTCATGCCGGGCAGGAAGTCCGTGAAGAGGTCGTGGACTTCGAGGACGAGCGGGCGCAGGACCCGGAAACGGGCGAGCACGACGCCCCGGGTGGTGAGGCGGGCACCGCGTGCGGCGAGCCGGTAGCTGCGCTCGCGGCCCTCCGTGCGGTCGAAGACCCAGTACAGGACGAGGCCCATCTGGGAGAGCCACATCAACTCCGGGAGGATGTCCCGCAGTTCCGCCGGGACCTTCGTCTTCGCCCCGGCCAGCACCTCGCGGTGGACGCTGATGGCCTCCTCGCGCGCGTGCTCCGACTCGGCGGAGAAGGGGCTGAGGGGGCTGTCCGGGTCGGCGGCGTTCTTGAAGAACTGCACCGCGAACTCGTGGTACGGCGTGGCGATGTCGAGCCACGTCCTGAGCACCCCGGAGATCCGGGCCTCCAGATCCGTCTCACGGTCCAGCACCTCACGCACGGCCACGCGGTGCTCGGCGGCGAGCCGGTCGTAGAAGCCCTGGATCAGGTGCTCCTTGCCGGCGAAGTAGTAGTAGGCGTTGCCCACGGAGACACCGGCCTCCTGGGCGATGGCCCGCATCGTCGTCTTGTCGTACCCCCGCTCCTGGAACAGCCGCATCGCCGTCTCCAGGATCAGCGCGCGGGTCTGCTCGGACTTGCTGGGCGCACTGCCGTCACCGTCGCCGTCACCGGCCGGGCCGTGGCTCATGCCGGGCTTCGGGCTGTGGCTCATCACGGGCTCTGGGCTGTCGTTCTTCGCGGGCACGCAAGGAGCCTAACGAGTGCGGCAGGAGCCGTCGTCACAACCCGGAGCCGTGTACGTCCACCCACGGCTCGGGTCGTACGCCCACCCGTCGCCCCACTGGTAGGCGCCGCCGCCCCGCTCCCCCTGCCACTGCGCCCCCCGCCACTTGGCGGCCGCGAGCGCCGCGCCCCGGGCGAGCCTGGCGCCGGCCGGGGTGCTCAGCCGGTGGGCGAGCGGGCGGTGCTCGCGCAGCGCCCACAGGGTGACGACCCAGGCGGCGGAGCCCCGGTAGACCTGCCCCGCGTCCCCGACGACGGTGATGTCGTCGAGCGTGGCGCGGTGGTCGAGCGAGGGGAAGCGCCGCCGGGCCTCCTCGGATCCGGCGGCGACCAGCTCCAGCGGCACGAGCTGGCGCTGCTTGCCGAGCCAGTCGCGGACGTGGGCGCAGAGCGAGCACTGCGCGTCGTAGAGGACGGTGAGCCCGCGGACCGGGACGCGCGCGGCGCCCCGGTCGTCGGTCGCTGTGTGAGCAGCGAGCTTCATCGTGGTCACGCCCCGGCCGCGGGGGCGATCCAGTCCTGCGGCGCGACGGGCGGCAGCTGCTCCCGCTCCATCATTCCGCGCCGCCGGATCTTGTTGAGCACGTAGACGTTCCCGAGGTGCATCACGCCGAGGACCAGCAGCACCACGCCGAGCTTGGTCGACAGGGCCTCGAAGATCTCGCGGGTGCTGCCGATGTTGTCGTCGCCGCTCAGATAGAGCGCGACGAACCCGAGGTTCACCAGGTAGAACCCCACCACCAGCAGGTGGTTGACGGCCTCGGCCAGCTTCTCGTTCCCGTGCAGCACATCGGCGAGGAACACCCGCCCGTTCTGGCTCAGCGTGCGCGCCACCCAGACCGTCAGCCCGACGCTGACCACGAGATACACGACGTACGACACGACCGTGAGATCCATGCCCCCACCCTTCGCAAAGCCCCCGCAGCGGAGGCCACTTCGGCGCCCTTGAACACGTTCAAAAGCTTCTGAGGGAGACTGTAGACCTGCTTTTGAACACGTTCAAGTGAGGGGTGGGCGATGTGGATGTGACGTAGGCCCTACGTGCCCCTGGGCCCTGCGTGCCCGTGAGTCCTACGCGACCCGGGCCAGCTCGGGCCGCTTGCTGTAGTCGGTGAATCCGATGACGTTCCCCCAGGGGTCGGCGACCTCGACGGTCCACCCGGTGGCGCAGGAGAAGGGCTCGGCGAGGAGGTCCAGGCCGGCCGTGCGGAGCGCCTCGGCCTTCGCGCGGGTGTCCCGAACCTCCAGCCACACCCGCGGCGAGGCCCACACGGGCTGCCGCCGACTGAGCTCCTCCTCCAGCCGCAACAGCACCCCCGGCGTCTCCTTGCCCACTTTCAGCAGCACGATCCCGGCCTCGTCGAGCCGAAACGCCACCGGAAACCCGACCCGCTCGTAGAACCCCACCGCCTCCTCGAGGTCCCCGACCGGCACCAGCACGTGATCGAAACCGAGCAGCTCGTACGACTCTTCATCTGACATGTCGTCAGATTAGGTGCGAGGTTGTCGCTGCGGACGGGGGCTGGCTGGTGGGGTCACTCGCCCGGCCGAGGCGGCTGTCATCCGCCCGTGCAGCCCCCCACCCGCCGGGTGCTCACGGCGAGGTCGTCCAGACGGACGTCGTACGACGACGGGGTCGGGTCGGCCTGGTAGAGCTGCCAGCCGAGCTTGAGCTTGTCGAAGGTGGGGAAGGTGAAGGCGTCCGGGGTGCCGCCGTGGTGGTTGGTGGAGACGGTCAGGTCGGGCTGTTCGACGCCGTCGAGGTAGACGGTGACCTGGTTGTCCTTGGCGTCCAGGTGGAATTCGACGCAACTCCATTTCGAGGCGGCCGCTGGGGCGGAGGTCTTCCAGAGCGTCCAGTCGCCGGTGGGGCCGAGGTCGGAGCCGACGCCCCAGAAGTTGCCGTTGTCGGTGGGGGCGTACTGGCCGCCCAACGGGCGCACCAGCGTGGGGGAGTCGGAGCCGGACGCTTCCGCGATGGTCCAGTGCGCCCAGTCGGGAGCCGTCGGGAACGCGGCCACGCGCAGCCGCAGCCGGGCCCAGAGGCTGTTGCCGGGCGGAGCGAGGTCGGGCAGCACGAGGAAGGCGCGGCCGTTGCCCTCGGTGCGGAGGTGGAGTTCGCGACCGTGACCCGTGGTGCTCGGCTCGACGGTCAGGGTGCCGTTGGAGGTCTCTGTGGTCCAGCCCTGGCCTGCTGTGACCGGGCCGAGGGGGAGCCGGTTGAAGTTCTCCTGCACGAGGGTGCCGTGGGGGGTGGGCGTTGTCGCCGAGGCTGTGGGGGTTGCCGCGAGCAGTACCGCGGCGGTGGCCGACAGCGCGGCGGTGAGCTTCCTCAGGGGTGCCATGGAGGCAGTCTGCGGCGGGCGTCCCATCCGTCACAGGAGTCGCAGAGGATCTGGCCGGTGGAGCCTCCTGGTCTGGCCTGATCAGGCGGGCGGCGCCCCGGCTCAGTCCCGCTTCGGCTGCCCGGCGGTGAGGATCTCCGTCACGTCCAGGGTGACCTTGGCGCCGATGGAGTCGGGGAGGGTGACCAGTTCGCCGGGGGCGTGGACGCGGTGGCTGGCGTACGTGGCCTTGTCCGGGGCGGTCAGGACGTGCAGCCGCTGGTACTTGCGGTCAATGACGGCGTAGACCGGAACCATCGCCTCAGCGTATGCGGAGACCTTGGTGCGTAGATCGGACTGGTAGTTGGTGGATGTGACTTCGACGACCAGGCGAAAGCAGATGGGGTCGTAGCAGTTGTTCTCGACGTAGCTGTCCCGGTAATCGGCATCCACCACCGACAGGTCGGGGATCGCGTAGTCCTCCGTGCCACTGGGGAGCCAGAGGCCGATCCCCTGCAGTACGCGTGTCTCCGAGGTGTGCAGCCCGGCCGCCAGGAAGGGAACGGGGAGACTGGTGAGGGCCTCGGCGTGCGGGCCGTCCGGGGGCGGGGACACGAGGATCTGGCCCCCGATGATCTCGACGCGGTAGCCCGGGTTGCGGTCCATGAGACGGTTCGCCTCCGCGGTCAGCGGACGGTCGTCGTGGGGCCGCTCGACAGGTGCTGGGGACATCACGTGCCTCCTATGGGCGGGTGTCGCGAGCATCATCGTGGGCCGGGCGAGCTGTCGGCGTCCCGTTCGCACCACGTCACCCGATCGTGGCCCGACACGCCCGTGGGCCCCGCTTCCACCAGGAAACGGGGCCCACGAAGCCGTACAGCCGACAACCTCAGAAACGCCGAGTGATCAGCGCCTTCTTCACCTCGGCGATCGCCTTCGTGACCTCGATACCGCGCGGGCAGGCGTCCGTGCAGTTGAACGTCGTGCGGCAACGCCACACGCCGTCCTTGTCGTTGAGGATCTCCAGGCGCTGCTCCCCGGCCTCGTCACGCGAGTCGAAGATGAAGCGGTGGGCGTTCACGATGGCGGCCGGGCCGAAGTACTGGCCGTCGTTCCAGAACACCGGGCACGAGGAGGTGCAGGCGGCGCAGAGGATGCACTTCGTCGTGTCGTCGAAGCGCTCGCGGTCCTCGGCCGTCTGCAGACGCTCGCGCGTCGGCTCGTTCGTGTCCTTCGTGATGAGGAAGGGCATGACGTCGCGGTACGCCTGGAAGAACGGCTCCATGTCCACGACCAGGTCCTTCAGGACCGTGAGGCCCTTGATGGCCTCGACCGTGATGGGCTTCTCAGGGTTGATGTCCTTGATCAGCGTCTTGCAGGCAAGGCGGTTCTTGCCGTTGATCCGCATGGCGTCCGAGCCGCAGATGCCGTGCGCGCAGGAACGACGGAAGGTCAGCGAGCCGTCCAGGTCCCACTTGATCTTGTGCAGCGCGTCGAGGACACGCTCCTTCGGGTCGATCTCCAGCTGGAAGTCTTCCCAGGCCGCCTCGGCCGAGACTTCGGGGTTGAAGCGACGGACGCGGAAGGTGACCGTGATGTACGGCGAGTCGGCGAAGCCCGCCTCGGGCTTTGCGTCTTCCTTGTCGAGGGTCGGGGTAGCCATCAGTACTTACGCTCCATCGGCTGGTAGCGGGTCTGGACGACCGGCTTGTAGTCGAGACGGATGGACTCGGTGCCGTCGTCGCCGACCTCGCGGTACGCCATGGTGTGGCGCATGAAGTTGACGTCGTCGCGGTTCGGGTAGTCCTCGCGGTAGTGACCGCCGCGGGACTCCTTGCGGGCCAGCGCGGAGACCGCCATGACCTCGGCGAGGTCGAGCAGGTTGCCCAGCTCGATGGCCTCGAGGAGGTCCGTGTTGAACCGCTTGCCCTTGTCCTGGATCGAGACGTTCTTGTAGCGCTCGCGCAGCTCCGCGATCTTCTCGACCGCCGTCTTGATCGTCTGCTCGGTGCGGAACACCATCACGTTGGCGTCCATGCACTCCTGGAGCTCCCGGCGGATCTCCGCGACCCGCTCGGTGCCCGTGGACGAGCGCAGGTGCTCGACCTGCTCGACGACCTGCGACGCCGGGTCCTCGGGCAGCTCGACGTGCGCGTCGACCTTGGCCGAGTACTCCGCCGCGGCGATACCCGCGCGCTTGCCGAACACGTTGATGTCGAGGAGCGAGTTCGTGCCGAGGCGGTTGGCGCCGTGCACGGACACACAGGCGACCTCACCGGCGGCGTACAGGCCCGGGACGACGGTCGTGTTGTCCGACAGGACCTCACCCGCGACGTTCGTCGGGATGCCGCCCATGGCGTAGTGCGCGGTGGGCTGGATCGGGATCGGGTCCGTGTAGGGCTCGATGCCGAGGTAGGTGCGCGCGAACTCGGTGATGTCCGGGAGCTTGGCGTCGAGCTGCTCCGGGGGAAGGTGCGTCAGGTCCAGGTAGACGTGGTCACCCTCGGGGCCGCAGCCACGACCCTCGCGGATCTCCGTGTAGATGGAGCGCGAGACGACGTCACGGGACGCGAGGTCCTTCATGACCGGCGCGTACTTCTCCATGAAGCGCTCGCCGTCCTTGTTGCGGAGGATGCCGCCCTCACCGCGGGCGCCCTCCGTCAGCAGGATGCCCATGCGCCAGATGCCGGTCGGGTGGAACTGGAAGAACTCCATGTCCTCCAGCGGCAGCCCGCGACGGTAGACCGCCGCCTGGCCGTCACCCGTCAGCGTGTGCGCGTTCGACGTCACCTTGAAGAACTTGCCGGTGCCGCCGGACGCGTAGATCACGGCCTTCGCCTGGAAGACGTGGATCTCGCCGGTCGCCAGCTCGTACGCCACGACGCCGGCGGAGTGCTTGACGCCGTCGACCTCGACGATGAGCTGGTCGAGGACGTAGAACTCGTTGAAGAACTCCACGCCCTCCTTGACGCAGTTCTGGTACAGCGTCTGGAGGATCATGTGGCCGGTGCGGTCCGCGGCGTAGCAGGACCGGCGGACCGGGGCCTCGCCGTGGTTGCGCGAGTGACCGCCGAAGCGGCGCTGGTCGATCGTCCCGTCGGGCGTCCGGTTGAACGGCAGGCCCATCTTCTCCAGGTCGAGGACGGAG
This sequence comes from Streptomyces sp. R21, assembly GCF_041051975.1. Lineage (GTDB taxonomy): Bacteria > Actinomycetota > Actinomycetes > Streptomycetales > Streptomycetaceae > Streptomyces. The sequence goes on along the minus strand of NZ_CP163435.1, from coordinate 3,979,492 downwards.
TCGATGGCCTCCTTCGCCAGGATCTCGGCGGCGTCCTGGTCGACCAGGTAGTCACCGCCCTTGACCGTGTCGAAGGTGTGCCACTCCCAGTTGTCCTCCTCCACGTTGGCGAGCGCGGCGGCCATGCCGCCCTGCGCCGCGCCCGTGTGGGAGCGGGTGGGGTAGAGCTTCGTCAGGACGGCGGTGCGGCTGCGCTTCGTCGACTCGATGGCCGCGCGCATGCCCGCGCCACCGGCGCCGACGATGACGGTGTCGTACTTGTGGATCTTCATGGTGGTTGCCTCAGCCCCGTGCCTAGCGGATGTTCGGGTCGAAGGTGAAGATCACCAGCGTGCCCAGCAGGATCGTGAACACCGTGGCGGTGTAGAGCAGGCCCTTCAGCCACAGGCGTGTGTTCGCGCGCTCCGCGTAGTCGTTGATGACCGTGCGCAGGCCGTTGGCGCCGTGCAGCATCGCGAGCCACAGCATGGCCAGGTCCCAGACCTGCCACCAGGGGTTCGCCCAGCGGCCGGCCACGAAGGCGAAGCCGATCTTGGAGACGCCGCCGTCCAGGACGAGCTGGATCAGCAGGTGCCCGATGACCAGGACGACCAGCACGACGCCCGACAGGCGCATGAACAGCCAGCCGTACATCTCGAAGTTGCCACGGGTGGACTTGGGGGTCTTCTTGGTCCGCTTGCGCGGGGCCTCGATGAGCGGCGCCGGGTTGTCGACGTCGTACGCCGACACTCCCGCGCCCTCGACGGGCCCGATGCCGGAGGTGGCGGTTTCAGTGGTGGACATCTGCGTCAGCTCCCGAAGACTTCGCGGAATGCGTGACCGAGGACGGGGTACAGGGCCCCGGCCATCAGCACGACCCAGATACCGACGACGGACCAGAGCATCTGCTTCTGGTACCGCGGGCCCTTGGACCAGAAGTCGACGGCGATGACACGCAGACCGTTGAGCGCGTGGAAGAGGATCGCGGCGACGAGGCCGTATTCCAGGAGCGCGACGATCGGCGTCTTGTACGTGGCTACGACCTTGTCGTAGTCCTCGGGGGAGACACGCACGAGAGCGGTGTCCAGCACGTGTACGAACAGGAAGAAGAAGATGAGGACGCCGGTGACTCGATGAGCCACCCAGGACCACATTCCTTCCCGGCCGCGGTACAGCGTTCCAGCCGGCACGGAAGTCCCTCCGGGAGCGGGGATTGGGGCCGCGCCGGCTTGTGTGGTCGGTCGGGCCCGGCCGGGTACGGTCCACCGGCCCCATGCATCGTAGCGACGGTTGCCTGTGGGGCTTACAGGGGGCCTACCGGTGTGATCAAACTGGCACGCGTATGGGTTAGCGTCGGCGGCTTCTGGGGTGGCTTGTTCTGTTATCTGCCGAGTGCGGGCTCGTCGTGGTTTGTCGCGCTGTTCCCCGCGCCCCTGAGTAGCCTCACGAGCCGCCCTCTCGCCAGGCGCCGTAGCTCTTCGGCGGCCACGACCCGCTCCTCCTCCGGATCGTTTGTCAATCGTGACCGGATGCCCGCCAGGGCGTGGTCAAGCGCCTCGCCCTCGGGCGTGTCACCCAGGTAGATGACGAACGCGTGCCCGAATCGGGCCTCGTACGCCGCGTGTGCCGCGTTCAGCGCCATGTGGGCCGCCCCGTACGCGTCCTCGGGCAGGGTCGGGAGGGACTCGCCGGCCAGGGCCTCCGCGAGGTCGGACGGGGTCAGGTCGTAGGCCGCCTCGTCGGCTGCGGCGAGCAGGGCGTCCAGGTCGGGGTAGGGACGGTGGTCGGCGAGGCGGTGGGCCCAGCGCAGGCTGCGGAGGCAGGTGAGCAGGGCACGCTCGGCGGCTTCGGCGGACGCGGAGTTGAACGGGTCCAGGCGGGCCGGGGACGGCGCGGCGCCCTTCTGCTCGGGTAGTGCGACCTGGCCGGGGAGGCGTGGGAAACGGTGCGAAGGCAGCGTGGGTCCTCGGCGGTGAAAGGAGTGACATCCACGACAAGCATGGACGCCACGTGTGGGTCGGCAGGGGAACGTGTGAGAGATGTGCCCTCACGTTATCCAGGGGTGTCAGGAGCTGTCCGACGGATGCCCGAATTTCACCCGCACGGGAGAGTTTCGGAACGTGTGGTGGACGCATGAAGTGCTCGTCGGGTCATAGGTTGGCGCGGTGAGCGAGCGCAGGCGCCGAGCACGGGCGCGACAGAGCCGAGTACGCACGAGCGCGATCCTCGTCGCCGCCGGGGTCGCCGTGGCGGGCGCCGCGGCCGCGGTCACGGTGGGCATGTGGCCGAGCGGTGACAGCGACGCGCCCACGGCGGGCCGTCCGTCGGACGGCAAGTCCGCCACGTCGCCCCACCGCTCCGCCGCCGCTACCTCCAGTCCGTCGCCGACCCGCAGTTACCCCCTGTCGAGGACACCCCGCACGATCCCCGCCGTGCGCGAGCACACCCCGGCCCGCGGACCGGGCTGGCGCCCGGCGGGCGGCGGCCGCGTCGTGATCGACGACGAGGAACTCGCCGACGAGGGCCGGCTGCTCGCCGGGGAGCTCAGGCTCTCGTACGCGGGGCAGGCGGATGCCCGTGCCGGGGATGTCGAGCTCGGCCTCGACGGCACGTCCACGGGCACCGAGTCGTACACGCTCACCGTCAAAAACGGCCGGGTCACCATCAAGGGCCCGGCCGAGGCGGGCGTCTTCTACGGCACGCGCACCCTCAAGCAGGAGGTCCACGGCGGCGGTACGGCGCCCGAGGGCGTCGTCCGCGACCGGCCGGCCAAGCCGCGGCGCGGGTTCATGCTCGACATCGCGCGCAAGCACTACACGGCGGCCTGGATCGAGGACCGGGTCCGCGAGCTGGGTGACCTGAAGTTCAACGAGCTCGGGCTGCACTTCTCCGACGACCAGGGCTTCCGCATCGAGTCCGACACGCACCCCGAGGTGGTGTCGCAGCCGCACCTCACCAAGGCCGAGGTCCGCCGCATTCTCGCGCTCGCCGCGAGCCGGCACATCACCGTCGTCCCCGAGATCGACTCGCCCGGCCATCTGGGCGCCGTGATCGCCGCGCACGGAGACCTCCAGCTGCGCAACACCCGGGGCATCGCCACGCGGGGCACCCTCGACATCTCCAAGCCCGCGGCGGCGAAGGTCGTCGACGAGCTGCTGAACGAGTACGCCGGTCTGTTCCCCGGCGCGTACTGGCACCTCGGCGGCGACGAGTACCAGGCGCTGACGGTGTCCGACCCGGAGGCGTCATACCCGCAGCTCGCCGCCGCCGCGAGGAACAAGTACGGCTCGGCCGCGGGGATCTCCGACCTGGCGACCGGCTGGCTCAACGACCGGGCCGACGTGGTGCACGGGCACGACCGGACGCCGCGGGCCTGGAACGACGGGTTCTTCCGCGGGAGCCGGGTGCAGCCGGAGGGTGACCTCGAAGTCGCGTACTGGACCGGCAAGGAGATCGGCGCCCGGCAGCCCGTCGAGTACCTGAGCGCGGGCCGCAAGCTGATCAACTACAACGACGAGTACCTCTATTACGTGCTCGGCCAGCCGCAGACCTTCGTCTACCCGACCGGGCAGCGCATCTACGAGCAGTGGACCCCGCGCGTCGTCCGCGGCACGACACCCGTCCCCGCGCGGTACGACGGCCAGATCCTCGGCGGCGTCTTCGCGGTCTGGGGCGACTTCCCGAACGCGCAGACGCAGGCCCAGGTCGCGGCCGGCATCCGGATGCCGCTGCGCGCCACCGTCCAGAAGCTGTGGAACTCGAGCGAACCGCCGCTGTCCTGGGCGGACTTCAGGAAGCTGGCGGACCGGCTGGGGTAGGGCTCCGGCTGGGACCGGAGGGGGCCGGAGTGGACGGGCGGGGCCGTGGAACCGTATGTTCCGCCTGCTGAGCGTGAGGTTCTGGGGAAGACCGTGACGCGTTCGGCCTCATGATCACGTACACACCCGGGGGGTCTCTCCATCATGCTCTGCATCCGTTGCCGGCAGTTCGGCGCCGCTTCCGGCGGCTCTCTCTGCGCGAACTGCGCGACGGCCTCGGCCGCCGCACCCGGCGGTCTGCCGGTGGCGCCGCCGCTCGGCGACACGCAGCTTCCCTCGCCGCACGGCCCGGCCTGGCTGCGCTCACCGGTCGGGCTCGGGAAGGCCGCCGCCGCACTGCTCGGACTGGTCATCGCGACCGACCTCTTCGCGATCTGGGCCGACGTCACCATGTACGACGTCACGGGAAGGATCGCCGACGGCGACATCAGCGCGGCCGTCCGGCGGCAGGCCGACCACGCCGACTCGCTGTACTCGGTGGCCGGGATCGCGCAGACGGGCGCCCTGATCGCGACCATCGTCGTCTACCTCATCTGGTTCCAGCGTGTGCGCGTCAACGGCGAGGTGTTCAGCCCCTCCGGACACAGCATGAAGCGGGGCTGGACGTGCTGGAGCTGGTTCGTACCGATCGTGAACTTCTGGTTCCCGCGTCGGGTCATGGTGGACATCTGGGACGCCAGCAGCCCCGGGGAGAGGTCCCGTTCGCACGGGCTCGTCAACGCGTGGTGGACGCTCTGGGTCGTCGCGCTCCTCGCCGGCCGGGCCGGATCCAACCAGTACCGCAAGGCGGACACGGCCCAGGAGCTCCATGACGCCAGCGCCCAGATCCTGTTCGCGGACGTCATCGACATCGCCGCCGCCGTCCTCGCCATCCTCGTCGTACTGCGTCTGACCGGGATGCAGAACGAGAAGGCGCAGCAGGGCCCGGTGCCCGTCGCGGTCTGAGCCGTCCGCCCGATCCCATCCGATCCGGCCCGGAAACGGGTCGGATCGTCCCTTTCTCTGGCGTACTCCCGCCCCCCTGTGGTGTATTCGCCCCCAGCCGAACCGATCCACTGGGGGGAACCGGGCATGGGCTTCTGGGGGTACTACGTCGTCGGCAGAGGCGACGGGCCGCTCGCCGAACTGCCCGCGCTGGCGGAGGCGCGGGGCATGGTTCTGCGGTCGACGGGGCCGGGCGGCTGGCAGGTGTGGGAGTACGCGAACGGCGAGGGCGAGGTCGGGAGCATGCACGCGCTCGCCCGGGAGACCGGCGCGCCCGCGCTCTTCGGGTACGTGATGGACAGCGACTGCGTGGCCGTCGAGGCGGCCGCCCCGGACAGCGGCGCGTGGACGACCTGCCTGGGGCGGGACGCGATGGCGGGCTATCTCGGGGAGGACGAGCAGGCGCTGACCGTCGACGACTACTTCCTCGAACCGCCCGACGCCGCCGAACGCGCCGTCGCCTGGGCCGCGGAGGCCGGGCACGAGATCACCGCCGAGCCGTTGCTCGACGTACTGACCGCCGAGGCCGACCCTTTGGCCGAAAACCTCTTCTTTCGCTTACTCGACAGACTCGGTGTCGTACCGCTGTGACACTCGGGTACCGTCGCACGCAGTAAGGGGAAGTGCGGGCTCCGTACGGAAGAGGCGCCCTGTAGAGGGGCTTCGAGGGAGGCGTGATGAGCCTGGTGGAACTGATCGCTCAGGCCGATGAGCGCGGTCTGGCAGCGAGCGGTTTGGCTTGTTTGGATCGGTGCGTGCCCCTGTTGGGCGGCGACGACGAGATCCTGCGGCCCCTGTGGGCGAGCCTCGTGGACGGAGACGCCTGGGGTGAACGGCTGGCCAAGGCGCGCGCGGACCTCGGTGAACCGATGGCCTCCGACGCGGGCGTCGGCCCCGACGCCTCGCCCGAGGACGCCGCCGCGCTGCTCGCCCGACGGATGCTCGCCGCCGTCCCAGCGGAGCCCGCCGCCGCCGAACTGCGCGCCTGGGCCGACGCCTGCTCCGTCGCCGCGCTCCAGATCCACCGGCTCCTCGACGCCTCCGACGACGGCACGTCGTCGGTCGCGGCCCGCCGTGAAGGCCGTACGGACGGCATGTCACCGCTCGTCGCCGCCGAACTCCGCCGCCAGGTCACCATCCTGGAGCTGCTCGCGGGCCACGGCGCGGGCGGACTGCGCCCCGCACTCGACGTGTCGACCGAGGGCCGACGCGTCCTGCGCGCGGTGGTCTCGCGCCGGGCGCGCCGCGCGTAAACCTCTTGTGGCGGGGGGTTCCTGTGACCGTCCCGCGAGGGCGCGTGGGGGTCCTGGGCCGGTGTCGCGGACAGGCCCGGGACGCGTGACGAATCCCGCCCCCGGCACGCTTGTCGGAGTGTGACTGCACAGCAAGCAACCAGGCCCCACGCTGCGACGAAGCCCATGCGATGGGCGGCGGACGCGGTCGCGACGATGCGCGAGGGCGCGCGACTGCGCCTCGACTACTCCGAGCAGAGTCTGTGGCGCGTCGACCGGATGATCGAGGAGATACGCCGGGAGGGGGCGCCGTACGCCGCCGTCGAGAGCGTGCTGCGCGGATTCGGGGCGTACGCCGGTGAGGTCATCGCCCGGCGCACCGGCGCCGAGTGGTGGGAGACCGGCGGCGACCACTGGCTGCGCACGCCCGACGGGCGGCTGTGGGACCCGGTCGACGAGGCCCGCCGCTGCTACGGGGGCGACGGCTCGCTGCGGCTGCTGTGCCGGGACGCCACCACGTACCGGGCGGCCACCGGCGGCTGAGGTCGCCGTGGGTTCCGCGCGCAGGCCGCCCTGAGCAAGGGCTGAGAGATCCCTCGCCGTGTCGGGTGAGCGTGGTTTGCCCGGGTTCGTCCGGGCGCTCGCTGACGCTTCGGCGGCTGATGTATAACCGAGCCGATCTCGAAGTTCCCGTCCCTTTTGAAGGGTTACTCCGTGCTGCCCGGAATACGTTTCTCCTCGCGTGGACGTCGTGCTGTCGTCGTCGGGTTGGTCGCGGCCGCCGTGGCGGTGTCCGGATGTTCCTCGCGGGACGGCAAGCAGGACGGCAAGCGGAAGTCGGCGGGGAGTGGTGCCTCCTCTCGGGCGGCGCAGGGCACGTCGCATCCCGAGGACGGGAAAGGGGGCACGCCCGCGCCGAAGTCCGAGTCGCAGTCGGCGTCGAAGCCCAGGACCGCCGTGGAGTTCGTTGCCCGGGCCCGGCAGGCCATGGCCGCCGAGAAGGGGTGGACCTTCGCCCTGCGTGGCAACGAGTGGCTCGTCATGCGGGGGCAGGCGCCGACCGGTGCCACGTACGCCGCGACCGCGCAGCGCACCACCGCCCCCGTCGCGCTGCACCAGACCGGCACGATCACCAGCAGCAAGGGCGAGCGCAAGCCCGAGCTGGTCTACGTCGTCGGCGGCACCGGTTACGTCATGGAGGCCGGCGGAGCGTGGAAGAAGGGGACGCTTTCCGATCCCGACATCGCCAACGACGTCGAGGATCCCGTCGCCGAGCTGGACGCGTTCGCGGCGTACGCCAAGAGCGCGAAGGTGAGCCGCACCGGGGTACCCGGCGGTGGCGTGCGGCTTCAAGTCAGCGCTTCCCGCTGGCGGTTGTCGGCTGCCCGGAATCTTCCCGCGTTGAAGCGGGCGGTGCGGGAGATCGAGCCCGGACTGGATGTGCTGCGCGGCGCCGGGGTGACGGCGACCGATGACCAGATCTCCCTCAAGAGCTTCGACGAGACGTGGGACCTGGACCCGACGCACGGGTACCGACTCACGGCGCACCGGTATTCGTTCACCTTCCTCATCCCCTTCCAGGGCGGCGACATCACGCTGAGCCAGGAGGTGCGGGCGGAGAACCGTGGCGTGTTCACCGGGAGCGTGACCTTGCCGCCCGACGTGCATGGCCGCAGGACATGAAGCAGTCGCCGCGACCCTCGCCGAACCGACGTACGAAACACGAAAAGGTTGTACGGATGGTGTGAGTTGGCTGTGTGTCAATCGACACTTCCGTGACCCGTGATGTTCCTGACGCGGCGTCCGCTGGGGCAACCGGGGAGCCGGAAAAAGAGGGCTTCTCCGCCGAGCGAAGGGGTGGGGCCCATGGGGGAGAAGGACCAGCGCGTGCCGCGTGCGGACGGGATGCGTCCGCATGCGACGGCCTTCGTCGCACACGTCACGGCCCGCAACCGCCTGCCGCTGGACTACTCCGTGGCCAGCCTCCGCGTCGTCGACTTCCTGATCGACGGGTTGCGCAAGGGCGGCGCCGACCGGGAGCGGGCCCGAGGCACGCTGTTCGGTCTCGGTGCGTACGTCGGTGAGGTGCTGGTGCGCCGCGCGGGCGCGGTGTGGGTCGACTTCGACGCCGGCCAGCGCGCCTACTTCGGCCAGCGCGTCGGCGTACGCATGCCGGACGGCCGGGTCTGGAACCCCCTCGGCAAGGTCGACAACCGCTTCGGGATCGGCGGCCCCGAGGAGTCCCTGCAGACCTTCTACCTGATGCTGCACGGGAGGGCGCGGAGGGCGGCTGCCTGAGGGGTCAGCGGGTCGCCGATCGAGCCCCTGAGCGGCAGCGGCCCGGCCCGTCAGCTCAGCAGCTCCCGGTGGCGGAGGATCAGCATGTCCGCGACCAGGCAGGTGACGGCGCCCTCGGTGTCGCGGCCGATCCACACCGGGTACGTGCCGTCGCCCCTGCCGCTCGGGTAGGCGATGAGGTTGCCGCCGGACTCCGGGTCGTCGAGGACGAGGATCCCGTCGGTGGGAAGGTCGACGTCGGGGACGGTGTCCGCGCGGCCCGTGAGCCGTTCGGCCGCCGCCGCGTCGACGAAGCAGCCGGTGCCCGTGTCCACGTCGAAACCGAAGAATTCGCCGTCCCGCAGGGCGCGCGGGTCCTCGCCGGGGCGCAAGGCCAACTCCCATGTGTCCGTGGGCTTTTCGGATACCAGAACACGTGCCGCCGTGTAGTCCTCCAGGTGGATCGGCGTGCCGTCGTACTCGGTCGCGTACGCGGCCACGGCGAGCTCCACGCGGTACTCACCGGGCGGCACCGCGACCGTGAAGGGCTCGACGGGGCTGTTCCACCCCGGGTCACAGGCGACGACACGGCCGGTCGGCAGCCGCAGTGGTCCGGCGTCGATGACGTTCTCGACGAGGTACGGGCCCACGGGGCCGGCGTACGGCGGTGAGAAGCGCGCGCCCGGCGTGAACGTCTCGGTGAGGTGACGCGGACGCAGTGGTGCGGGTGGCCGCCAGCTCGGGGCGGGGGAGGGAGTGGGCAGGAGGGGGGTCCGGTCCGTCTCCGGGGCTTCGTGGACGATGCTTGGAACGGGCTCGTCCGTCGCCAGCGCCGCCACCCAGGCCCAATCGCCGAACTCCCGTGCGGGTAACCGGCGTTGCTCTGCGGGCACATCGGGCAGTGTGTGCATCGAGCCGCCGCCCCTTCCCTTCGGTTCGCACACCTTGCGGCCCCGGCCGTCCGGGTAGAGGTCGGTCAGGACCCGCCCCGCGTCCGCCGCGAACTCCGCCATGTCGGCGGTGTCGTACCGCCATTGGGCGAGGTGGCGGAGGAAGAGCCGGCCGGGTTCGAGGCCGCGCAGGTCGATCTCGCGGGTGCGCCGGCCCCGGTCGTCGTAAGCCCAGATCCCGAAGTAGCCCTGCGCCCGCGCGACATGGAGCACGGCGACCGGCTGCGAGCGTCCCTCCCGGCGCAGCACCACCACGTACTGCTCGCCCGACGCGTCGCGCGCCGCCGCCTGCCGCCTGCTCAACGGGCCGGACACCGTTCGGAAGACCGGGTCCCAGTCCTCCCCGTACGCCACATTCAAGGTCACGTCTGCTTCAGCGCGGCGGAGCGCGAAAAGGTCACCTGCGGGCCGTCCCCGTTCCTCCGCGTGACGTTTGACGTCGCCGTTCCGCTGAATCTGGTGGGGCCTGTGTGCGCATGGGGAGCACTGGGGCAGGGGAGCAAGGGAGCGCGGAGTCGTGGTCATGGTGGCTGGAGTGGCTACGGGCAAGGTGGCCGGCGAAGCCGCGCGGCGGGTGGCTGCCGGAAGAGCGCGGGGCCGTACGTCGGTGGCGCGGCGGTTCGTTCGCGCCGGTGACGCCCGAGGACGAAGTGCGCGGAACGCGGCTCGCCCGCACCGGGGCGGAGCTGCTCAAGACCACCGACTCCCTGCGGCTGGGCGTGACCATGGCCGGCGGCGCAGGCAGGGCCGGCCGGAAGGTCTCGCTGCTCATGGACCGTGACGGCAACTGCACCGGCACCTTCGACATGGGACCGATGCAACGCGGCGAACTGATCGTGCCCGGCGGCAAGGACGCGTACGTGCGCCTCTCCGACACGGCGCTCGCCGAGATCCGCGCGCGGCAAGTTCCTCAAGGTGCCCATGAAGAGCAGCTCAGGCCTCGCCCCCACCGCCTCCTGCGATCTCGACGAACTGCTGCGGAAACTCGACGGCGACCCCGGCGGCGCGTTGGCCCTTCCGGAGACCACCCGGTACGGCCGGCACGTCACGCCGCTCGTGGAGAAGGGGCGCGAGGGCGGGACGCGGATGTACGTCGCCGCGAGCGGGCGGCCGTACATCCGCGGCGTCACCGAGCGGGAGAACGGCCGGTCGTGAGGGTGAGAGGGAAGAGGCGAGAGGGAAGAGGCGGCAGGGAAGGGACGTCTGACGGGCTGTGACATTTCTGTGGCGTACGGCGCTGGTCACGATGGGGGCGTGGACACGGTGGACCGTGGCCCACGGTGCGCATTCGGACGATCTCGGTACGAACGAGGACAGTGTTGGGCCAAGGAGGGGAACCCCGCCGCGTAGGGGCTCACGACGGGGAGCTGGGTGCGGCCGTCGCGCGGGCGCAGGAGGGGGACGAGGCCGCGTTCGCGGTCGCGTACCGGATCGTCCAGCCGGGGCTGCTGGGGTATCTGCGCGGCATCGTGGGCGACGACGCGGAGGACGTGGCGTCGGACGCCTGGCTGGAGATCGCGCGGGACCTGAGCCGCTTCCGGGGCGACGGGGCGGGGTTCCGCGGCTGGACCGCGACCATCGCCCGGCACCGGGCGCTGGACCATCTGCGGCGGCTGAAGGTACGGCCCCGCGCGACCGCGCTCGAACAGGATCTGCTCGAACTGCCCGGCACGCACAGCACGCACGACCAGGCGCTGGAGTCGCTCTCCACGCAGGGCGCGCTCCGGCTGGTCGCGGGGCTGCCGCGGGACCAGGCGGAGGCCGTGCTGCTGCGCGTGGTCGTCGGCCTCGACGGGCCCTCGGCCGCGCGTGTCCTGGGCAAGCGGCCGGGCGCGGTGCGTACCGCCGCCCACCGGGGGCTCAAGCGCCTCGCACGGCAGCTCGGCGTCGAGGGTGTGACGGATGAAGGCCCCAGGACGCTGGGGGAGTCGAGATGAACCGCGAGAAGTCCAAGACGAACGGTAAGCAGTCCGGGGGCGGCCACAACCAGGCCAAGAACAACAAGAACGACCAGAAGCAGGCCGAGAGGGACGGCGAACAGTCGTCGGGCAGAGGCAGAGATGGATCCGGACATGGGTGAACGACACAGCAACGGCGGGGCGCCCGACCGTCGCGTCGCACGCCCTGGTGACGCACGCCCTGGTGACGCCCGCCCTGGCGAGGCGCACTCCTGTGCCGAAGCCTTCGGCGAAGTGCGGTCCCTGGAACCCCTCCTCGCCGCCGCCCTGCGAGCGGGAGCCCTCGACGTCGACGGTGAGGCACGGGCCGTCGCCGCCTTCCGGGCGGCGCGGGACCAGGGGGCGTACGCGGCGCATGCCGCTCGGACCCGGCGGCGGGACGACTGGCGGCCGCGGCAGCCGAAGGCGAAGCGCTCGCTGCGCACCACGTTCGCGGTGCTGGCGGCGAGTGTGACGCTGGGCGGGGTCGCCGTCGCGGCCATCGGCTCCTCGTCGGACGGCAACGGCAACGGTGACGGCCAGGGCCGGCCCCGACCGTCGAGCAGCGCCCCGGACCGCTCCGCGCCGGGCGCGGGCAACTCGGCGGCCCCGGGCACCTCCGCACCCGGCGCGAGTGGCACGACCGGCTCGGCGGATCCGTCCGCCCACCCGTCGCAGGCCCAGGACACCGAGGCCCACTGCCGCGCGTACGAAGCGGTCGAGGGCCGGGGCAAGGCGCTGGACTCCACCTCCTGGCAACGGCTCGTCGACGCGGCGGGCGGCGAGGACCAGGTGGCGGCCTACTGCGCCGCGCAACTCGACGAGGACACCCCGTCCGCGGGCAGGACCGACGCCACCGAGAACAGCGCCGGGGGCAACGGGAACGGCACGGCCGGCACGCCCGGCGCGGCCAGTACGGCACGGGCGACCCCGGCGACGACGCCGAAGCCGAAGCCGGACAGATCCAAGGGGAAGTCGTAGACCCCGCGCCACCAGGCCGCAGCGGAGCGCCGTGCGTACCGGGATTGCCGCCTCGACCGTCCATCGCACACATCGCGGAGACGGCCGGGGCCGCCACCCCCCACAGGAGAGGCCCCGGCCGTCGCGCGGTACGGGCCGCGCGGCGGCCCGTACTCTCTACAGCGCCACGCGTGCGCTTTCTGTCACACCTCACTGCGAGACGAGTCACACCCCACTGCGTGACGAGATAGTTGCACGTTGTACGGACATGGACGGGGAGCGGTTTCACGCCGTAACGTGCCATTCGCGCCGAACGGCGGAACGGGCCTGCGGACCAGGGCCCCACACGACCGCAACCATCGATTGAGCAACCACGACGGCGAGAACCCGGTCCGCGAGAGCGGCGCCGGTTTAGGCGCAAAGAGGGGCGCGGGGTGCTGGGGGACGACGCGGAGCTGACCGCCGCGGTGCTTGCCGCACAGACCGGGGACGAGGCCGCGTTCCGGACTGTGTACCGCGCGGTGCACCCACGGTTGCTCGGATACGTACGGACGCTGGTCGGTGATCCGGACGCGGAGGACGTCACCTCCGAGGCCTGGCTCCAGATCGCCCGTGACCTCGGGCGTTTCGACGGCGACGCCGACCGCTTCCGCGGCTGGGCGGCCCGCATCGCCCGCAACCGCGCCCTCGACCACATACGGATGCGTGGGCGCCGCCCCGCGATCGGTGGCGACGAGACCGAGTTGACCGGCCGGGCCGCCGAGTCCGACACCGCGGGTGAGGCCATGGAGGCGCTGGCCACCGGCCGCACCCTCTCCCTCATCTCCCAGCTCCCGCAGGACCAGGCGGAAGCCGTCGTACTGCGTGTCGTCGTCGGCCTCGACGCCAAGACCGCGGCGGAGGCCCTCGGCAAGCGCCCCGGAGCCGTTCGCACGGCGGCGCACCGCGGTCTGAAGCGGCTCGCGGAGCTGCTCGGCGGCGATCCGGAATCCGCCGCCGCACTCGACGCCGTACCCCCGCAAAGAGAACCGCGCCCACGCGCGTCGACGTCCGCGGGTGTGACGCATACGCGTCCGCGGACGCAGAAGGATGTGTGATGGCCGACGAGCACTACAGGTGGCTGGACCGCGACGCGGCGGAGCGGCTGCTGAACGGTGAGCCGGTGGAAGACGTCGACGCCGACACCCGTGCCGAGGCCGACCGGCTTGCCCGGGCCCTGAGCTCCCTTGCTGCCGAACCCGCCCTGAACAGCGCGGAGTTGCCTGGCGAGGCCGCCGCGCTGGCCGCGTTCCGCAAGGTTCAGGTGGGTCAGCGGGGCCAGGAGGGGTACGTCGGCGAGGGCGTCCAGCTCGGCCGCGGCAAGGGTCGCGGGCACGCCGCCGACGCGGGCCTCGTCCGCCTCGGGCGCCCCGCGCAGGACGGCCGCCGGGCCCGCTGGGGGCGCCCCGCGCGCCTCGGACTCGCCGCCGCGCTGGCCGCCGGAATGATCGGCGGAGTCGCCGTTGCGGCCGGAACCGGAGTGCTGCCGACGCCCTTCGGCGGCGACCGGCCCGGCCCCGCCGCCTCGGTCACGGCCGCCGTGACACCGGACCGCCCGCTCATCTCGCCGTCACCCAGTGGCGATCAGCGGGGCGGCCTGCTGGCACCGACGCCCGACGGGACCACGAACGGCCCCTCCGGCGGTACCTCGTCGCACGACACCGGGCGGAACGGGGACGCGAGCGCGCGGCCCGGCTCCGACACCGCGGGGAACTCGGGCGCGGGCCGGTCGGGTCAGGGGGCGAGCGGACTGCTCTCGTCCTGCCGCGATCTGCGCGAAGGCAAGGCCCTGGAGACCGGCCGCCGCCGCGCCCTGGAGGACGCGGCCGGTGGCGGCACGCGCGTGAAGCAGTACTGCAAGGGCGTCCTGGACAGTGCGGACGACGGCAAGGGCGAATCCGGCGACGGCAAGGGCTCCGGCAAGGGCTCCGGCAAGGGTTCGAAGCGCGGCTCCGGTGGTGGTTCCGGCAAGGGGGACCAGGACGACCAGGGTGACCAGGGCGACGACGGCGGCCACCACATAGGGCCCGGCGGCAAGGGCCACGGAGGCGGCCACGGTCGTGACGGCGGCGGCGGTCACGGCGGCAAGGGCCACCAAAGCGGTGGCCACCAGAGCGCCGGCCACCGCGGAGACGGCGGAGCCGTCACCCAGGCGCACCCGAGCCCGACCCCGACACCGAGCTACAGCGCGCTCTGACCTGCGGTTTCCCGTTTCGTTGAAATTTCTTCGACACAGGTGTGACGTTTTCGGCCGCCGTGGCGCAGTAATGAGTGAGCCGACTGGTCATCGGCCGTCGCACCGAGCCGGAGTTCCCCCCGTACTCTCGGCCCGGTGCACACGGCGCGGGCGGGACACGTTCCCCCGGTCCCGCCCGCGCCCCACTCCCTCCGTCACCCCGGCTCTCCGCCGGACGGCGTCACCAGTAGATGACGACCTTGTCCCCGTCGCGGACCTGCGCGAACAGCGCCGAGACCTTCCCCTCGTCCCGTACGTTGACGCAGCCGTGCGAGGCGCCGTAGTAGCCGCGGGCCGCGAAGTCGGCGGAGTAGTGGACCGCCTGGCCACCGCTGAAGAACATCGCGTACGGCATGGGCGTGTGGTAGATCGTCGACACGTGGTGGCGGGACTTGAAGTAGACGTTGAACACACCTTCGCGGGTCGGCGTGTACTGCGAGCCGAACCGCACGTCCATCGACGAGACCGTCCGGCCGTCGATCATCCAGCGCAGTGTGCGGCTCTTCTTGCTGACGCACAGCACCCGGCCCGTCATACAGCGCGGATCCGGCTTCGCGACCGGCTGCCCGCCGTACGGGTAGAGCTCCCAGTCGGCCGGATCGTGCGTCATACGCCGCAGCCGCTGCCAGGTCACGGCGTCCATCTCGCCGGTGCGCGGCAGGCCCCGCTTGCCCTGGAAGCCCTTCACGGCGGCGACCGTGGGGGAGTCGTACGTCCCCGTCGGCGCCGGGATGAGCCAGGCGACCTGGTGCAGCCGGGCCTGGACCCTACGGACGTCCGTGCCCTTGTCGCCGTG
This sequence comes from Streptomyces sp. R21, assembly GCF_041051975.1. GTDB lineage: Bacteria > Actinomycetota > Actinomycetes > Streptomycetales > Streptomycetaceae > Streptomyces. Next base: position 3,964,284 of record NZ_CP163435.1, on the reverse strand, counting down.
CGACCAGAGGACCTTCGCGGCGGCGGACGGGGTCGAGCTGCCCGGTCTGTCGTCGTCGGGCGTGGCCGAACGGCCCGTCTTCGCGGCGGCCGAGGGTGTCCTCCCGTGCGAGTCCACGGCCTGGGCCGTACAGCCGCTCACCGCTACGAGCGCCACGATGGCGGCCAGCGAACTCCTCATACCAGTCGTACGCAATCCAACCCCCGGTGCGTCGTCGTGTCACCTGAGATGCTCCCCACGCGCGCCCGGTTGCGAACGACGCGCCATGCTGGGAATGGACTCTGTGAGCAAGGTCCCAGCGCGGTCCTCTCCACCCCGCGCACGGCCGCAGCTACAGTCCGTGGCGAGGGTCGGTCCTACCAGTAAGTAGCTTCAGCGGGAGGCACAGCAATGGCGCGCGAGTCGGAGTCCGGACTGCCCATCGAGCCGGTCTACGGGCCTGATGCTCTGGAGGGCTGGGATCCGGCGGAGAAGCTGGGCGAGCCCGGGAAGTACCCCTTCACGCGAGGCGTCTACCCGTCGATGTACACCGGCCGCCCGTGGACGATGCGGCAGTACGCCGGCTTCGGTACGGCGGTGGAGTCGAACGCCCGCTACAAGCAGCTGATCGCCAACGGCACGATGGGGCTCTCCGTCGCCTTCGACCTGCCCACCCAGATGGGCCACGACTCCGACGCCAAGATCGCCTCCGGCGAGGTCGGCAAGGTCGGCGTCGCCATCGACTCGATCGAGGACATGCGGATCCTGTTCGGCGGCATCCCGCTGGACAAGGTGTCGACGTCGATGACGATCAACGCTCCCGCCGCGCTGCTCCTGCTGATGTACCAGCTCGTCGGCGAGGAGCAGGGCGTCCCGGCCGACCAGCTGACGGGCACGATCCAGAACGACGTGCTGAAGGAGTACATCGCGCGCGGGACGTACATCTTCCCGCCCAAGCCGTCGCTGCGGCTGATCGCGGACATCTTCAAGTACTGCAGGACCGAGATCCCGAAGTGGAACACGATCTCGATCTCCGGCTACCACATGGCCGAGGCCGGCGCCTCGCCCGCGCAGGAGATCGCGTTCACGCTGGCGGACGGCATCGAGTACGTCCGCACGGCGGTCGCGGCCGGCATGGACGTCGACGACTTCGCCCCCCGGCTGTCCTTCTTCTTCGTCTCGCGTACGACGATCCTCGAAGAGGTCGCCAAGTTCCGTGCGGCCAGGCGCATTTGGGCCCGCGTGATGAAGGACGAGTTCGGCGCGAAGAACCCGAAGTCGCTGATGCTGCGCTTCCACACGCAGACCGCGGGCGTGCAGCTGACCGCGCAGCAGCCGGAGGTGAACCTGGTGCGCGTCGCCGTCCAGGGTCTCGCCGCCGTGCTCGGCGGCACGCAGTCGCTGCACACCAACTCCTTCGACGAGGCGATCGCGCTGCCGACCGACAAGTCGGCCCGCCTCGCGCTCCGCACGCAGCAGGTCCTCGCCTACGAGACCGACGTGACCGCGACCGTCGACCCCTTCGCCGGCTCGTACGTCATCGAGCAGATGACCGACGAGGTCGAGGCCGCCGCCGTCGAACTCATGGCGAAGGTCGAAGAGCTGGGCGGCGCCGTCAACGCCATCGAGCACGGCTTCCAGAAGGGCGAGATCGAGCGCAGCGCGTACCGCATCGCCCAGGAGACCGACTCCGGCGAGCGCGTCGTCGTCGGCGTCAACCGCTTCCAGCTCGACGCCGAGGAGCCGTACGAGCCCCTCCGCGTCGACCCGGCCATCGAGGCCCAGCAGGCGGAACGCCTCGCCAAGCTGCGCGCCGACCGCGACCAGTCGGCCGTCGATGCGGCCCTCGCCGAGCTGAAGAAGGCGGCGGAGGGCACGGACAACGTCCTCTACCCGATGAAGGACGCCCTGCGCGCACGCGCGACGGTGGGCGAGGTCTGCAACGCGCTGCGGGGGGTCTGGGGGACTTACGTGCCTACGGATGCGTTCTGAGGGTCGGGCCACCCGCCTCGACGGAGACTGATCCGCACCACTCGAAGCGGGAGTGTCGTACCCCCGTGCGACACTCCATTCCATGCTTGGTGTCATCGATCTCCCCACCTATCTCGCAGGCCTTGTCCTGATCGTCCTGCTCCCCGGGCCGAACTCGCTCTACGTCCTCTCCGTGGCCGCCCGCCGCGGAGTGCGGGCCGGTTACACCGCCGCGGCGGGCGTCTGGTGCGGGGACACCGTGCTGATGACGCTGTCTGCGGCCGGAGTCGCCTCGCTGCTGCAGGCGAACGCCGTGCTGTTCGGGATCGTGAAGTACGCGGGGGCCGGGTATCTGAGCTGGCTCGCGGTCGGGATGCTGCGGGCGGCGTGGGAGATGTGGCGGACCCGGCGGGAGAAGGCCGTCCACGAGGACGCCACCCCTGCCGCCGCCGATGAACGGCCCTTCCGGCGGGCGTTCGTCGTCAGCCTGTTCAACCCGAAGGCGATCCTCTTCTTCGTCGCCTTCTTCGTGCAGTTCGTCGACCCGGGGTACGCCTATCCCGCTCTGTCCTTCGTCGTCCTCGGCGCCTTCGCCCAGCTCGCGAGCTTCCTCTATCTCACCGCACTGATATTCAGCGGTACGAAGCTGGCGGCGGCCTTCCGGCGCAGGAAGCGCCTGTCCGCGGGGGCCACCACCGCCGCGGGCGCCCTCTTCCTCGGCTTCGCCGTGAAGCTCACGCTGGCCAGCGCCTAGGAGAGGCCGACTCCCGCCGCGTACTCCGCCAGCCCCTCCGCCGTAACGCCCGCCCAGCCCACGTACCCGTCCGGCCGGACGAGGAAGACCCCGGTGCCGTAGGCCTCGTACGCCGGAATCCGCACGGCGGGGAGGCGGCCGAGGTCCGGCAGCCCGGCGTCCGTGCCGACGGTGAGCAGGGTCCAGTGCGGGCCCCGGAACGCGTCGAAGAGGCGTACGCCGCCACGGATGCCGTCGGGTGCGCGGTCGCCCGCGTGCAGGGCGTCCTCGGGGAGGGCGGCGCGGGTCTCCGACGACAGGGCGCGGCCCCGGTAGCCGAGGCCGAGCTGATCGGTGGCCTCGCCGCGCCGGACCTCCCCGCGGTGGACCCGCGTGCTCAGGCCGAGCATGGCGGCGGCGTTGGGCAGCCGCTCCTCCTCATAGGAGTCGAGGAGGGTGGGGCCGGTCTCGCCGCGCAGTACGGCGGACAGCTTCCAGCCCAGGTTGTACGCGTCCTGGATGCTGGTGTTCAGGCCCTGCCCGCCGGCCGGTGAGTGGACGTGCGCGGCGTCCCCGGCGAGGAACACGCGCCCCTCCCGGAAACGGTCCGCCATCGCCGCGCGCGGCCGGAAGCCGGAGGCCCAGCGCACCTCGGTGACGGCGTCGGGGGCGAGATGCGACCGCGTGGCGACGAGCTTGCGTATCCCGTCGAGGGACAGGTCGGGGGTCGTCCCCTCCGCGAACTGCGCGACCAGCTGGAAGTCCTCGACGCCCGGCAGCGGGCAGATCGCCATGTAGCCCTGGTCGCCGGCGGGTGGGAAGACATGCCAGTTCTCGCGGTCGAGCCCGCCGAGCGGCCCGTCCAGACGGACGTCGGCGACCAGCACCGGCTGGGGGTCCACGGTCTCGCCGGTCATGCCGATGCCGAGCGCGCGCCGCACGGTGGAGCGGCCACCGTCGGCGGCGACGGCGTACCGGGCACGGACGGGCGCCCCTGCGGCGAACTCCGCCGTCACTCCGTCCGCGTCCTGCGCGATCCCCACCAGCTCCCGCCCGAACGCGACCTCTCCGCCGAGCTCGGTCAGCCGTGCGAAGAGGATCTCCTGCGTACGCCACTGCGGCAGCATCCACGGCCCCTGGAAGGGCTCTGCCTCCGTCGGCTCGCTCGCGTCGAACATCCGGTGCTCGCCCGCGCGCTCCCCGTCCTTCCAGACCATGTTGACCGGGTACGGGCCGCCCGCCGCGCGGACCGCGTCGAGGACGCCGAGGTCGTCGAGGACCTCCATGGTGCGCGGCTGGAGTCCCTTGCCGCGCGAGCCGGGGAAGAGCCCCTCGGCCTTCTCCACCACGAGGGCGCGTACGCCGCGCCGGGCGAGGTCGACGGCGAGGGCGAGACCGGTGGGGCCGGCGCCGACGACGAGTACGTCCGTGTTCATGTCCATCTCCTTAACGCCGTTAAGTTCCATGCCTTGGAGCGTGCACTTAACGGCGTTAAACTGTCAACCGTGGCTACCCAGAAATCCCCCAAGCTGGACAAGAGGCTCGTCACCGAGACGGCCCTGAGGCTGCTGAACGAGGTCGGCCTCGACGGGCTCACCCTCCGGGCCATCGCCAAGGAGCTGAACGTCCAGGCACCGGCCCTGTACTGGCACTTCAAGAACAAGCAGGCCCTGCTCGACGAGATGGCGACGGAGATGTACCGCCGCATGGTCGCCGACGTGCCCGTAGCGGCCGCCGCCACCTGGCAGGACCGCCTCCTGGCATCCAGCCGCGGCCTGCGCACCGCACTGCTCGGCTATCGCGACGGCGCCAAGGTCTTCAGCGGCTCACGCTTCACCGGCACCCTGCACGCCGTGGAGATGGAGGCGACCCTGCGCCTCTTCACGCAGGCCGGTTTCACCCTCCCGCAGGCCGTCCGCGCCACCACGACCGCGTACATGTACACCCTCGGCTTCCTCACCGAGGAACAGGGCGTCCAGCCCCTCCCCGGCGAACGCCGCGAGGGCTACGACGTCGAGGAACGCGCCGCCCGCATGCGGGAGTTCCCCCTGGCGGCGGCTGCGGGGGAGCAGATCTTCGAGGGCTACGAGGAGGGCTTCGAGGAGGGCCTGCGGCTGGTCGTGGCGGGGATCGAGGCGCGCTACGGGATCAGGTGACCGGCGGGTGGGCGCCGAGCCGAGCAGCGGCGCCGTCGAGTCACTTGGGACCCGGGAGCCTTGTCGTGCGGGCGTTCCGCAGGGCCCGCGTGAGGGCCGGGGGCAGGAGGTCGACGGCGATTCGGTGGGTGCGGCTGCGGCGGGGCGCGGGCCGGGTCTGCGGGGTGGACCCGGACGGCGTCCGGTGGCCCGGCGTACTCGTGGGAACGTCGGCAGGGTGTCGGGAGGCCGGGAAGTCCGGGGCGGGCATGTTCTTGGACTTGAGGCGGACGAGGCGGTGTCCGGCCGCCTGCTGGACGCTGAGGTGGCAGTCCCCCCGCCCCCGCACCATGGCCAGCAGCTCCTCCTGGACGGGCTCGGGGTCGCCCCAGGTCCCGTACAGCTTCTGGGTGCTGAGGCAGATCGGGTGCAGGCCCCGGTTGAGGACCGCCTCCCACGTGGCGACGGAGACGCCGGGAGTGTGCTCCGAGCGGAAGTCGTCGAGGACGACGATGCCGCCGGGCAGCAGTGCGTCGCGGGCCGCGCCGATGTCCCCGTGCACATGCTCGTACAGGTGCGAGGCGTCGATGTGCACGAACCGGCAGGAGCGGGGCTCGACCTCGGAGGGCACGACCGAGCTGGGGCCGTGCAGGACACGGGGCAGCTCGTCATGGAAGGAGAGGTAGTTCTCCTCGAAGACCCGCCGGGTGAGCGCGCTGTACGACTTCGTGGACTCCGCCCGGTTGGCGTCGTCCGGGGCGTCGCCCTCGAAGAGGTCGCACACCGTGTACCGCTCGCCCTCCCGCAGATGGCGACCCAGGAATATCGCGCTCTTGCCCATGTACACGCCGACCTCCAGCAGGTCGCCCCGCACCTCCGCGGACTCCTGACGGTCCAGGAACCAGTTGAAGAGGGTCTGGTCGAGTACGGGGAACCAGCCTGGTACGTCGTCGAGTCGGTGGGGCGGCCGGATCGTGCCCTGTGCTGCAGTCATGAGGAGAAAGCACTCCCTTGTGCGGGGGCGGACGAGACCAACAGGCACAGGAAGCTATGGGGGACCTGTGGGCCGGTCAAGGACTATTCCGCGTCTGCCCGGAGAGAGAATGCGAAACCCGTCACAAGATGAACGGGAGGGTAATTCCCGATTCACTGGAATTTACCGGACGGTGTTGTCGAGCGGCCGCCGCAGGGACCGCTTCAGTCGGGGCCCGAAAGGCTTCTCCACGAAACGGTGGATCAACCAGGAAAGGGCCAGCAGGCTCAGTACCGTGACCGGGAGGGTCGCATACGGGTGCAGGCCGAAATCGCGGTGCAGCACCCGGATGACGAACCAGCCCAGGTGCTCGTGCACCAGATAGAACGGGTACGTCAGCGCCCCCGCCACCGTCAGCCAGCGCCAGTTCGCCCAGCGCGTCCAGCCCAGCGCCACGACCGCGACGGCCGCGAAGGCGAGCGTGACGATCAGCAGGATGACGTGCGGGTCGCGGTGGTGGTCGCCGGGGTGCCACAGCGCCATCGTCGCGGCACGCTGGCCCAGCAGCCAGGACATGGCCACGATGCCCCACAGCAGCAGGTCGCTCCCGAAACGGTGGATCAGGTAGAGGGCCAGGCCGCCGATGAAGAAGGGGGCCTGGTCGGGCATGACCAGCTCGTCCGCCAGCGGGGTGTCGGCGACCCGGGCGAGGGCGCAGGCCACCGTCCAGAGGCAGCAGAACAGCACCACGCTCCGGTAGGTGACGCCCCGTCGCACGACGAGCAGGGCGAACAGGACGTAGAAGCGCACCTCCACCCACAGAGTCCAGCACACGCCCAGGATCCGCGGGGCTCCCATGGGCTGCTGGAGCATCGTCAGGTTGACCAGGAAGTCGTCGAGCCTCGCGTGGTGCACGACGGCCGGCAGCACGAACGCCGCCGCGGTGACCAGGACCAGCGCGGCCCAGTACGCCGGGTAGAGGCGGGCGACCCGGGAGCGGAAGAAGTCGCCCAGGGTCCGGCCCCAACTGCTCATGCAGATCACGAAGCCGCTGATGACGAAGAAGAACTGCACGCCGAGGCAGCCGTAGACCGCCGCCCGCGACAGCGTCGGGAACATCTGCAGCGGGGACTGGTGCCAGGAGTCCGAGATCACCCCGCCCCGCCCGGCGTAGTGGTAGAGGCAGACCATCAGCGCGGCCAGCAGGCGCAGGCCGTCCAGCGCGCGCAGCCGGCTCTCGCGCCTGGGCGGGGTGGCGGCGGGGGGAGCCGGCGGCGCCGGGGACGTCTCGGAGGCCAAGGGCAGCGAGGCCGTCGGCGTGGGTGCCTCAGGGGCGGGCAGCGGTGCCGGACGTGTCGGTGCCATCTGGTCGGACGAGTTCATCCCGCGTCTTTCTCCGTGTCTTTCCCCGTGGGTGCATGTAATCCACAGCACGCTAGTCGGATTCACAGGCAAGGAGTAATTGACAGGCCAACGCTTCTCCTTACCGCTTTCTCTCGTTCACCCGTGCTTCGCTTTGTATCGCCGGATCTCTCGCCATGGCCCGGGAATTCTCCCGCGCAAACGGGCGCGGGCCGGGACCTTGGTGATCCCACCCCGCGCCCGTCGCCGCGCGATGACCTTGCCGAGACCGCTCAGCGGCGTACCACCCGCCGCAGCGAACGCGCCCGGCGCGCGACACGGCGGACCGTCGCGTTGCGCGGCAGGAACGCCAGCTGGGCCGGGACCGCGCCCGGCAGCGCCAGCGAGGTCAGCCGCTTGCGCTTGAAGTACCGCCAGATGTGCGGGTTCAGATGGTGCGTCAGATACTTCTCGGCGGCCGGGCGCAGGCCGGGATAGATCTTCGCCTGCATGGCGAAACCGACGGCCCTCAGGAGGCCGTTGAGGTCGGCGATGTCCATCCCCGGCCGCTGTTCGGCGACCGCCGCACGGTCCGTCAGCTCGGGCAGCAGGGCGTCGACGATGGTGACGGGGACGCGGTTGCTGTTCTCGTAGGGCGCCAGGCGGTCGAGGAGCGAGTCGGTGCCGATACGGGCGACCGGCAGGCCGTAGAGCGCGGACGCCGTGAACAGGGCCGTGGAGAAGCAGCCGACGACCAGAGCGGGGCGCATCCGCTGGTAGAGGACCTCGGCGAGGACCGGGGTGTCGAGCACCGTCAGGTCGACGCCGATCTTCTCCGCCTCCTTCTCCAGGATGCGGGACCAGCGGGCCGGGGCGGTGGGATGCGGCTTGAACACCACGCGGGTGTGGCCGAGTTCGACGGCGCCCTTCAGCATCCGGACGTGGAGGTTCTCCTCCTCCTCGGTGGTGAGGATGTCGAGCGCGGAGAGGTACTGGCCGAGGAGCAGGGCCGGTTCGTCGATGACGGGCAACTCGGCACCGGTGTCCTCCAGTTCGGCGAGCACCTTGACGAAGGCGTCCGTCGGCACGATCTCCGGTGCGACGCCGAACTCGGTGAGCAGGAGCGGCGTGAGGCCGGGGACCAGGTCCAGGTGGAGGAGCCGGGTCACGCGCGTGCCGACCAGCGGGTCGATCTTGTTGCGGGTGGGGCCGTAGCTCATCAGGCCGTCCGCGTAGACCGTGACGGGCGCGCCGGTGAAGATCTGCGTGACGCCGAGTGCCGGGTTGACCTGGATGGACTCGACGGCGAGCTCGACGTCGTCGTCACCCAGGTTCCACGCCAGCCGCAGATGCCGCTCCCACAGCGGTACGTCGTCGGGGCGCGGGGTCCAGCCTCCGGGATGGAAGGGGGAGATGGTCTCGTTCCAGGAGACCACGTCGTCGAAGCGGGCGCGCACCCGGTCGAAGCCGGGCATCTCGTCCACGCCGGGTGTCGTCTCGGGCGTCGCCGCGTTGTTCGAGACGAGCAGCACGCGCCGGTCGGCGGGGGCGAAGCACTCGCTGTCGAGCGCCGCCGCGAGCGTGGCCGCCCCGTACAGCGTCGAGGCCATGAAGATCTGCGTGGTCACGCGGCCACCCCCGTGGCCGGAGCCGGACGGCGGCGCAGCCGGCGCAGCCGCGTCGCGCGCTGCAGGTCCATCGAGTCGAGGGCTTCGTCGAGCACGTCCTGCGGCATACGCCGCAGAGCGACGGCACTCATCGACTTCAGTTTCCGCGCCACGGACGGCTCGAACCTTTCGATGGATCCAAGATGATGGGAAATGATGGCGCAATATGTTCGAACGGCTTTGGGGAGAAGCTTTTCCGCGTCCCGGTCCTCGGCGGTTTCCGCCACAACCTGGTCGAACGCGCGAATGAAATCGAGCTGGCGCACGTCCCCGATCTGGGTGAGAGAGGAAGCCACACCACGCCGGTAGAACACACCGAGAAGCCCCACCGCGGCGAAGGATTCCGCCTCCCGGTGCAGCTTCCAGATCCACGGCCGGTCCTCGGCCGTACGCAGTCCGTCGGTGAAGTGCAGCAGGCCGCGGTCGAGGAGCCGGCGGTGGTAGATGCCCGCCCAGGCGTAGGCGTAGTCGACGGAGGTGGACCGGTCGGTGGGGAGAATCGCGTCGCGCGGGTTCATCACGACACCGCGCCTGCCGTGCGGAACCCGCGAGACGGTGCGGGCCCGCGCGGTGCACTGGACATGGTCCGTGCGGACGAAGTCGCAGCCCAGGTCCTCTATGGAGGCCACGAGCTGCTCGAAGTAGCCGGGGGCGATCCAGTCGTCCCCGTCGAGGAACGTGAGGTATTCGCCGCGCGCCGCGTCGATGCCGGTGTTGCGTGCGGTCGCGAGTCCTCCGTTCTGCTCGTGTCGGACGTACACCGCACCCGGGAGCTCGCGCTCCGCACGCGCGAGAATGTCCGGGGTCTCGTCGCGAGAGCAGTCGTCGACGAGAATGAATTCGAAGTCCCCGCGGGCGTTCGCACGCAGGCTCTTCAGGGTGTCGGGTGCGTATTGCTGCACGTTGTAGAACGGCACGATGACGGAGAGCTTGACCACGCGATCGACGTTAGGCGGCGGCCCGGCATTCGTCTTGACCGTTGGTGAGATGCCAGGTGAACGAAGCGTGGCGGTACCGTGAACCACGCTCGGTTTCACGCCGATCGGTGGCCGATTCGCCATTCGTCGATGTGCTGTTAACCGTTTGTTGCATTCTGGTTGGGCCGCTCCTCGAAATGGGTTCCTAGCGTTTGGGGCGTGCCAGCAAGTACCTCGAAGTCCCTGCGGGTTGCCGTCCTCGCCGATTCCGATACCCGGTGGAAATGGGGCTCGCTCACCGCGAACCGCATCTCACCGGCCGATTCGGACATCCGGCTCGACGGCTACCTCCTGCGCGGCCGTGCCACCCCCACCGCCCGCCAGCTCGAAGAGGTCGGCGTCCGCGCGGACTCCCTCCGCGAGGTCACCGGCGTCGAGTTCCTGCGCGCCATGGAGCAGGAGGAGTACGACGTCCTCGTGCTCGCCCTCGTGGGCGGCGCCGTACAGGCGATGCTGCACGGACTCGCGAACCTCTGGCAGGGACGCGGGCGGCGGCCCGTGGTCGTCACCGGCTATGTCGGCGTCGTCTACGAGAAGCTCGCCGACGGCCTGCTGCTGCGGCACGGCGCGGACCTCGTCCTCGCCAACTCCCGCCAGGACGCGGACCGTTTCCGGGCCGTGTACGAGGGAGTGGGCGCCGACGCCGGATCGGTGACCGAGGTGGCGCTGCCCTTCCTCGGCGGGGACACCTACACGAAGAACGACCCGTACACGGTCGTCTTCGCCGCGCAGCCCTCCGTGCCGGAGAGCCGCAAGGACCGTACGTACCTGCTGAACCGGCTGATCGGGCACGCACGGTTGCACCCCGACCGCGAGGTCCTGCTGAAGCTGCGCTCCAGGCCGGGCGAACACACCACGCACATCGAGGAGTTGCCCTACCAGAAGCTGGCCCAGAAGACCGACCTGCCGGCCAACTTCCGCCTCGTCTACGGGCACATGGGCGAGGTCCTCGACCGCACCGACCTGCTGGTCACCATCAGCTCCACGGCGGCCCTGGAGTCCCTGCACCGCCGTATCCCCACCGTCGTCCTCAGCGACCTCGGGGTGCGCGAGGCGCTCGGCAACCACCACTTCGTGGGCTCGGGATGCCTGGCCTCCTGGGACCAGCTCGACGACGGCCACCAGCCGTTGCCCGACGAGGAGTGGGTGGCACGGCAGGGCGTCGCCGCCGACGGCTCGTACGAGACGGCCTTCGACATGGCGCGCGCCCGCATCACCGGGCTGCTCGCCGCCGGTGAACTCCCGCCGCTGCGGCCGTACTACACGCCCGTCACCGCGCCCGGCTACCTCCCCGGCATCCTCGCCCGCCACCACCTCGGCCCGGACGGGAGCCCACTGCCCGGCGCGCCCGCGGCGGACAAGGAGCCCAGCCCCGTACGGCAGATCGTGCGCCGCGCGGCACGCGGCGCCTACCGCCACGGAGTGCAGCGCGTGGCCCCCGTCATCCGGCGGATGGGCGAGCTGTGAGCGCCTCCATCCCCTCCCAAGGAGTACAGCGAATGTCCCACTCGGAAGCGGGCCAGGCGGCGCACGTACGCCGTGTGCTCGCGGTCATCCCCGCCCGCGGCGGTTCCAAGGGCGTCCCCGCGAAGAACCTCGCCCCTGTCGGGGGAGTGCCCCTGGTGGCCCGCGCCGTACGCGAGTGCCGTGCCTCCCGCCTCGTCACGGACGTGGTCGTCTCCACGGACGACACCAGGATCGCCGCCGTGGCCCGCGAGGCCGGCGCCGAGGTCGTGCTGCGCCCCGCCGCGATCGCCGGCGACACCGCCACCTCCGAGGCCGCCGTCCTGCACGCCATGGACGCCCACGAGGCGCTCCACGGCTCCCCGGTCGACGTGGTCCTCCTCGTCCAGTGCACCAGCCCGTTCATCGTCCGCGAGGACGTCGACGGCGTCGTGAAGGCCATCACCGACAAGGGCGCGGACACGGCCCACACGGTGGCCCCCTTCCACGGCTTCGTGTGGCGGGACGCGGACGACGAGTTCGCGTCGCGCACCGGCGTGGCGGCCGACCGTGCGCCGGGACAGGCCGCGCCCGTGGCGGATGCCGCCGCGCGAGCGCACGGCGAAGCCGGCGCGGCGCGCGCCACCACGGCGGTCGCGCTGGACGAGGCCGGCCGCCCGGCGGAGTCCCGTGCCGCCGCAGGCGGCTACGGCATCAACCACGACAAGTCCTTCCGCCCGCGCCGCCAGGACCGCCCCCAGGACCTCCTGGAGACCGGCGCCGTCTACGCCATGGACGCGACCGGCTTCCGTACCGCCAAGCACCGGTTCTTCGGGCGTACGGAACTCGTGCGGACCGACCCCGCGCGCGTGCTGGAGATCGACGACCCGCACGACCTCGCCCGGGCCCGGGCACTGGCGCCGCTGTTCGACGCCGACCGTCCCGGCGCCCTTCCGACCGCCGACGACATCGACGCGGTCGTCCTCGACTTCGACGGCACCCAGACCGACGACAGGGTGCTGATCGACTCCGACGGACGGGAGTTCGTCTCCGTGCACCGCGGAGACGGACTCGGCATCGCGGCCCTGCGCAAGAGCGGGCTGAAGATGCTGATCCTGTCCACGGAACAGAACCCGGTCGTCGCCGCCCGCGCACGGAAGCTCAAGATCCCCGTGCTGCACGGCATCGACCGGAAAGACCTCGCACTCAAGCAGTGGTGCGAGGAGCAGGGCATCGCGCCGGAGCGCGTGCTCTACGTCGGCAACGACGTCAACGACCTCCCGTGCTTCGCCGTAGTCGGCTGGCCCGTGGCGGTCGCGAGCGCCCACGACGTCGTACGCGGCGCCGCACGCGCGGTCACCACCGTTCCCGGTGGCGACGGCGCGATCCGAGAGATCGCCGGCTGGATCCTCGGTCCCTCTTTCGACTCTCTCGACTCCCTCGACAAGTAAGGAACGGCTTCACCATGAGCAACAACTCCCGTCTGCGCACCTTCGGTTCGAAGACCGCCGGCCCGGGTCACCCCGTCTACGTCGTCGGTGAGATCGGCATCAACCACAACGGCGACCTCGAGAACGCGTTCAAGCTGATCGACGCGGCCGCCGAGGCCGGCTGCGACGCCGTCAAGTTCCAGAAGCGCACCCCGGAGATCTGCACCCCGCGCGACCAGTGGGACATCGAGCGCGACACCCCCTGGGGTCGCATGACCTACATCGACTACCGCCACCGCGTGGAGTTCGGCGAGGACGAGTACCGCCAGATCGACGAGTACTCCAAGAGCAAGAACATCGCCTGGTTCGCCTCCCCGTGGGACACCGAGGCCGTCGCCTTCCTGGAGAAGTTCGACGTCCCCGCCCACAAGGTCGCCTCCGCCTCCCTCACGGACGACGAGCTGCTGCGCTCGCTGCGCGCCACCGGCCGCACCGTCATCCTCTCCACCGGCATGTCCACCCCGAAGCAGATCCGCCACGCGGTCGAGGTCCTCGGTTCGGACAACATCCTTCTCTGCCACGCCACTTCGACCTACCCGGCGAAGGCGGAGGAGCTGAACCTCCGCGTCATCAACACCCTCCAGGCCGAGTACCCCAACGTCCCGATCGGCTACTCCGGCCACGAGACGGGCCTGCAGACCACCCTCGCCGCGGTCGCCCTCGGCGCCACCTTCGTCGAGCGCCACATCACCCTCGACCGCGCCATGTGGGGCTCCGACCAGGCCGCCTCCGTCGAGCCGCAGGGCCTGACCCGCCTGGTCCGCGACATCCGCACCATCGAGGCCTCCCTCGGCGACGGCGTCAAGAAGGTCTACGAGTCGGAGCTCGGCCCGATGAAGAAGCTGCGCCGCGTCTCGGGCGTCGTCGCTGAGGCGGAGATCGCCGCGGCCGCCGGTGAGCCGGTCTCGGTCTGAGTACCTCCTCAATTCCCTTACGACGGGACGGTCTTACGCCGATGAGCCCCCGCGCCGGTTCCTCCGGCCCCCACACTCTCGCCTTTGTCGAGAGCCCGGTGCAGCTGCTGAACGTCCTGGAGTGGGCGCACACCCACGCCCTCCAGGACCCCGGCGCGGGGCTCACCCTCGTCGTCCTGTCCCCGAACGACCCCATGACAAGGGGGCAGTTGCGCCGGATGGCGGAGCTCGCCCGCGACGAGGGGCACCAGGTGCGCTGGGAGGAGGCGCGGGGCGGCACCACGGCCCCGTTCCACACGGTGGGCGGTCTCGCGCCGCTGCTGCGCAAGGCCAAGCGCATAGTGATGGGCGACCCGTTCTCCCGTTACGTACAACTGCTTCTGACCATCACGAAGGCCCGCGAGCTGGTCGTCGTCGACGACGGCACCGCGACGATGGAGTTCGTCTCCCAACTCGCCCGCGGTGAACGCCTGGTGCGCTGGCACCGGCGCGGCGGCCGCCCGGGCCCGCGTGACGTGCTCTTCGCCCCGATCTCGTCGTCGGCCCGGCGCCGCCTGACCCCGAGCGAGAGACGCCAGGTCGAGATCTTCTCGTCCATGCCGATCGACTCGGCCCCGGACGGCGTCCGCATCACGGCCAACGACTTCTCCTGGACCCGCGCCCGCTTCGGCCCGCCCCGCATCACCAAGGGCGCGGACCTGGTCGGCACGTCCCTCGTCGAGACCGGCGTCGTGGACGGCGACCGCTACCTCGAAGCCGTCGCCGCCCTCGCCAAGACGCACGGCGCGACCCGCTACTTCGCCCACCGCCGCGAGAGCGTCGACAAACTCCACCGGCTGGCCGCCGAGACGGGCCTGGAGATCGTCCGTCCCGACCTCCCCCTCGAACTGATCGCCCGCCGCGGCCCCATCGGCCGTACGATCCTCAGCTTCCCCTCGACGGTCGTCCACACCCTCCCGCTGGCCCTGGTCGGCACGGACGTCCGCGTCGCCGTCTGCGACATCGACCCGAGCTGGCTGACGGAGAACGCGTCACCGCGCGCCCAGGGGTTCCTGTCGGGGGTCACGGGGACGGCCCGGGACGTGCACCGGCTGTCGGCGGTCAGTGCGGTGTAGGGCGAGAACAGGGCTGGACATGGGTGAGGGCCGGGAACACACGTTCCCGGCCCTTGTGTTGAGTTACGGCTCCTCGTCGTCCCGCCAAGTGAACCCGGCGAGGCCGGTTCCGCTGCCGGACCGAGCCTCACCGCCTCCGTCCCGCACCCGGCGCCGTAGAAACCACACCACGGCCCCCAGCGCCCACCCCGCGAGCATCATCACGACGAGGCCCGTGAGCACCAGGCCCGCCGTCCCGAGGAACCCGAACTTCGCCAGCATCCAGGGGATCTGGTCCTCGCCGCATCCGCACGCCTGCATGTGCGCAGGCTGCCCGGCGCGGGCCCGGAACGCACGCTCCGTGGCCCAACAGCCGTGTGGCGGTGATGGTTCCGGGACCGGGGCGAGCCGTCAGGCCCGGTCGGACGTGAGGGCCTCGGGCGCCTCGACGGCTTCCGCCGCCTCGACCGTGTCGCTCGACGAGGCCACCGGCGACGTCCCGCCCTGCTCGTCCTTCAGCGGGTGGATGTGCCGCAGGCCGAACCCGGCGACCACCGAGACCAGCGCGAAGGCGGCGCCCGCCAGGACGAAGCTGAGGGTGAACTGCGACTCGGCGGGGAGCGGGGGAACACCCGGCGGCAGGTTCTCGATCGTCTTCGAGGCGAGCACCGTGGTGATCATCGCGCTGCCGATCGCGCTGCCCGTGGAGCGGGCGATGGAGTTGATGCCGTTGGCGATACCGGTCTGCCGGGGCGGGACGCTCGTGACGATGATGGCCGGCATCGAGGCGTATCCCAGGCTGATCCCGGCACCGACCAGGATTCCGGCGACGATGACCGACGCGGCGTGCGTGTGGTCCAGCGCGACCAGCGCGAACCCGGCGGTTCCCACGAGCGAGGCGAGGACGAGGACCTTGCGGGGCCCCTGGTGCCGTACCAGCTGACCACCGATCGGCGAGGCGAGCAGCGACACGATCGTGCTCGGCAGCAGGAACTCCACTGCGGCGCGCAGAACGGTGGCGTCGAAGCCGTAGCCGGTCAGCGCGGACGGCATCTGCGCGAGGTAGGAGACGCCGATGAACAGGGCGAACATGCCGAACCCGACGAGCAGTCCGGCGAGGTTGGCGAAGAGCACCGGGCGGTGCGCGAACATCCGCATGTCGACGAGGGGTTCGCGGACCTTGCGCTCGACGAACACCCACACCACCGCCATCACCACGGCACCGGCGAACGCGCCGAGCGTGCGGCCGCTGGTCCAGCCCCACTCGTGGCCCTGGGTGATGGGCAGCAGGAGCAGCACGAGGGTGGCGCCGAGCGTGAACGCGCCGAGGATGTCGGTGCGACCGCCGCTGCGGTGGTCCTCGTGGGTGGCCGGGACGAGGAAGGCGACGGCGAGCAGGGCGAGCACGGCGAGGCCGGTGGCCAGCCAGAACGCGCTGCGGTAGTCGGGGTTGTCGCCCGAGGTCAGCAGGCCCACGGCGACGAGCGCGAGCCCGCTGCCGAAGGCGAGGGTGCCGCTGACGAGGGCCATCGCACCGGGCAGCTTCGCCGGGCGGACCTCCTCGCGCAGCACGGACAGGGCCAGCGGGAAGATCGCGGTGGCGGCGCCCTGGAGGACCCGGCCGACGATGAGCCACGCGAGCGAGTGCGTCACGGCGGCGAGGACGGAGCCCGCGACCATGACGCCGAGGACGGCGAGCAGGGTGCCCTTCTTGCCGTGCTGGTCACCGAAGCGGCCGAGCAGCGGGGTGAAGACGGCGGCGGACAGCAGGGTGGCCGTCGTGACCCAGCTGACCTGGGCGGGCGTGGCGTCCAGGTCGTTCTGGATGAGGCTGAGGATCGGGACGACCAGCGTCTGCATCATCGACACGACCATCGCGGCGAGGCTCAGCGCGAAGACGATGACCGTCTCGTTGCGGCCGCCGGCTGCCGGTGCGGCAGCGGTAGAGACCCCGGTGGGTCTGGTGGAGCTCATGGGAAGGGGCCTCCGGGTCTTGCATCAGCTTGCTTCATGTACTGAAAGCTTGAAGTCCTCAAGCAACTGCACAGACGGTAGGCCCAAATGCTTTAGGTAGTCAAGTTAATGTTTGAAGTCATCAAGTACCGTGGGTTACAGTCCTGGACATGAGCGCCAGCACCCCGCACGCCGCCGCCTCCGTCGCCGCCCCCGCCCCCGCCCCCGCCAAGCTCGACCTCCTGGAGCTCCTGGCGGCGATCGGCGCCGCCCAGTGGCGGGACTTCGTCGGGGCCGCGGAACGTCACGGGCTGACCGGCATGCAGGCCAGGGTCATCGCCCAGCTGGTCGTCGCCGGGCCGCTGCCCATGCGGGGCCTGGCCGACCGCCTCGTCTGCGATGCCTCCAACGTCACCGGCATCGTGGACCGCCTGGAGAAGCAGGACCTGGTCCACCGCGAGCCCTCGGCCACCGACCGCCGCGTCAAGAACGTCGTCCTGACCGACAAGGGCCGCGAGACGATCCGCCGGGTGCGAGCTGAGATGCAGGCCACACACGGCGCCCTGGACACCCTGGACGACGACGACCGCGCCGCCCTCTATGCCCTGCTCAGCCGCCTCCGGCCGTCGATGGAGGGCTCCGCCTGACACCCGGCGATGCGGTGAATCCCGTGGGGCCCGTCTGGAGCACCGCTCGACCGAGAGGCGATCGCGCGCACCCGGGGCTCGATCTGTGGGACCGTGGAGAGCGGGAGGGGGCTCGTATCGGACCAAGATCCAACCGATCGAAAAATCGGGCGAGTTTACCCATCTCCAACGACAGCTATGCGTCGTGCGGCCAGATTTTCTTCCCCTAACGGGCTGAACTTTTGTTGATCGTGGGTCAGTTGGCCGTCCCGTCGCCCTACCCTTCAGAGGGTGAACCAACTGATGTCCCGAGAGTCCGAGGCCGACCTCCCCGGGGAAACCGTGCTCCCCGGCGCGCTGCCCGAGGCACTGCGCGCCGAACTCGTGGCGTTCCGTCGCGACTTGCACATGCACCCGGAGCTCGGCAACCAGGAGTTCCGCACCACCGCGGCGATCAAGGCCCGTCTGGAACAGGCCGGCCTCAAGCCCCGGGTGCTCGCCATCGGGACCGGGCTCATCTGTGACATCGGCGACTGGGACGGCGTACGCCCCATGCTCGCGCTCCGTGCCGACATCGACGCGCTGCCCATCCCGGACACCAAGGCCGACTGCGTCTACCGCTCCACCGTGCCCGACCGCGCCCACGCCTGCGGGCACGACGTGCACACCACGGTCGTCCTCGGCGCCGGGCTCGTCCTCGCCGAACTGCACAGCAAGGGGCAACTGCCGCAGGCCGTACGGCTGATCTTCCAGCCCGCCGAGGAGGTGCTGCCCGGCGGCGCGCCCGACGCCATCGAGTCGGGCGTCCTCGAGGGGGTCGGACGGATCGTCGGCGTGCACTGCGACCCAAAGGTCGACGCGGGGCGCATCGGACTGCGGCACGGCGCCATCACGTCCGCGTGCGACCGGCTCGAGGTCTCACTGGACGGCGCGGGCGGCCACACCGCGCGCCCCCACCTCACCACCGACCTCGTGACCGCCGCCGCCCGCGTCGTCACCGACGTGCCCGCACTGGTCGCCCGCCGTATCGACGCCCGCAGCGGGCTCGCGGTCACCTGGGGGCGCATCGAGTCGGGCCACGCGTGCAACGTGATCCCGCAGCACGCCGAGCTCTCCGGGACCGTGCGCTGCCTGGACCTCGAAGCGTGGCGGCACGCGCCCGACCTCGTGCACGCCGCCATCGACGAGATCGCGAACCTCTACCGCGCGAAGTCGGAGATCAACTACATCCGCGGCGTCCCGCCGGTCGTGAACGACCCGGCGGTGACGGACCTGCTGCGCGACGCCATGACCGCGCGCCGCGGATCGCATGCGATCGAGGACACCCAGCAGAGCCTCGGCGGCGAGGACTTCTCCTGGTACCTGGAGCATGTGCCCGGCGCCATGGCCCGCCTCGGTGTCCGCACCCCCGGGGACCGGGTCAGCCGTGACCTGCACCAGGGCGACTTCGACGCGGACGAGTCGGCGATCACGGTGGGCGTGGAGATGTTCACGGCGGCGGCGCTGCTGGACGCCGCGAACGACTGAGCAGGTGGCTCGGCCTGGGGCATTGCGCCGCCCGGCGCAATACCGTTGTAAGCCAATCGTGCACAGTCCGTGCACGAGCGTGGTGATCACCAAGAGTCCGAGTTCAGACGCCGTTTGCCTCGAATCGATAACGGCTTCGGAAGAGGTCTTTTTCTGACATCTACGCGCGTTACGATGCCGCGAAGCCGACGCCGACGGGGCGTCCTGGCTCGAGCACTGGCATGGTGCTCACATCAAGCGCCGACATGGCGCTCAGGTCAGGTGAAGGAGCCTTCCCGTGCGCCGGGTAGCCAAGCTTTCCGCTGCGTGTATCGCGACCGCAGCACTCGCACTGTCCGCCACCGCGTGTGGCAGCACGTCCTCCGACAACGACAGCTCGTCCTCCACCGAGTCCTCCGGCAAGGGCGTCAAGATCGGCCTTGCCTTCGACGTCGGCGGCCGTGGCGACCACTCCTTCAACGACTCCGCCGCGCGCGGTGCCGACAAGGCCAAGAAGGAGTTCGGCGGTGAGCTCAAGGAGCTGACCGCGAAGACCTCCGACACCGAGGCCGACCGCGAGCAGCGACTCTCCGACCTGGCCGACGCCGGCTACAACCCGGTCATCGGTGTCGGCTACGCGTACGCCGCCTCCATGACGAAGGTCGCCGCGAAGTACCCGAAGACCAACTTCGGCATCATCGACTCCGTCGTGGACACCAAGAACGCCGACAGCATCACCTTCACCGAGGAGCAGGGCTCCTACCTGGCCGGTGTCGCCGCGGCGCTGAAGACCAAGAAGAACCACGTCGGCTTCATCGGCGGCGTCGACGTTCCGCTGATCAAGAAGTTCGAGGCGGGCTTCGTCCAGGGCGCCAAGGACACCAAGAAGTCGATCCAGGTCGACACCCAGTACCTGAGCCACGGCTCGGACACCTCCGGCTTCGCCAGCCCCGACAAGGGCAAGGAGGCCGCGTCGGGCATGCTCGACAAGGGCGCCGACGTGATCTACTCGGCGGCCGGCTCCTCCGGCAACGGCTCCATCGAGGCCGTCAGCGGCGTCAAGGGTGCCTGGGCCATCGGCGTGGACTCCGACCAGTACAACATCCCGGGTCTCGCCAAGTACAAGAACTCGATCCTGACCTCGGTCATCAAGAACGTCGACATCGGCGTCTACGACCTGATCAAGTCGGTCAAGGACGGCAAGCCGCTCACGGGCACCCACACCTACGCCCTCAAGGACGGCGGCGTGTCGCTGGCCACCAGCGGTGGCTTCATCGACGACATCAAGACCCAGCTGGACGCGGCTCAGAAGAAGATCGCCGACGGCGAGATCAAGGTCAAGACGACCCCGTGATCTCATGGTTGCGGCGAGGCTCCGGCCTCGCCGCGGCCCCTCGGTCCCGACCGTCTCGGTGACCCGGCGGCCTGCCCCGTCGCCCCGGCACGGCGGACCTGGCTCGACGAGGGGGAACCTCCACCACGTTCCCCCACGTCGAGCCATAACAATGTGTCAACTCTACGCGTGTAGCGTGGAGTTGCCGCGCTAGCGTCGCCGACGCCTGCCCTCCCCACGCAGCCCCTTCCCCCGAGGAGAGTGCGCCATCAACGCGTCCAGCCCTCCCGCTGCCGTCGAACTGCGCGGCATCACCAAGCGTTTCCCCGGAGTCGTCGCCAACCGCGACATCGACATCACCGTCCGCTCCGGCACCGTGCACGCCCTCTGTGGTGAGAACGGCGCCGGCAAGTCCACCCTGATGAAGATCCTCTACGGCATGCAGCAGCCGGACGAGGGCACCATCACGGTGAACGGCGAGCAGGTCACGTTCCACAACCCCGCCGACGCCATCGCGCGTGGCATCGGCATGGTGCACCAGCACTTCATGCTGGCCGACAACCTCACGGTTCTCGAGAACGTCGTCCTCGGCGCGGAGAAGCTGCACGGCATCGGCTCCAAGGCCCGCACGAAGATCAAGGAGATCTCCGACGCGTACGGCCTGAACGTCCGGCCCGACGTCCTCATGGAGCAGCTCGGTGTCGCCGACCGCCAGCGCGTGGAGATCCTCAAGGTCCTCTACCGCGGCGCCAAGACCCTGATCCTCGACGAGCCCACCGCGGTGCTCGTGCCGCAGGAGGTCGACGCGCTCTTCGACAACCTGCGCGAGCTCAAGGCCGAGGGCCTCACGGTCATCTTCATCTCCCACAAGCTGGGCGAGGTGCTGTCCGTCGCCGACGAGATCACCGTCATCCGGCGCGGCACCACCGTCGGCACCGCCGACCCCAAGACCACCACCTCCAAGCAGCTCGCCGAGCTGATGGTCGGCAGCGAACTGCCCACGCCGGAGACCGAGGAGTCCACCGTCACGGACATCCCGCTGCTCGACGTGGCGGCGCTGCGCCTGACCCAGACCGACCTCGACGGCGTCGAGCGGATCATCCTCGACGACATCACCTTCACCATCCACCGCGGCGAAGTCCTCGGCATCGCGGGCGTGGAGGGCAACGGCCAGTCCGAACTGGTCGAGGCGATCATGGGCATCCGGGACCCCGACGCCGGCGTCATCACGCTCGGCGACGCGGACATCTCCCACGCGCCCACCCGCCGCCGCCGCGAGGCCGGCATCGGCTACATCCCCGAGGACCGGCACCGCCACGGACTGCTCCTCGAAGCGCCGCTGTGGGAGAACCGCATCCTCGGCCACGTCAGCGAGCGGCCCAACTCCCGTGGCGCACTGCTCGACCTGAAGGGCGCCCGCGCCGACACCGAGCGCATCATCAGCGCCTACGACGTCCGCACGCCCGGCATCGAGGTGACCGCCGCCTCGCTCTCCGGCGGCAACCAGCAGAAGCTGATCGTGGGCCGCGAGATGAGCCACGCGCCCAAGCTGCTCATCGCCGCCCACCCCACCCGCGGTGTCGACGTCGGTGCGCAGGCGGCGATCTGGGACCACATCCGCGAGGCCCGCCGCGAGGGCCTGGCCGTGCTGCTGATCTCCGCCGACCTGGACGAGCTCATCGGGCTCTCCGACACCCTGCGGGTCATGTACCGCGGCCGCCTGGTCGCCGACGCCGATCCGGCCACCATCACGCCCGAGGAGCTGGGATCCGCCATGACGGGTGCGGCCGCCGGCCACCTGGAGCACACAGAGGACGACGCCCGATGAAGAAGCTGACCTCACGGATCGACAAGGAGCGGCTGCTGCTCGGTCTCGCGGCGCCGCTGCTCGCGCTCGTCGCCGCGATCGTGGTCACCGCCCTGGTGATCCTCGCCACCGGCAAGAACCCGGGCGCCGCGTTCAGCGACATGCTGACCTACGGCTCCGCCAGCGACAGCCAGGTCTACATCCTGAACAAGGCGACGACGTACTACCTGGCGGGTGTCGCGGTGGCCATCGGCTTCCGTATGAACCTGTTCAACATCGGCGTCGACGGCCAGTACCGGCTCGCCGCCTTCATGGCCGCCGTTCTCGGCGGCGCGCTGACCGTGCCGGGCTTCATCGCCATCCCGCTGATGATCCTGTGCGCGATGCTCACCGGTGCTCTGTGGGCGGCCATCGCCGGCATCCTGAAGGTGACCCGCGGCGTCAGCGAGGTCATCTCGACGATCATGCTGAACTCGATCGCCACCGCGGTCATCGCCTACCTGCTCCAGCCCGAGCAGCTCGGCCAGCTCGACCAGGCGGGCACCCTCGTCTCCACCAAGCCGCTGCCCCACTCGTCGTACTTCTTCAACATCGACGCCGGCGCGGCGGGCACGCTCTGGGGCTTCATCGTCATCGCGGTGATCGTCGGCGTCGCCTACTGGTTCGTGCTCGGCCGCACCCGGTTCGGCTTTGACCTGCGCACCGTCGGCCAGTCGGAGACGGCGGCCGCCGCGAGCGGTGTCAGCGTCAAGAAGATGATCGCCACCAGCATGATCATCTCCGGTGCGGTGGCCGGTCTGATCGGCATGCCGACCCTCCTCAACGACAGCCACCAGTTCAGCAACGACTTCCCGGCGGGCATCGGCTTCACCGGTATCGCCATCGCGCTGCTCGGCCGCAACAACCCCATCGGCATCGCGCTCGGCGCCCTGCTCTGGGGCTTCCTGGAGCGCACCACGAACCACCTCGAGTTCGAGGGCTACGACAAGGAAATCCTCGGCGTCATCCAGGGCGTCATCGTCCTGTGCGTCGTCATCGCCTACGAGGTCGTACGCCGGTACGGCCTCAAGCGCCAGCAGCAGCGGGTCGGAGCCGAGCTCGCCGCCCAGGCCGCCCCGACCGAGAAGCAGGAGGTGGCGTGATGACTGCCACGATGACCGACACGCCGCCGCCCGCGGCGCCCAAGGCGGAGTCCACGGGCAAGCGCTCCGGCCGCTCCCTGGGCCGGATCCTCATGATCGTCGCGGGCGCGCTGCTGCTCGTCTCCATGGTCCGCGTGATCACCGGCGCCGACCAGCTCACCAACGACGGCCAGATCGCCGCCGCGCTCGGCCTCGCCGTGCCGATCGGCCTCGCCGGTCTCGCCGGCCTGTGGTCCGAGCGGGCCGGTGTGGTCAACATCGGCCTCGAAGGCATGATGATCCTCGGCACCTTCGGCGCCGGCTGGATCGGCTGGCAGACCAACCCCTGGCTCGGCCTGCTGTGCGGCGTCGGCTTCGGTGTCCTCGGCGGCCTGGTGCACGCCGTCGCCACCGTCACCTTCGGCGTCGACCACATCGTCTCCGGTGTCGCCGTCAACCTGCTCGCGCTCGGCTTCACCCAGTACCTCGCCAAGGTCTTCTTCGCCGAGGGCGACGCCGCGGCCAAGGGCGGCAACCCGAAGCAGTCCCCGCCGGTGGACTCGCTGGGCGACATCACCGTGCCCGGCCTCTCCGACGCCCTGGAGAAGATCCAGAACCACCACTGGTTCTTCATCTCCGACCTGGCCGGCATCCTCGGCGGCCTGGTCACCAACGTCTCCGTGGTGACACTGCTCGCGGCCGTCCTGTTCGTGGTCAGCGCCCTCGTGCTGTGGCGCACGTCGTTCGGTCTGCGGCTGCGCTCCTGCGGTGAGAACCCGATCGCCGCCGAGTCCCTCGGCGTCAACGTCTACAAGTACAAGTACATCGCCGTGGCCATCTCCGGCGGTCTCGCCGGTCTCGGCGGCGCCTTCCTCGCCCTGGTCACCTCGCACAGCTACCTGGAGGGCCAGACCGGCGGGCGCGGTTACATCGGTCTCGCGGCGATGATCTTCGGCAACTGGCGGCCGGCCGGGCTCGCCATGGGCGCGGGCCTGTTCGGCTACTCCGACGCGCTCCAGCTGCGCAACGGCGGCGAGACCGTGCACGCGCTGCTGCTCATGTTCGTCGTGCTGCTGGCGCTCCTCGCGGCCTGGAAGCTGTACAAGAAGTCGTTCCTCCAGGGCATCGTCAGCGCTGGCCTCGGCGTGCTGGTGCTGGTCTGGTACCTGATGACGGATGACGTTCCGAGCGACTTCGTCGGCGCCACGCCGTACGTCGTCACGCTGCTCGTGCTCTCGCTGTCCGCCCAGCGGCTGCGGATGCCGAAGGCGGACGGCATGCGCTACCGCAAGGGACAGGGCAAGTGACCTCCGCCGACAAGGCCTCCACGGCCGTCGACTGGGAGGCCCTGCGCGCGGCGGCCCGGGACGCCATGTCCCGTGCGTACGCCCCGTACTCGAGCTTCCCGGTCGGTGTCGCGGCCCTCGTCGACGACGGCCGCGTCGTCACCGGCTGCAACGTCGAGAACGCCTCGTACGGGCTCGGACTGTGCGCCGAGTGCGGACTGGTCTCGCAGCTGCAGAACACCGGCGGCGGCCGCCTGACGCACTTCACCTGTGTCGACGGACGGGGCGAGATCCTCGTGCCGTGCGGGCGCTGCCGCCAGCTGCTCTACGAGTTCGGCGGAGCCGAGCTGATCCTGGAGACCCCGGCCGGAATCCTGCCGCTCTCCGAGATGCTCCCGCAGGCCTTCGGGCCGGAGCATCTCACCAAGTAACGCCTGTGCGGCCCCTTCCGACGACTGGACGACAGAATCGGGAGGGGCCGCAGATGTTCGCAAGTCTTCGGAAGGAACCCCCATGGCCATGGACGCAGTCTCCGTCATCCGCACCAAGCGGGACCGCGGTGAGTTCAGCGACGAGCAGATCGACTGGGTCATCGACGCGTACACCCGCGGCGAGGTCGCGGACTACCAGATGGCCGCCCTCAACATGGCGATCCTCCTCAACGGCATGAACCGCCGCGAGATCGCCCGCTGGACCGCCGCGATGATCGCCTCCGGCGAGCGCATGGAGTTCTCCTCGCTCTCCCGCCCGACCGCCGACAAGCACTCCACGGGCGGCGTCGGCGACAAGATCACGCTGCCGCTGGCCCCGCTCGTGGCGGCCTGCGGCGCGGCGGTCCCGCAGCTGTCCGGGCGCGGCCTCGGCCACACCGGCGGCACCCTCGACAAGTTGGAGTCCATCCCCGGCTGGCGCGCGCTGCTCTCCAACGAGGAGATGCTGCACGTCCTCGACACCACCGGCGCGGTCATCTGCGCGGCGGGCGACGGCCTGGCCCCGGCCGACAAGAAGCTCTACGCGCTGCGCGACGTCACCGGCACGGTCGAGGCGATCCCGCTCATCGCCTCCTCGATCATGTCCAAGAAGATCGCCGAGGGCACCGGCTCGCTCGTCCTGGACGTGAAGGTCGGCTCCGGCGCCTTCATGAAGACCATCGAGGACGCCCGCGAACTCGCCTCCACGATGGTCGGCCTGGGCACGGACCACGGCGTGAAGACGGTCGCCCTCCTCACCGACATGTCCACCCCCCTCGGCCTCACTGCGGGCAACGCCCTGGAGGTCCGCGAGTCCGTCGAGGTCCTCGCCGGCGGCGGTCCCTCGGATGTCGTGGAACTCACCATCGCCCTGGCGCGCGAGATGCTCGACGCGGCGGGCGTGAAGGACGCCGACCCGGCGAAGGCGCTGGCCGACGGCTCCGCGATGGACGTCTGGCGCCGCATGATCGCCGCGCAGGGCGGCGACCCGGACGCCGAACTGCCCACCTCGCGCGAGCAGCACGTCGTCACGGCCCCGTCCTCCGGCGTCCTGACCCGTCTCGACGCCTACGACATCGGTATCGCCGCCTGGCGCCTGGGCGCCGGACGCGCCCGCAAGGAGGACCCGGTGCAGGCCGCCGCGGGCGTCGAGATGCACGCCAAGCCCGGCGACACGGTCACCGCGGGCCAGCCCCTGCTGACCCTCCACACGGACACCCCGGAGCGCTTCGAGTACGCCCTCCAGTCCGTCGAGGGCTCGTACGACATCGCCGCCGCCGGCACGGCCTTCACGCCGAACCCGATCGTGCTGGACCGCATCGCCTGATCCGTACGTCGAACGAGGGGCCGGTGCGCAAGCACCGGCCCCTCATTCATGTCACCCCAGGGCGGCCGCGATCACCACCAGCACCGGCACGGACGCGATGGTGGACAGCAGGATCGACTCCTGGGCCAGCGTCTCGCCGACCCGGTAGCGCGAGGCGTACGTGAAGAGGTTCTGGGCGGCCGGCAGGGCCGAGGTGACCACCACGTCGAGCAGCGGCGCTCCGTGCAGCCCGAAGACGCCGACGGCGAGCGCCCAGGCGGCCAGCGGCTGGCCCACGGACTTCAGCGCGACGGAGAGCAGCACCGGATGCCGGTCGGAGCCGCGGCCGGGCAGCGTGCTGCCGCACAGCGAGATGCCGAACGCCAGCAGTACGGCGGGCACGGACATGCCCCCGATCAGCGTGAGCGGGTCCATCACCGGGCCCGGCACGCTCAGCCCGGTGGCCGAGACGGCGACCCCCGACAGCGAGCCGACCGCGATGGGATTGCGCAGCGGCGTGAGCAGCCGCCGCCACAACGGGCCCTTCTCGCCCTGTCCGGACAGATCCAGCACGGTGAGGGCGATCGGCGTGACCATGATCTGCTGGAACAGCAGCACGGGCGCGACCAGCGAGGCGTCGCCGAGCACGTACACGGCGATCGGGATGCCGAGGTTGCCCGAGTTGACGTAACTGGAGCACAGCGCGCCGATCGTGGTCCGCCCCACGCCCCAGCCCCGTACGACACCGACCGCGACGAAGACTCCGGCCGCCGCGGCCGTGCTCATCGCCGTCACCAGCAGCCGGCTGGAGAAGATCACCGAGAGGTCGGCGCGGGCGAGCGTGGTGAACAGCAGCGCGGGGGAGGCCACATGGAAGGCGAGCTTCGTCAGCACCTCGCGGCCGTTGTCCCCGAGATAGCCGCGCCGCCCGATCACATAGCCGACGCCGATGACGACCGCGATGACCGCGAACCCCGTCAGCACCCCTTGCACGGAGTCTCCCGGGTCGTCGGTCGATCACCGAGTATCGCCGCAGGCGCTGTTTCATGGGGCATACACCCAACCCTCCGGGGCAGGCCGACCCCAGGTCAATGTGATCCTTCCCGGCCCCCGATGAGTTCGGCGCCTCCCGCCGGTCTACCGAGCGTGGATGCCACGACACCTGCCGTACTCGCGCTGCCGGGACCCGTCCGCCGGGACGACGTACCCCGGCTGTGCGACGACGTGCGCGCACTGCTGGAGGCCACCGGCGACGGGGTCGTGGTCTGTGACGTCGCGGGGATCGGGCCGCCGGGCCTCGCCGCCGTCGACGTACTGGCCAGACTGGAGCTCGCCGCCCGGCGGGCCGGGGGCCGGATACGGCTGCGGGACCCCGACCCGGCCCTGCGCGCCCTACTCGACCTGGTCGGCCTCCGCTTCGAGGCTGACGGGCAGCCCGAAGAGCGGGAACCAGCGGGCGGTGTCCAGGAAGCAGTGGAACCCGGTGATCCGCCCCTTTGAGATCTCCAGCACCTGCACCGCCCACGGCACGAAGCCGCCCGACTCCGGGTCCGGCTTGTACTGCGCGAAGCCCGGCAGTCCGTTGACCTCGACCGCGACCAGGCGCGAGCCCTCGCAGGGGGCGCCCAGCGTGGTCATGAAGCCGGTGATGTCGTCCGTGCCGCGCAGCCACAGGTCGAACGGCGGCATCGTCATGATCGCGTCCTCGTGGAGGAGCGCGGTCAGCGCCGTCATGTCGTACCCCTCGAAGGCGGCGACATAGCGCTCAAGGAGCTTCTGCTGCTCCTCGTCGAGCGGGTCGGAGGTGGCGGCGTCGGCACCCTCGCCGTCGCTCTCGGCGAGAGTCGCACGGGCCCGCTGGAGCGCGCTGTTGACCGAGGCGACGGTCGTGCCGAGCAGCTCGGCGACCTCGCTGGCCTTCCACGCCAGCACCTCGCGCAGGATCAGCACGGCCCGCTGCTTGGGCGGCAGTTGCTGCAGCGCGGCCATGAAGGCCAGCCGCACCGACTCCTTGGCCACCGCGGCCTCCGCCGGGTCGCTGACCGTCGGCAGCACCCGGACGTCGGGCATCGGCTCCAGCCATGTGTTGTCCGCACGAGGGTTGAGCGCCGCCTGGGCCAGCGGCGAAGGCGCTGTCAGATCCATGGGCCGGGCCCTCTTGTTCCCCGCGTTCAGCATGTCCAGGCACACATTCGTCGCGATCCGGTACAGCCAGGACCGCATCGAGGAGCGGCCCTCGAACTTGTCGTAGCTGCGCCAGGCGCGGACCATCGTGTCCTGCACCGCGTCCTCGGCCTCGAAGGAGGAGCCGAGCATGCGGTAGCAGTACCCCGTCAGCTCCACCCGGTGCTTCTCCAGCCGGACGTCGAGGTCCGTACCAGTCGCCGTACCGTCGCTCATGCCAACCCACCCCTGTGGCTGTCTCCGTCGTGCCGACGCACCGTTGTGCCGACACCCCGGAAGCTACCGCAGCCCACTGACAATGGCCCCCGCACCAGCAAAACCCCCAGGTCACGGTGACCTGGCAACCAGCCGCCACCGGGGGTGGGTGGGCAAACCCCGGGCGCCCCTGGTTGCCTTGTCACCCGGTGTGGGTGCTGGGCGGGGGTGGGTCGCGCAACTCGGCGCTATCGAGGCGCCGCCTGCGCCCACCCGTGCCGCCCCAGCGGCACGACTGCCCGCAGGGAGGACGGACCGGCGCCGCCGCTGGGTGGGAAGCTGCCCCAGCCCGCACCGCGTGCCCGCAGCAAGCGAGGTACCACCCGCAGTCGCCCACCGGAGGTGACAGCCGCTGGCCACCCCCACGCACCCGCAGTCGCGTACGCACGGAAGGGGCCGTGCCGGTACGTCTCTGCCCGTCGCGTAGCAGACCGCCCGCCAAGTCTCGCCGTATTCAGCCCCCGGGCAGTACGCCCACGCGGCGACGGGCAAGACGAACCGGCACGGCCCCGACCCACAACGCACCCGCAGGCGCCCGGCGTCAGGCGCCCCCGCCAGCGGGACGCCGAGCCGCTCGAGACCCGACCACAGTGATCCCCACAACCCCCACCACAGCCAGCAGCCCGAGCGAGACGGTCCCACCCCACCCGCCCGAGTGGAACGCAACCGCCCCCAGCGTGCTTCCCGCACTGGACCCCACGTAGTACGCCGACTGATACAGCGCGGACGCCTGCGCCCGCCCCCGCTTGGCGGTGTGGCTCACCGACGACGACGCGACCGCATGCCCCGCGAAGAACCCCGCGGTGATCAGCACCAGCCCGAGCAGAACAAGCACCAACGAGTCGGCCAGCGACAGCACCAGCCCCGACGCCGTCGTACCGCCCGCGAGATACAGCGCCCCCCGCCGCCCGAGCCGCCCCACCAGCTTCCCCGCCGTGGAAGCGGAGACCGTACCGACCAGATACACCAGGAAGATCGACCCGACCACACCCTGCGGCAACGAGAACGGCGCCTCGGTCAGCCGGTACCCGATCACCGTGTACACCCCGCCGAACACCATCATGAACAGCGCGCCGATCGCGTACAGCCGCCGCAGCAACGGGTTCCCGAGGTGGTCACGGACGGTACGGGCCAGCACCCGAGGCCGCAGCGACCCCGCCACGAAGTGCCGCGGCGCGGGCAGCAGCAGCCGGAACGCGACCGCGCAGGCGACCGCGACGACCCCGATCACGCCGACGGCGACCCGCCAGCCCCACTCCTGCGCGACCCACCCGGTGATGACGCGCCCGCTCATCCCGCCGACGCTGTTGCCGGCGACGAACAGACCGATCGCGGTGATCAGCGCCTTGGGCCGCACTTCCTCCGCGAGGTAGGCCGTCGCGGAGGCCGGAAGCCCGGCGAGGGCCGCACCCTGCACCGCCCGCAGTGCGATGAGGGCGCCGATCGAGGGGGCGAAGGGGACCAGCATGCCGACCGTCACGGCGACGGCGAGCGACGCCGTCATCAACGTACGCCGCCCGAACCGCTCCGAGAGCGCGCTCATCGGCAGCACGAACAGCGCCAGCGCGCCGGTCGCCGCGGACACCGTCCAGCTCGCCTCGCTCGCGCTCACTCCGAAGTCGCCGGAGACGAGCGGCAGCAGCGCCTGCGTGGAGTACAGAAGCGCGAAGGTCGCGACCCCGGCGAGGAAGAGCGCGAAGCTCATCCGCCGGTATCCGGGCCCGCCGGGGGCCATCCGGGAGTCGATGTCGACAGATGCGACAGACGCGACGGAGGCGGCAGGAACGGCGGTGGAGACGGCAGGAACGGCGACGGCGGCGTCCACGACGGTGGACGCCCCGGTACTGGCGGAAGGCATGTCTCGAACCTAAACAGCAGCCCTTCATCCGTCCAATGCATGGAATCGCCATAATCGTTCCCATGGTGCATCAGCAGAGGTCAGAGGGTCGTCTGTCACCGTCCAGTGACACAGAAGACAGTGCGGGCATGTCGAGGTTGCTCGCCCCACGCCTGGCGTACTTCGCCGGAGTCGCCCGCACCGAGCACGTCACCCGGGCCGCGCAGGAGATGCAGGTCCCGCAGTCGACGCTGTCGCGCGCGATGGTCCGCCTCGAACAGGACCTGGGCGTGGACCTGTTCGCCCGGCACGGCCGCACGGTCTCGCTGACGGCGGCCGGGCGGACATTCCTGACGTCGGTGGAGCGCGCGCTCGCCGAGATCGAGCGGGCGGCCGACGAGGTGCGCGCGGACGCCGACCCGGCCACCGGCAAGGTCGCCTTCGGCTTCCTGCACACGATGGGCTCAGAAACGGTCCCCGGCCTGATCCGTGCCTTCCGCGCCGACCACCCCCGGGTCCGCTTCAGTCTCGTCCAGAACTACGGCGAGGCGATGCTTGAGGGCCTGCGCTCGGGCGAACTGGACCTGTGCCTCACCTCGCCCGTGCCGGACGCGCCCGACCTGGTGGCCCGCCGCCTCGACGAGCAGAAGCTGCGGCT
The DNA here is from genome assembly GCF_041051975.1 of Streptomyces sp. R21. GTDB lineage: Bacteria > Actinomycetota > Actinomycetes > Streptomycetales > Streptomycetaceae > Streptomyces. The sequence goes on along the minus strand of NZ_CP163435.1, from coordinate 3,933,225 downwards.
GGTCGTACCGGCCGACCACCGCCTGGCCGCCCGCAAGCGCGTGCGCCTCGCCGAGGCGGCCGACGAGACCTTCGTGACCCTCGAACCCGGCTACGGCATGCGCCGTATCACCGACGACCTGTGCAAGGAGGCGGGGTTCAAGCCGCGTATCGCCTTCGAGGGCGAGGAGGCCGAGACGCTACGAGGACTGGTGGCGGCCGGTCTCGGAGTCGCTCTGCTGCCGCCACCGGCCGTGCCCCGCCCGGGAGTTGTCGAGCTGACGGTCACGGCCCCGCGCGCGGCCCGCGAGATCGGCGTCGCCTGGCTCGACGGCCACCCGGACACCCCACCGGTGGCCGCCTTCAAGAAGTTCCTGCTCTCACGCCGGGGCCACCTGCTGCCCGACTGACGCCCGACCGGCCTCGGTCAGTGCCGCAGTGACTGCCCGAACCCCGCCGCCAGCGGCATCCGCAGCCCCAGTGGCGGCGGCGCGGCGAACGCGTCCTCGACCGGGCGCGAGAAGGACCGGCCGAACAGCGTGCCCAGCACGAAGTCCTCGGCCAGCGACAGGACTTCGGCCCGGTGCTGGGAGAGCGCGTGCCCGTCCGAGTGCACCTCGAAGCGGCAGATGTCCCGGTTGACCTTCTTCGCGCGCGCCGCGAGCCGGAAGGACAGCTCCGGGTCGCTGCGGGCGTCGTTGGTGCCGTGCACGATCATCACGCGCCGCCCTGCCAGTTGCTTCACCGGTTCGGGTGGCGCGGCCACGTCCTCCTCGGGCAGCCAAGGGGCGAGCGCCAGTACGGAGTGGACGGCGTCGTGTCCGCCCGCGCGCAGTGCGGCCCGGCCGCCCATGTCCGTCCCGGCCAGACAGACGGGGACGTCACCGTAGCGGCGTACGACCTCGTCGGCGGCCCAGGCCGCGTCGCGGGCGAGATGTGCCTCGCTGCCGTTCCAGCCCCGAAACCGGTAGTGCACCACATGGGTGACCAGGCCGTCCGTCCGTCCCGTCCGCATGAGGCGGCGCCCCAGCGTCCGTACGGAGGCGGTCGCTGTCATGGGGGACGGCTTACGGGCCGAGACCTCGTCGCCGGCCGGGAGCAGCAGCACCACCCCGCTCACCGCCGTCGGTTCCGGGCCGAGCGCCCTCCCCAGCCGGGCCCTGCGAACCGGCGTCGCTTGCTGTGCCATGACAGAACAGTGTCAGAAGCGACGGTGTACGCCACCCGTCCGCAGGGTCACCGTTGCGTATCGACGGATCGGCGTTACCGGAGCTCTACGCGCGTAGGCGCTATGGTGCGGAAATGACGAGCCAGATCCCGAACATCCCGAGCTCGGAACAGATCCGCCGGGCACCCAAGGTCCTGCTGCACGATCACCTCGACGGGGGCCTGCGCCCCGGCACGATCGTCGAACTCGCCCGCGAAACGGGCTATGAGGGTCTCCCCGAGACCGACGCCGACAAGCTCGGCCTCTGGTTCCGCGAGGCCGCCGACTCCGGGTCCCTGGAACGGTACTTGGAGACCTTCGCGCACACCTGCGCCGTCATGCAGACCCGCGAGGCCCTCTTCCGGGTCGCCGCCGAGTGCGCCGAGGACCTCGCCGAGGACGGTGTCGTCTACGCCGAGGTGCGGTACGCGCCCGAACAGCACCTGGAGGCCGGGCTCAGCCTCGAAGAGGTCGTCGAGGCCGTCAACGAGGGCTTCCGGGAAGGCGAGCGGCGGGCGAAGGAGAACGGCCACCGCATCCGCGTCGGCGCGCTGCTCACCGCCATGCGGCACGCCGCACGTGCCCTGGAGATCGCCGAACTCGCCAACCGCTACCGGGACGTGGGCGTCGTCGGCTTCGACATCGCCGGTGCGGAAGCCGGGTTCCCGCCCACCCGGCACCTCGACGCGTTCGAGTACCTCAAGCGCGAGAACAACCACTTCACGATCCACGCCGGGGAGGCCTTCGGGCTGCCGTCCATCTGGCAGGCCCTGCAGTGGTGCGGCGCCGACCGGCTCGGACACGGAGTCCGCATCATCGACGACATCGAGGTCGACGCCGACGGCTCGGTGAAGCTCGGACGGCTCGCCTCCTACGTCCGCGACAAGCGCATCCCGCTGGAGCTCTGCCCCAGCTCCAACCTCCAGACCGGCGCCGCCGCCTCATACGCGGAGCACCCGATCGGGCTGCTGCGGAAGCTGCATTTCCGGGCGACCGTGAACACGGACAACCGCCTCATGTCGGGTACCAGCATGAGCCGGGAATTCGAGCACCTTGTCGAGGCATTCGGTTACACGCTCGATGATCTCGGTTGGTTCTCGGTCAATGCTATGAAGTCAGCATTCATTCCTTTCGATGAACGACTGGCCATGATCAATGACGTGATCAAGCCCGGCTATGCCGAACTGAAAGCCGAATGGCTGTTCCGATAGAACCCATCCCACCTGCGGTTATCTGCGGGTTTGGAGGTGGATGAGGGAATCAGAAAGCGGTCGGGTCTTCACGACTCGTCCGCTTTTTGATGTTTGCGGAGGGCGGCTTTGCGTGTTTACGGTCTTGGACCGCTCACCTCCCCGTCTCACGGATCCAAGGACGCATTCAAAATGAAGCAGTCTGCTGCCAAGACCCTCGGTGTCGCCGCTCTCGGTGCCGCCTTCGCCGCTGCGGGCGCGGGTGCCGCGAACGCGGCGCCGGCCGTGCCGGACGCCTCCTCGGCGCTGAGCACCGTCACCCAGACGCTGCCGGCGGAGAACGTCGCCAAGGCGCTGCCCGGCGCGGGCGAGGCGCTCGCCCAGGGGCAGAGCGCGCTGGGTGCGGGCGTGGCCGCGGCTCAGCCCGCCGCCGCGCGCATCCTCGCCGACGGGCCGACCGCGCCGGTGGCGGGGCTGCTCGGCGGGCTGCCGCTGGCCAACAGCGGTCTGCCGACGCACGGTCTGCCGCTGAACGGTCTGCCGCTCGGCTGAGCCGACTCTGTCGTACGTACGCCGGTGGGGCGCACCCTGGTTCGGGTGCGCCCCACCGGCGTACGGCGTGTGCGGCTGCCTTACCAGGCCGTGCGGGCCTTGTCCTCGGACGGGAACAGGATCCACAGCGCTATGTAGAGCAGGAACTGCGGGCCCGGGAGCAGACAGGACAGCACGAAGATCACGCGCATCGTGGTCGCGGAGGTGCCGAAGCGCCGTGCCAGCGCTGCGCACACTCCGCCGATCATCCGGCCGTTGGTGGGGCGGGCAATGGCGGTCATGGTGGCTCCTTCGTGAACCGTGAGTCGGTCGTAGATGTCGGTTCTCGGCCGGGATTTTCCGCGGCTTCGATGTCTACAACGTTACGGAGACGAAGCGGGCGAAGCGTCGCTCTACGGTGCGATCCCGACCCTGGGAATCGTCGGGGTCCGACCCTGAGCCGGTTCCTCCCGGGGGAGGGCCCTGCTCTGCCGCGTCTCGGCCCTTCGGCGGAGCCGGGCCCTTGCGGCGGGCACGATCGCCAGGTGGGCCAGGGCGACGCCGACCGAGTTCAGCAGGATCGAGTCGATGTCGACGACCTGGCCGGGGACGCCGGTCTGCAGGAGTTCGATGCCTGTGGAGATCAGGGCGCCGGCGGCGAAGGTGCGGAGCAGGGAGCCGAGCGGGGAGACGGTGAGCTTGCCGCCTGCCATGGGGAGCAGCACCCCGAGGGGGGCGAGGAGGGCGAGGCCCTCGCCGATGCGGCGGGCCGCCTCCTGGGGGCTGAGCGCGAGGTCGGCTCTGATGCCGGCGAACGGGCGCAGGTTGGCCGCGCTCACCCAGGGGACGTCCAAGGGGCGCAGCATGAGCCAGGCGACGAGCGCGAGGTGTGCGACCAGGAGGACACCTCCTGCCACACGGACGCGGGTCACGGCACTGCCGCCGTCTGAGCCTTGACGCTGCACGACCCCCAAGACGCGGGGGTCGGCGGGATCGGTTCCGGGTTCCCCGTGTGCCTTTCTCTGGCGGGGCGCCGTTCGCGGTGCGGCCGGTGGGTGGGTCGGGGCCGTGCCGGTACGTTCTGCCCGTCGCCGCGTGGGCGTACTGCCCGGGGTTGGTACACGGCGGGACTTGGCGGGCGGTCTGCTACGCGACGGGCAGGAACGTACCGGCACGGCCCCTTGCGCCGGTGGGCGACTGCGGGTGCGTGGGGGCTGCGGGGCGGCGGGTCCGTCCTCCCTGCGGGCAATCGTGCCGCTGGGGCGGCACGGGTGGGCGCAGGCGGCGCCTCGCTAGCGCCGAGTTGCGTGACCCACCCCCGCCCAGCACCCACGCCGGGCGACAAGGAAGAAGAGGGTGACCGGGGTTTGCCCGCCCACCCCGGGGAGGGGTCAGGTGCCGTTGGCCTCGGTGGAGGGTGGGGTGGTGGCGGCGGGGGAGGCGCGGACCTCGGGGGTGCATTCGTAGCGGCGGAGGCGGACGGTGTCGGGGCCGCCGAGGAGAACCGACCCGTCGTCCTGCGCGGCGGCGGAGTCGGAGAAGGTGCAGACGATCTGCGCGAGAGCGGAGGGCGTCAGATCCTGCGGCGGCGTGCTCAGGCGGAGCGTGTCGTCGGGGTCCTTGCCCCGCGGCCCGCTCACGGTCATCCCGCCCCGCACGGCGGTGGTGTACCCGGCCTGCTGCTCGACCGCGGACGGCGTCTCGGCCAGCTCGTCGAGCAGCCCCTGCGCGACGAGGACACGCCGCTCCGCCTCCGCCGTACCGTCCGGAATCCGCACCGACCGGTCGACGGTCACCAGCGTCGAGGAGCAGAGCAGGAAGACCTGGACCGGGACGCCCCGGGAGCTCTGTGTGGTGATGTCCGCGCCGGACAGGGCGCAGGGCACCAGCGAGGGCGCGGGACCGAAGTCCGTGGGCACCTGCGTCGCCCGGATCCCGCAGCCGGTGAGGACGGCGGCCAGGACGGGGAGGGCCAGCCCGAGGAGGACGCCTCGTCGTACGGTCATCTGGCGTTGCCCTCCGTGCCGTTGGCGCCGTTCTGCTCTTCGTCGGCGAGGATCTCCGACGCGTCCTGCGGGAGCCGGAGCGTGAAGACGGCACCGCCCTTGGCGGAGTTGGCCGCCGTGATCTCGCCGCCGTGGATGTGCGCGTTCTCCAGCGCGATGGAGAGGCCGAGGCCGCTGCCCTCGGAGCGGGGACGGCTCGCGCTCGCCTTGTAGAAGCGGTCGAAGACGTGCGGGAGGACGTCCTCGGGGATGCCGGGCCCGTGGTCCTGGACCTCGATCAGCAGGTCGTCGCCCTCTTCGCGGACGGTCACCCGGACCGGCGAACCGCCGTGCTTGAGCGCGTTGCCGATCAGGTTCGCCAGGATGACGTCGAGGCGGCGCGGGTCCAGGCGGGCCATCCGGCCGCGCTCGGCGTTCAGTTCCACCGCGTCCAGCCAGGCGCGCGCGTCGATGCACGAGGTGATCTGGTCGGCGATGTCCACGTCGTCGAGGACCAGTCGGGCGGTGCCCGCGTCGAAGCGGGTGACCTCCATCAGGTTCTCGACGAGGTCGTTGAGGCGGCGCGTCTCGCTGACGACCAGCCGTACGGCCGGTTCGATCATCGGGTCCACGCTGCCCGTCTCCGCGTCCAGCTCCTCTTCGAGGATCTCCGTCACGGCGGTGATCGCGGTGAGCGGCGTACGGAGTTCGTGGGACATGTCCGCCACGAAGCGGCGGGACGCCTCGTCGCGGGCGCTCATGTCGGCCACGCGTTTTTCGAGGGCCTCCGCCGTGTGGTTGAACGTACGGGAGAGGTCCGCGAGTTCGTCCGTGCCCGACACGCGCAGCCGGGTGTCGAGCTTGCCCTCGCCGAGGCGGCGGGCCGCGGTGCCCAGGCGGTGCACCGGCTTGAGGACCGTGGTCGCGGCGGCCTGCGCGAGCAGCGCCGAGCCGATCAGCGCCAGACCCGTCGCGATACCCAGCGACCAGGCAAGGGAGTTGAGGTCCTTCGCCTCCGGCTCGAGGGACTTGAGCATGTAGCCCGTCGTCGTACCGCCGATGACCTTCGCGCCGCCCACCAGGTACGGCTTGCCGTCGTCGGTGATCCGCTGCCAGTACAGGTGGTACTGGTACTTGTTGTTCGAGGACAGCTCCTGCTCCTCGTTCACCGCCTTCTGGAGGGAGTCGGGGACGTCCTCCAGCGTGAAGGTGTCCAGGGCGGAGTTCCCGGAGATCTGCCTGCCGTTCGCGTCCTTCGCCACCAGGAGCACGCTGAAGCGCTGGCTGCTGTTGGCCATCTGCCCGGCCGTGCGCCGCAGTTCGTCCTGCGCCGGGCGCTCGGGCAGCATGCTCGCGTGGTTGCGCATCTCCTGCTGGAAGTCGCGCAGCACGGCGTCCTGGGCACGGGTGAGCACGGCCTCGCGATTGAGCCAGTACGCGATGCCCGACGCCGACACGGCGGCGGTGAGCGCCACCAGACCGAACACCACGACCAGGCGCAGCCGCAGGCTGGTGAAGCGCAGACCCGAAAGTATTGCCTTGCGCGCCGCGGCCCAGCCGCGGAGCTTGTCCTGCGGTTTGGTCACTGAGGATTGTCCAGCCGGTAGCCGACTCCACGCACAGTGCGGATCAGAGTGGGAGAGGAGGGCACGTCCTCGACCTTCGCGCGCAGCCGCTGCACACAGGCATCGACCAGGCGCGAGTCGCCGAGGTAGTCGTGCTCCCAGACCAGCCGCAGCAACTGCTGCCGGGACAGGGCCTGTCCGGGCCGGCGGCTCAGCTCGAGGAGCAGCCGCAGCTCGGTGGGCGTCAGCTGCAGGTCCTCGCCGTTCTTGGTGACCGTCATCGCGGCACGGTCGATGACGAGGGAGCCGAACGTCGCCGAGTCGTTGGCCTCGCGCTCGCCGCGGCGCAGCACCGCCCGGATCCGGGCGTCGAGCACCCGCCCCTGCACGGGCTTGACGACATAGTCGTCGGCGCCGGACTCCAGTCCGACCACCACGTCGATGTCGTCGCTGCGCGCGGTCAGCAGAATGATCGGCAGCTGGTCGGTGCGCCGGATGCGCCGGCACACCTCGAATCCGTCGATGCCGGGCAGCATCACGTCCAGCACGATCAGATCCGGCCGCGCCTCGCGCAGCAGCTTCAGGCCGTCCTCGCCGGTGGCAGCAGTGGCCACACGGTGTCCCTGGCGCGTCAAAGAGAGCTCCAGGGCCGTACGGATGGCGTCGTCGTCCTCGATCAGCAACAGGGAAGGCACGGACGTCATTCTGGCCCATGTCATGGCGGTGTTTCGACCGTTGGAGCGCTCCCACCCATTCCCCGCACAGATGAGAGGCCCTTCAAGGTCACCGAGGGGTCATCTGCGTAGTCGTACGGCTCTTCTCTGTGATCGGCCTGTGCCGCGCCTGGCCTTAGCCCCTGTGACAGGTCTGTGACAGTCGGCGGACACGGCCATGAAGTCCCCCGGGCAAGCTTTTCGACACAAGCAAGAGAGCAAGACGGCGAGACCGCAGGACAGCACGACAGCACGACAGGAAACCGGGACTCCACGACGGGGGGCGCGAGATGAACACGCTGCACAGCACCAGCACTAGCGCAGTTGCAGTTGTCACGCGTCTGCACGACGTGGCCCGGAACACCGAGAAGTCCGGTGCCGTGAGCGGGCGGGGGTGCGCTCGCGGCACCGGGCGTCAGCACACCGCGTACATGACGGTGGTTGACGGTTTCACGGGGGGAAGTGCCAACGGGGGAGCGGTAGCTCACGGGGGAGCCGCGTACGGGGAGGTCACGGGGGAACGCCGCTCGGCGTCGGAGGCGGAGTTCACCGCCTACGTCGAGGAGCGTCGTGCCTCCCTGTACGCAACCGCCTACCACCTGACCGGTGATCGCTTCGAGGCCGAGGACCTGCTGCAGAGCGCGCTGTTCTCGACGTACCGGGCCTGGGACCGGATCAGCGACAAGGCCGCGGTCGGGGGCTACCTCCGCCGCACCATGACCAATCTGCACATCAGCGCGTGGCGCCGCCGCAAGCTGAACGAGTACCCGACCGAGGAACTGCCGGAGACCGCCGGTGACACGGACGCGATGCGCGGCACCGAGCTGCGCGCCGTGCTGTGGCAGGCGCTCGCCCGGCTGCCCGAACTCCAGCGCACGATGCTGGTCCTCCGTTACTACGAGGGCCGCACCGACCCGGAGATCGCGGAAATCCTCGACATCAGTGTCGGCACGGTGAAGTCCAGCATCTGGCGGTCGCTCCGCCGGCTGCGCGAGGACGAGGTCCTCAGCTTCGGCCGTGACGAGGAGGAATCCTTCGGGGAGCTTGTCGCCTGAGGGTGCGGGGGGAGCAAGTAACGGGGGTAGTACGGGGGCTGTCCGTCACTCCGGGGGGAGGCGGCGGGCAGAGCACATCACGGGGGATGCGGTACCGGGGGGAACCGACGGGGTCACGGGGGACCACGGAGGGGGAACCACGGGGGAGCACAGGAAAATGCGGGACTGGAGGGCCGGGGGGTCCATCCAGTCCCGCTTTTTTGTGTACGGGGTTACGCCGTCGCCTTCGCGCAGCGACCGGCGGCAGCCGCCGCCAGTCGCCCGAGTGCCTCGTCCTTGTCGCAGGCGTGCGCGCCCAGTTCCGTCTGGCGGGCCACGATCGAGCGCTCGGTGCGCATCAGGCGCCAGCCGCGGCGGAGCAGGAACGGCACCGACTTGCGGCCCTCCTTGAGGTCGCGCAGGAAGCGCCGGCGGAACGTGGTGACCGGGCCGCGGGTCAGGCACAGCGCGTCGGCCAGCACGCCCAGTTCGCGGCAGCGCTCGACGATCTCGGCGGCGAAGATGCCCTCCGCGATGAACAGCGGCGTCCGCTCGATGTGCAGCGTCTCCGTGCCCGTGCGGGCGCTCAGCGAGATGTCGTACACGGGAATGGTCGTATGCCCCGTACGGCACAGCTCGGTGATCGCCTCGACCGCGGTGTCCGCGTCCCACGACAGCGGGTGGTCCCAGTCGATGTCCGAGCTGCCCTCCACCTGCGGCAGCGTCGGGTCCGTGCACTCCTTGTAGAAGTCGTCGAGCCGGAGCACGGGCAGGCCCGAGCGGGCGGCGAGGAGCGACTTTCCGGAGCCGGACGGGCCGGACAGCAGAACGACTCGGGTGGGTATCGGGGGATGGGAACTCACGAGAGTCCAGTGTGAGGCATCGCGCGGCTCCTGCCGACCCAGCGGGTCGACGTTGGAGCACACATCACACCTCAACTACCCTTCGTGTCGACCCGATTACTCTCAGCAGTAGAAGGTGGCAGCAGCCATGGCACGACACGCCCCCCTCCACCACCCGACCGCCCAGCGTGCTCTGGTCGCCCTCGCGACCGCGGGCGCGGCACTGGGGGCGGGTGCGGCCACGGCCGCGGCGGACACCGCCCCGATCGTCGACGCCATGCGCACCCGGCCCACCTCGATCGGCAACATCGACCCGCAGGCGGGGCTCGGGGCGCTCACCGGAACGGTCGGGTACGTCACCGGGCCGGTCGCCGGTCTCAAGCCCAACCCGCTGGCGGGCACGGGGGTCGACCCGCTCGACAACGGAGTCGGCACCCAGCTCGCCGACTTCAAGCCCCTGACCTCGCAGGCGCTGACCGGGCCGCTGGCGCAGGCGCCGTCGATCGGCAGCATCCCCCTGGTCGGCCAGGCGGTCGAGGGCCTGCGCTGAACCGGGATCGCGGAAGAGAGCCGCGCTTCCCCCGGACGGAGGGGAGGCGCGGCTCTCTGGTCCCTGGCGGTCCTCAGTAGGCGGAGCCGGACGCGCCCAGCGAACCCGTCGGGTGCCAGACCGTCTTGGTCTCCAGGAAGGCCGTCAGGCGATCGATGCCCGGAGCCGCCGAATAATCCACAGGCTGTGGACGAAGAACGCGCTTCAGGTTGTCCGCCGCCGCGATCTCCAGCTCCTTCGCCAGGCCATCGTCGGTGCCGGCGCCGGCGAGGTCGATCGCGTTGACGTCCTGGTGCGCGGCCAGCGGCGCCGCGATCTCCGCCGTACGGCCGGACAGGATGTTGACGACACCGCCCGGGAGGTCGGAGGTGGCGAGCACCTCGCCCAGGGACAGGGCGGGGAGCGGGGACTTCTCGGACGCGATCACGATCACCGTGTTGCCGGTCGCGATCACCGGGGCGATCACCGAGACCAGGCCCAGGAAGGACGACTCCTGGGGGGCGAGGACGGTGACGACACCCGTCGGCTCGGGGGAGGAGAGGTTGAAATACGGGCCCGCGACCGGGTTCGCGCCGCCCACCACCTGGGCGATCTTGTCGGTCCAGCCCGCGTACCAGACCCAGCGGTCGATCGCCGCGTCCACGACCGTGGCCGCCTTCGCCTTCGACAGGCCCTCGGCGTCCGCGACCTCGCGCACGAACTGGTCCCTCCGGCCCTCCAGCATCTCGGCGATGCGGTAGAGGATCTGGCCGCGGTTGTACGCCGTCGCGCCGGACCAGCCGCCGAACGCCTTGCGGGCGGCGACGACCGCGTCACGGGCGTCCTTGCGGGACGAAAGGGGCGCGTTCGCCAGCCAGTTGTTCTTGGAGTCGGTCACCTCGTACACCCGGCCGCTCTCCGAACGCGGGAACTTCCCGCCGACGTACAGCTTGTAGGTCTTGAACACGCCGAGACGCTGCTGCTCGGACTTCTCGGTGTTCTTGGGCTTCTCAGACATCGAGGTACGCCTCCAGGCCGTGGCGACCGCCCTCGCGGCCGAAGCCCGACTCCTTGTACCCGCCGAACGGCGAGGTCGGGTCGAACTTGTTGAACGTGTTGGACCAGATGACGCCCGCGCGGAGCTTGTTCGCGACGGCGAGGATGCGGGAGCCCTTCTCGGTCCAGATGCCCGCCGAGAGGCCGTACGCGGAGTTGTTGGCCTTGGCGACCGCCTCGTCCGGGGTGCGGAACGTGAGAACGGACAGCACCGGGCCGAAGATCTCGTCGCGGGCGACGGTGTGCGCCTGGGTGACGTTCGTGAAGAGCGTCGGGGCGAACCAGTAGCCGGCGGACGGGAGTTCGCACTCCGGGGACCAGCGCTCGGCGCCCTCGGCCTCGCCCTGCTCGACGAGCGAGGTGATGCGGGACAGCTGCTCCTGCGAGTTGATCGCGCCGATGTCCGTGTTCTTGTCGAGCGGGTCGCCGAGGCGCAGCGTCGAGAGCCGGCGCTTCAGGCTGTCGAGGAGCTCGTCGTGGATCGACTCCTGGACCAGCAGGCGGGAGCCCGCGCAGCAGACCTGGCCCTGGTTGAAGAAGATGCCCTGGACGATGCCCTCGACGGCCTGGTCGATCGGGGCGTCGTCGAAGACGATGTTCGCGCCCTTGCCGCCCAGTTCGAGCGTGACCTTCTTGTGCGAGCCCGCGACCTGGCGGGCGATCGCCTTGCCGACGGCGGTGGAACCGGTGAAGGCCACCTTGTTCACGTCCGGGTGCTCGACGAGGGCCGCGCCCGTGTCGCCGTACCCGGGAAGGATGTTGACGACGCCCTTGGGCAGGCCCGCCTGGCGGCAGATGTCCGCGAAGAAGAGAGCCGAGAGAGGGGTCGTCTCGGCGGGCTTCAGGACCACCGTGTTGCCGGTGGCCAGCGCGGGGGCGATCTTCCACGCCAGCATCAGCAGCGGGAAGTTCCAGGGGATGACCTGGCCCGCGACACCCAGCGGGCGCGGGTTCGCGCCGAACCCGGCGTGGTCGAGCTTGTCGGCCCAGCCCGCGTAGTAGAAGAAGTGCGCGGCGACCAGGGGGAGGTCGGCGTCGCGTGTCTCCTTGATGGGCTTGCCGTTGTCCAGGGTCTCCAGGACGGCCAGTTCGCGGCTGCGCTCCTGGATGATCCGCGCGATACGGAAGAGGTACTTGGCGCGCTCGGAGCCGGGCAGCGCCGACCACTTCTGGAACGCCCTGCGGGCGGCCTTCACCGCGCGGTCGACGTCCGCCTCGCCCGCCTGGGCGATCTCGGAGAGGACCTCCTCGGAGGAGGGGGAGACCGTCTTGAAGACGCGGCCGTCGGCCGCCTCCACGAACTCGCCGTCGATGAACAGCCCGTAGGAGGGGGCGATGTCGACGACGGAGCGGGACTCGGGCGCCGGTGCGTACTCGAATACGGATGCCATGGTGATCAGTCCACCGTCACATAGTCGGGGCCGGAGTAGCGGCCGGTGGCCAGCTTCTGACGCTGCATCAGCAGGTCGTTCAGGAGCGAGGAGGCGCCGAAGCGGAACCAGTGGTTGTCCAGCCAGTCCGCGCCCGCCGTCTCGTTCACCAGGACCAGGAACTTGATCGCGTCCTTGGTGGTGCGGATGCCGCCGGCGGGCTTCACGCCGACCTGTACCCCGGTCTGGGCGCGGAAGTCACGCACCGCCTCCAGCATCAGGAGCGTGTTCGCGGGCGTCGCGTTGACCGCGACCTTGCCCGTGGAGGTCTTGATGAAGTCGGCGCCGGCCAGCATGCCGAGCCAGGAGGCCCGACGGATGTTGTCGTACGTCGACAGCTCGCCGGTCTCGAAGATGACCTTCAGCCGGGCGCTCGTCCCGCAGGTCTCCTTCACGGCGACGATCTCGTCGTACACCTTCAGATAGTGGCCCGAGAGGAACGCCCCGCGGTCGATGACCATGTCGATCTCGTCGGCACCCGCGGCGATCGCGTCGCGCACGTCGGCCAGCTTCACGTCGAGCGCGGCGCGGCCCGCCGGGAAGGCGGTGGCGACGGAGGCGACCTTCACGCCGGAACCGGCGACGGCCGACTTCGCGGTCGCCACCATGTCGGGATAGACGCAGACCGCGGCCGTGCTGGGCGTCGTGCGGTCGGTCGGGTCGGGGCGGACCGCCTTGGCGCCGAGCGCCCGGACCTTGCCCGGGGTGTCCGCGCCTTCCAGCGTCGTCAGGTCGACCATCGAGATGGCGAGGTCGATGGCGTACGCCTTCGCGGTCGTCTTGATGGATCGGGTGCCGAGTGAGGCGGCGCGCGCCTCCAGGCCGACCGCGTCGACGCCGGGCAGCCCGTGAAGGAAGCGGCGCAGCGTGCTGTCGGACGCGGTCACGTCCGTGAGCGTATGAGCAGCGTGTGCAGAGGTGGGCATGGTCACCAGCCGAGCATATCTACGCGCGTAGCTGCTGTACACCCCGGGGTGCTCATCGTGCGAGCAGCCACCGCGGATGAGCGCCGTGCGCTTCGTCGGGCAGAATCGGGGCCATGACGACCCCGGACCACCAGTCTCCCCCACCGGACGCCTCGCGACCCGAGTCGAAGGACCGGACCTACCGGTCGCCCTCCGGTATCGCGGGCGGCGTCCTGCTGCTCGGCATCGCGGGCTGGCTCGGCATCGACGCCCTGATCCAGGGCCATGGCCGCACACCCTGGCTCGCGCTCGCCGCGCTGATCCTCCTCGTGCCGCTGGTGTCCGCCTTCACGCTGCGCCCCGCCGTCTTCGCGAACGAGGACCGGATGCGCATCCGCAACCCGTTCCGCGTCGTCGTCCTGCCCTGGGGCTCGGTCGTCTCGCTGCGGTCCGGCTACTCCAACGAGGCCGTGACCGCCTCCGGCGCCAAGTACCAGCTGTGGGCCGTGCCCGTCTCGCTGCGCGCCCGCAAGAGCGCGGCCCGGCGGCAGGCGCGCGGGGCCGCCGCCGACACCGGCGACGGCACGACCGCGCTGGCGACCCGGCCCAGCCGCGCCCAGACCGACCAGATCATGGACGACCTGCGCGAGCTGGCCGAGACCCGCGGCAAGGCGGAGAGCGCCCAGGGCGAGCCGAGCGTGCGCTGGGCGTACGAGATCATGGGGCCCGCGGCCGCGGGCGCGGTACTGCTGGCGATCCTGCTGGCCGTGGGCTGACGGGTTCGCTTCTCCGGCGCCCTGAAAGTGCTCCTCAGGGCGCGCTCGGCCACACCAGCATCATGTACGCGCCGCAGTACGCCGACCCCAGCACCGCCGCCGTCAGCGTGAGCGTGACGTAGCGGGCCGAGGCGCGGGACAGGTGCCGGGCCAGCGGGAGGAGGAGCGGGAAGGCGGGGAGGAGGAAGCGGGCGCGCGGGAAGTAGACGCCGCCGCTGCCCAGGACGATCAGCAGCAGGACACCCGCGAAGATCAGCAGGGGCCCCGGCTGGCGGTCCCAGGCGGCGAGGGCGAGCAGCGCGACCGAGGCGAGCAGCGTGCCGGTGACCATCACCAGGAACAGCTCGGGCGTGGAGTCGTACGCCAGGTACTCGCGCATCCGCCGCAGGGTCTCCGCGCCGCCGTCCCACTCGTTGTGCCACAGCCGCTGTACGGCGAAGTAGCCGTCCCAGCGGCCCAGCCGCAGCCCCACCCAGCCGACGTACGCGAGCCAGCCCGCCGGGGCGAGGCAGGCGGCCGCGAGGACGCGGGCCGAGAAGCGGCGGCGCAGCGCGAGCAGGGCGGTCACGGTGACCGCGGCCGCCACGGCGATACCCGTCGGCCGGGTCAGCCCCGCCAGCGCCGCCAGCGAGGCCGCCCACAGCCAGCGGCGGGTGAGCACCGCGTACAGCGACCAGGCGGCGAAGGCCGTGAACAGCGACTCCGTGTAGCCCATCCACTGCACCAGGCCGACCGGCAGCGCCGCCCACAGCACGGTGAGCAGCACGCCCACACGGCGGCCGTGCAGCCGGTGGCCCACCGAGAAGATCCCCCAGGCGGCGCCGAACGACGCGCCGACCGCGATCACCAGCCCCGTCATCGCACGCGTGCCCGGCGTCACCGCCGCGACCGCCTTCACCAGGACCGGGTAGAGCGGGAAGAAGGCGAGGTTGTTCGCGTCGTACGCGGTACCCAGCTCGCGCGAGTACCCGTGACCGGCGATCCCCAGATACCAGTGCGCGTCCCACTGCGTCGCCAGCGTCGGCCACACGCCGTGGTGCTGCCGGTGCGCCCAGAGAGCGAGCACGAGCAGGCCCACGAGGCGTACGCCGGCGTAGGCGAGGAGGGCGGGCGCCGCGCGGCGCAGGGCGCGGAGCACGCGCGTGTGGAGGGCGGACGCGGGGGTGCGGGAGGAGCCTGGGCGGCGGGTGCCCGGGAAGCTGCCGGGGAGGAGTCCGCCCATGGGCTTCCGGGAAACCGGCGGCTTCCGGGGTGGGGCGGATGTCGGCCGGGAAGCGGTCGAGGACACGCGGCAGCTCCAGGGACTCGGCGGTGCGCTACCGCACCACCGTTCCTCGGCCGACCGGCAGCGCAGGGGAGCGCTGCGTCAAGTGCCGGGCGGAAATCACCCGATGGGGTGCCCCTGGGAAGGGGCACCCCGGGGTTGCCCCGTCAGATGCCGGCCGCCGCCGACAGGTCCCGCTTGATCGTCGTCAGCAGGTCGCGGGCCTTCGCGTGCGCCGCGGGGAGGTTGTCGCGGGTGCCGACCGGGACGACGACCTCCAGGTAGCACTTCAGCTTCGGCTCGGTGCCGCTCGGCCGGACGATGACGCGGGCGCCGTCCAGCGTGTAGCGCAGTCCGTCCGTCGGCGGGAGCAGCTCCGTGCCCTGCGTCAGGTCCTCGGCCTTGGTGATGGCCAGGCCGGCGAGCTGCGTCGGCGGTTGCTCGCGCAGGCGCCGCATGGCGTTCGCGATGACCGAGAGGTCCTCCACGCGCACCGCCAGCTGGTCGGTGGCGTGCAGCCCGTGCGCGACCGCGATGTCGTCGAGCAGGTCGAGCAGCGTGCGCCCCTGCTCCTTGAGCTCGGAGGCCAGTTCGGTGATGAGGAGGGCGGCGGTGATGCCGTCCTTGTCGCGGACGCCCTCGGGGTCGACGCAGTAGCCGAGCGCCTCCTCGTAGCCGTAGCGCAGGCCCTCGACGCGGGCGATCCACTTGAAGCCCGTCAGCGTCTCCTCGTACGGGAGACCGGCCTTCTCGGCGATCCGGCCGAGCAGCGAGGAGGAGACGATCGACTCGGCGAACGTGCCGCGCGCCCCGCGGTCGACCAGGTGCTGGGCGAGCAGCGCGCCGACCTCGTCGCCGCGCAGCATCCGCCAGTCCTCACCGTCCTTGACGGCCACCGCGAGGCGGTCCGCGTCCGGGTCGTTGGCGACGATCAGGTCGGGGTCGGTCTCGCGGGCCTTCGCGAAGGCGAGGTCCATCGCGCCGGGCTCTTCCGGGTTGGGGAAGGCGACGGTCGGGAAGTCCGGGTCGGGCTCGGCCTGCTCGGCGACGAGGACCGGCTCCGGGAACCCGGCGCGCGTGAAGGCGGCAAGGAGGACGTCCTTGCCGACGCCGTGCATGGCCGTGTAGACGGTCCGGGCGGTGTGCGGGGACCCGGCGGACAGGACGGCGTCCGTGCGGGCCAGATAGGCGTCCAGGACGCCCTCGTCGAGGGTCTCCCAGCCGGCGTCCGGGCGCGGCACGTCGGCGAGGGCCCGGATGGCGTCGATCTCGGCGGCGATCTCCGCGTCCGCGGGAGGCACGATCTGGGAGCCGTCGCCGAGGTAGACCTTGTAGCCGTTGTCGCGGGGCGGGTTGTGGCTGGCGGTGACCTCCACGCCCGCGACCGCGCCGAGGTGCCTTATGGCGTACGCGAGGACGGGGGTGGGGAGGGGGCGGGGCAGTACGGCGGCGCGGAGGCCCGCGCCCGTCATGACGGCCGCGGTGTCGCGGGCGAAGTCCGCCGACTTGTGACGGGCGTCGAAGCCGATGACGACGAGACCGCCGCTCTGCCCCTTCGCCTTGAGGTATGCGGCGAGGCCCGCGGCGGCACGGATGACCACCGCGCGGTTCATGCGCATCGGACCCGCGCCGAGCTCGCCGCGCAGGCCCGCGGTGCCGAACTGCAGAGTGCCGCTGAAGCGCGCGGCGAGCTCGGTGACGTCCTCGGCGTCGATGAGCTTGCCGAGTTCCTCACGGGTCTCCGCGTCGGGGTCCTCGGCCAGCCACGCCTCGGCCCGTGCGATGAGTTCGTCCTGCACGTCGGGTCGACCTCTCTTTGCTCTACGTCGTACTACGGCGTTCTACGGGCATGTACTACCCGCGATTACTAAAGGCGGTCGAGGACCTGGGTCAGCAGGGCGCCCATGCGGGTGGCGGAGTCGCGGCCGGCCTGCAGGACCTCCTCATGGTTGAGGGGCTCGCCCGTCATGCCGGCGGCGAGGTTGGTCACCAGGGAGATGCCCAGCACCTCGGCGCCGGCCTCACGCGCGGCGATCGCCTCGAGCACCGTCGACATGCCGACCAGATCCGCGCCGATGACCCGGGCCATGCGGATCTCCGCCGGCGTCTCGTAGTGCGGGCCGGGGAACTGCGCGTAGACGCCCTCTTCGAGGGTCTCGTCGATCTCCTTGCACAGGGCGCGCAGGCGCGGGGAGTACAGATCCGTGAGGTCCACGAAGTTCGCGCCCACGATCGGCGAGGTCGCGGTGAGGTTGATGTGGTCGCTGATCAGGACCGGCTGGCCGGGACGCATGCCCTCGCGCAGGCCGCCGCAGCCGTTGGTCAGCACGATGGTCTTGGCGCCCGCGGCGACGGCGGTCCGCACGCCGTGCGAGACGGCAGCCACCCCGCGGCCCTCGTAGAAGTGGGTGCGGCCCAGGAAGACCAGCGCCCGCTTGGCCCCGATCCGGTAGGAGCGGACCGTGCCGCCGTGCCCCTCGACCGCCGGCGGCGGGAAGCCGGGCAGCTCGGTGACCTGGAACTCGGCCTCGGGGGTACCAAGGGCGTTCACGGCCGGTGCCCAGCCGGAGCCCATCACGAGCGCGACGTCGTGGGTCTCGGCGCCGGTGAGCTCGCGCAAACGCGCGGCGGCGGCGTCGGCGGCGGCGTACGGGTCGCCCTGGATGTCGTCCGGAAGAAGAGATGCGTTCACGCGGACGAGCGTAGCCGGTCCGGGCCTACGCGCGTAGATGACAGAGCTGATGGGATTGCGATCGTTGTCTTGTCGTTTCCAACGAAACCTGTGCCACAGGGCGGCGGGGAGACGCCCGCGGCGTCCTCGTTGGTCCCGCCCTCAGCAGGGCCGCTTGCGCAGTTCCATCACATAGTCGTGGGGTGCCCCCGCGGATTCCGCCGCGTCGGCGATCTCCCCGAGATACCGCGCCGACGGCAGTCCCCCCTCGTACCCGTTCAGCACGTACACCCACGCCGGCTCCTCGCCCTCCAGCGTGTGCACCCGCAGGCGCATCCGGCGGTAGATGTCGAGGCCGACGCCCTCCCAGCGGTCCATGGAGTCCTCGTCCAGCGGGGCGACGTCGTACAGCGCCACGAAGACCTGGGACCGGGGCGCCTCGACGATCGTCGCCAGCGCGCCCTCCCAGCCCATGTGCTCGCCGCCGAACGTCAGCCGCCAGCCGTTCAGCCAGCCCGTGGCGCGCAGCGGCGAGTGCGGAGCGCGGCGCGTCATGAGCCGCGGGTCGAGATTGCCGGCGTACGCGGCGTAGAGCGACATGGGGTCGAGGGTACGGCAGCGACACGCCCGCCTCTCGCGTAACAGAAATGCCTCGAATGCACACTCGGAGCCCCCTGGGCGGAAGCACCTTGAAGCGTGCGGGACAATGGAGTACGTGACTCGGATCGTGATCATCGGTGGCGGACCCGGCGGATATGAAGCTGCCCTGGTGGCAGCGCAACTCGGCGCGGAGGTGACCGTCGTCGACTGCGACGGTCTGGGCGGGGCGTCGGTGCTCACCGACTGCGTGCCGTCGAAGACCCTGATCGCCACGGCCGAGGTGATGACCACCTTCGACTCCTCGTACGAGGAGCTGGGCATCATCGTGGCCGACGACACACCTCCCCTGGAGCAGGCGGCCCGGGTGGTCGGTGTCGACCTGGGCAAGGTCAACCGCCGTGTGAAGCGCCTCGCACTGGCCCAGTCGCACGACATCACCGCCTCCGTGACGCGGGCCGGCGCCCGGGTCATGCGCGGCCGCGGGCGGCTCGACGGCATGCAGTCCATCGACGGCTCGCGCAAGGTGATCGTGCGGACCGCGGACGGCACCGAGGAGACCCTCGTCGCCGACGCCGTCCTCATCGCCACCGGCGGCCACCCGCGCGAGCTGCCCGACGCGCAGCCCGACGGCGAGCGCATCCTGAACTGGACCCAGGTCTACGACCTCGACGAACTCCCCGAGGAGCTCATCGTGGTCGGTTCCGGTGTCACGGGCGCCGAGTTCGCCGGTGCCTACCAGGCCCTCGGCTCCAAGGTCACCCTCGTCTCCTCCCGCGACCGCGTGCTGCCGGGCGAGGACCCCGACGCCGCCGCCGTCCTGGAGGACGTGTTCCGCCGCCGTGGCATGAACGTGATGGCCCGCTCCCGCGCCGAGTCGGCCAAACGGGTGGGCGACCGCGTCGAGGTCACGCTCGCCGACGGCCGCGTCATCTCCGGCACCCACTGCCTGATGGCCGTCGGCGCCATCCCGAACAGCAGCGGGATGGGCCTGGAGGAGGCCGGCGTGAAGGTCCGCGACTCGGGTCACATCTGGACCGACAAGGTCTCCCGCACCACCGCCCCCGGTGTGTACGCCGCCGGTGACGTGACCGGCGTCTTCGCCCTCGCCTCCGTCGCCGCGATGCAGGGCCGTATCGCCATGTACCACTTCCTCGGCGACGCGGTGGCCCCGCTGAACCTGAAGACGGTCTCCTCGAACGTCTTCACCGACCCCGAGATCGCGACGGTCGGCTACTCGCAGGCCGACGTCGACGGCGGCAAGATCGACGCCCGCGTCGTCAAGCTGCCGCTGCTGCGCAACCCGCGCGCCAAGATGCAGGGCATCCGGGACGGCTTCGTCAAGATCTTCTGCCGTCCGGGCACCGGGATCGTCGTCGGCGGAGTGGTCGTGTCGCCCCGCGCTTCGGAACTGATCCACCCCATCTCGATCGCGGTCGACAACAATCTGACGGTCGAACAGATCGCGAACGCGTTCACCGTGTACCCGTCCCTGTCGGGGTCGATCGCGGAGGTGGCCCGGCAGTTGCACACCCGGAAGACCACGGGCGAGGGCTGACGGCGAAAGGCAACTCCTTGCTGGTCACGGGGAGTTGTCACCCATTCGTGCGGCATAGGCGCCGCGATTAGGCCCGTATACCACTTCTGGTTCGGCCATGCGAACAACTTCGGTTATTCGGCGCATAGTGCTGAAAGCAGACGGTCGTTGGGGTTACTGTCAGTTTCGTGTTCGCTGCAGAACGTCGCCAATTGATCCTCGAAATGGTGCGAGCGAACGGGGCCGTGTCGCTCCGTGAGCTCGCCCGCGTCGTCCAGACCTCCGAAGTGACCGTACGGCGGGACGTGCGCGCACTGGAGGCAGAAGGACTCCTCGACCGCCGACATGGCGGTGCGGTATTGCCGGGCGGGTTTACGCGGGAGTCCGGCTTTCCGCAGAAGTCACATCTCGCGACCGCCGAGAAGACGGCCATCGCCGATCTCGCCGCGAGCTTCGTCGAAGAAGGCGAAGCCATCGTGGTCGGGGCGGGCACCACCACGCAGGAGCTGGCACGCCGGCTCGCACGGGTGCCCGGGCTGACCGTCGTCACCAACTCCCTTTTGGTGGCGCAGGCGTTGGCCCATGCAAACCGTGTGGAAGTCGTGATGACCGGCGGCACCCTGCGCGGTTCCAACTACGCCCTCGTGGGCAGCGGGGCCGAGCAGTCCCTCCAGGGGCTGCGCGTGTCCAGGGCCTTCCTCTCCGGGAGCGGTCTGACCGCCGAGCGCGGGCTGTCCACGTCCAACATGCTGTCGGCGTCCGTCGACCGTGCGCTCGTGCAGGCCGCGTCCGAGGTCGTCGTCCTCGCCGACCACACGAAGCTCGGCACCGACACGATGTTCCAGACGGTGCCGACCGATGTGATCACCCGGCTGGTGACGGACGAACCGCCCGGGCACGACGACCGCGCGGCCACCGAGTTGCAGGCCCTGGCGGACCAGGGCGTGCAGATCGCGGTGGCCGGGTCGTCGTCGAACGGATCCTCATCGGGCTCAGGAGGCGATTCGGTCCCGGCGGGGCGTCAGCCGCGCCGGGACGTGCCTCTCCCCGGACCGCGGCGCGGCCAAGTGCCGGGTGCGGGACCCGGCCTGCGCAGCGCGACCGTCCTGGGCGGGGATCAGCCCCCGTCGGAGCGCGCCCGCGTGGCGGACATGCGCCGTCGCTGACCCGACCCGCGCCGCCGCCGACCTTCCCCGCGCCGCGGGGCGGTGCCGTCGGCCGGGAACGCCGAAGCGCCCGGCGGACTGACTGTTCCAGTCCACCGAGCGCTCCGGGATGCCGTACCGACGACCCGCTACGAGTCGTGCCGACGACCTTCTGCGTCTGCCAACGACCCTCTACGGATCAGGATCAGTCCTTGATGTCGCAGATGGGGGCGCCGGAGGTGAGGGACGCGCCGACCTCGGCGGTCAGGCCCTTGATGGTGCCCGAGCGGTGGGCGTTGAGGGGCTGCTCCATCTTCATGGCCTCCAGGACGACGATCAGATCGCCCTCCTTGACCTCCTGGCCCTCCTCGACGGCGACCTTGACGATGGTGCCCTGCATCGGGGAGGCGAGGGTGTCGCCGGAGGCGGCCGGGCCGGACTTCTTCGCCGCCCGGCGCTTCGGCTTGGCACCGGCGGCCAGGCCGGTGCGCGCCAGCGACATGCCCAGCGAGACCGGGAGGGAGACCTCCAGGCGCTTGCCGCCGACCTCGACGACCACGGTCTCGCGGCCCGGCTCGTCCTCGACCTCGGTGTCGGCCGGGGCGGCGAACGGCTTGATCTCGTTGACGAACTCGGTCTCGATCCACCGCGTGTGCACGGTGAACGGGTCGGCGGAGCCGGTGAGTTCGGGAGCGAAGGCGGGGTCGGTGACCACCGCGCGGTGGAACGGGATGGCCGTGGCCATGCCCTCCACCTGGAACTCCTCCAGGGCGCGGGCGGCGCGCTGCAGGGCCTGCTCGCGGGTGGCGCCGGTGACGATCAGCTTGGCCAGCAGGGAGTCCCAGGCCGGGCCGATGACCGAGCCGGACTCGACGCCCGCGTCCAGGCGGACACCGGGGCCGGACGGCGCGTCGAAGGTCGTGACGGTGCCCGGCGCGGGCAGGAAGCCGCGGCCCGGGTCCTCGCCGTTGATGCGGAACTCGAAGGAGTGGCCGCGCAGTTCGGGGTCGCCGTAGCCGAGCTCCTCGCCGTCGGCGATGCGGAACATCTCGCGTACGAGGTCGATGCCGGCGACCTCCTCGGTGACCGGGTGCTCGACCTGGAGGCGGGTGTTGACCTCCAGGAAGGAGATCGTGCCGTCCATGCCGACGAGGAACTCGACGGTGCCGGCGCCGACGTAGCCGGCTTCCTTCAGGATCGCCTTGGACGAGGAGTACAGCTCCGCGACCTGGGCGTCCGACAGGAACGGCGCCGGGGCCTCCTCGACCAGCTTCTGGTGGCGGCGCTGGAGGGAGCAGTCACGGGTGGAGACGACCACCACGTTGCCGTGGCTGTCGGCCAGGCACTGGGTCTCCACGTGCCGGGGCTTGTCGAGGTAGCGCTCCACGAAGCACTCGCCCCGGCCGAAGGCCGCCACGGCCTCGCGCACCGCGGACTCGTACAGCTCGGGAACCTCTTCGAGGGTGCGGGCGACCTTCAGGCCGCGGCCGCCACCGCCGAAGGCGGCCTTGATCGCGATCGGCAGCCCGTGCTCCTGCGCGAAGGCGACGACCTCGTCGGCGCCCGAGACCGGGTCCGGCGTACCGGCGACCAGCGGGGCGCCGGCGCGCTGGGCGATGTGCCGGGCGGCGACCTTGTCACCGAGATCGCGGATGGCCTGCGGCGGCGGGCCGATCCAGATCAGGCCGGCGTCCAGGACCGCCTGCGCGAACTCCGCGTTCTCGGAGAGGAAGCCGTAGCCCGGGTGGATGGCATCCGCGCCGGAATCCGCGGCGGCCTGGAGCACTTTGGCGATGTCCAGGTAGCTGCTGGCGGGGGTGTCACCGCCCAGGGCGAACGCCTCGTCGGCCGCCCGGACATGCAGCGCGTCCCGGTCCGGCTCCGCGTACACGGCCACGCTCGCGATCCCGGCGTCACGGCAGGCCCGAGCGACGCGGACAGCGATTTCGCCACGGTTGGCGATCAACACCTTGCGCACGATGACTCCCTCTCCTTGAAACAAGCCGAGTTTAGGGACTGCCGACACGACCTTTCGACCCGTCCCCAATGGTGAGCTTGCCCACACGGAGCGTGATTCGAGGCCCGCTCGACCCGCGATATCCCTTGTCGCACCGCGGTACGCAGGAATCCTTCCCCGAACCCTAGCCCCCCTGTGTGGTCAAGGTCTCTGTGAGAGCGTGCTGCGGCCCACGCCGTTTCTTTGTGGAGTCCCTACGAATGGCCCAACGAATCTTTGCCCTTCGCGGAACCCTTGTCCTCGGGTTTACCCGTTAGTAGCGTTCGGTACTACTCGAACGTACTTGGGGTAACAGCAGCCGGAAGTGTGGGTGGGGAACGGTGGCACGCAGACCTGTCGCGTGGGTGACCGCGATCGTGCTCTTCGTGGAGGCGCTCGGCATCGGCCTGGTCAACTGGTTCCTCGGCGTGGTCGTGGACCGGCAGAACATGTCGCTGGCCGGCCTCGACACGGACATGATGTCGACGTCGTCGAAGGTCGCGGGCGTGGTCTTCGGCCTCTACTTCGCGCTGTGCGGCCTTGCTGCCCTGCTCGTCGCCGTGCGCAACCGCGCACCCTCCGGCTTCGGCCGGATTCTGCTGATCAGCGCCGCCGTGGTGCACGCCCTGCTGGGCGCCCTGACGGTGGGTCTGGTGGGCTGGGGCGCGTTCGCCGTCATGATGGTCGTCCTGGCGCTGATCCTGCTGGTTCTGATGACGTACGACCGCAGGGAGGGCCCCGTCGACGCCCCGCAGGGGGACGTCGGCAAGGGCAGCGATGGTGACAACGGGGGAGCCCCCGTCGTCACGCCTCCGGCGCCCTCGGTGACCTGATCGGCTCCACCGGCCCTCGACCCGCCCCGGCTCACTTCTCCGGCGGCGCCCACAACTCCGTGATCCCCACGCCCAGTTCGCCCAGCAGTCGGCGCACCAGCGGCAGCGAGATCCCGATGACATTGCCGTGGTCTCCGTCGATGCCGTCGATGAACGGCGCCGAGCGGCCGTCGAGGGTGAACGCCCCGGCCACGTGAAGGGGTTCGCCGGACGCGACGTACGCGGCGATCTCGGCGTCGGTGGGCTCGCCGAAGCGCACCACGGTGGACGCGACCGCCGCGGCGTGCCGCCCCGTCGTCGTGTCCCACACGCAGTGCCCGGTCTGCAGCGTGCCGGCGCGCCCGCGCATCGACTTCCAGCGCGCGGTGGCCTCCTCGGCGTCCGCGGGCTTGCCGAGCGCCTCGCCGTCCAGGTCCAGGACCGAGTCGCAGCCGATCACCAGGGCGCCCTTGACGGACGGCTTCGCGGCGACCACGGAGGCCTTCGCCTCGGCCAGCGCTAGCGCGAGTTCGGCGGGGGTGGGTGCGGTCACGGCGTCCTCGTCGACCCCGCTGACGATCACCTCGGGGGCGAGCCCGGCCTGGCGCAGCAGTCCGAGCCGGGCGGGGGACTGGGAGGCGAGCACAAGGCGGCGGCGCGGCTGATCAGTCATGCGATCAGGGTATCGGCGGTCACATGATGCCGAGGACGAGCATCGCCAGCACCATGGCCAGCGCCATGAGAATGCCGAGCCGCCGCAACATCTCCTGCATGTCGCGGAGTTCCTTCGGCGGCTCGTTCTCAGGGTCGGACCACAGCATGCCTTCGATGGTCCGGGCGAGCGTCCTCCGGCGCCTGAGTACGCGTACTCAACTTCGCGTAATGGGTCTCTGGTTCCCTTAGTGGGGGATCCTCTGTTACCTTTCGAGTGCCACTAAAGGAACCGTGGAACCATTTATGGAGGCCTTCGTCGTGTTCACCACCGCCTGGACCGCCTCGCCCCAGCGCCCCAGTGAGGGCTTCACCCCCAACTGGTCGCAGGAGGGCTTCTGGCGGCAGTCCCTGCGCCAGGTCGTCCGGCTGAGCGCGGGCGGCGACCGCGTCCGCGTCCGGCTCTCCAATGCGTACGGCACCTCACCCCTGAGGGTCGCGGGCGCGAGCCTCGCCCGGACGGGGGCGGGCGCTGCCGTGCAGCCCGGCTCGGTACGGCGGCTGACCTTCGCGGGGGCCGCGTCCGTCGAGATCCCGGCGTACGGCCACACGGTCAGCGACGCGGTCGGACTCGCCCTGGAGTCAGGGGAGTCGGTGACCGTCACCCTGCACCTCGACGCCGTCACCGGCCCCGCGACCTTCCACGCCCAGGCCTTCACGACCAGCTACCGCGGTCCCGGCGACCGCCTGGCGGACACCGGCGGCGAGGGCTTCGACGCGACCACCGAGTCCTGGTACTTCCTCTCCGCGGTCGAGGTCTCCGCGGGCCGCAGGGACGGGATCGCGCTCCTCGGCGACTCGATCACCGACGGCTTCGGCTCGACCCCGGGTGCCGACCGGCGCTGGTCCGACGCGCTCGCCGAACGCACCGGACGGCCCGTGCTGAACGCCGGGATCGGCGGCAACCTGCTTCTCAACGATTCGGCGTGGTACGGCGAGAGGAGCGTCCACCGGCTCGCCCGCGACGTCCTCGACCACGAGGGCGTGAGCACACTCGTCGTGCTCCAGGGCCTCAACGACATCGGCTTCAGCGAGACCGACGAACAGCTCACGTACAAGCCCGCCCCGGTCGTCGAGGCCGAGGAACTCATCGCCGGCCACCGGGAGTTGATCCGCCGGGCTCGCGCGCGGGGCCTGTACGTCGTCGGCGCGACCCTGCTCCCCTTCGGCGGCTCCGACCACTGGGGCGAGCACGCGGCGAAGGTGAGCCACGAGGTCGACGAATGGATTCGCTGCTCGGGCGAGTACGACGCGGTGGTGGACCTGAACCGCGTCATGGCCGACCCGGCGGACCCGGACCGGCTGCACCCGGCGTACGACTTCGGCGACCACCTGCACCCGAACGACGCCGGGTACGAGGTGATGGCCGAAGCCCTCGCCGGTCTTCTTGAGCGCTAGCTGGGCCAGTACGTGCGGCCCCAGGCGGCGGGGCCCGGTGCGGGCAGCCGGCTCAGGGCCAGCCGTGCCGGGTTCGCCCAGGCGTCCGGCTCGCGGGGCGCGCCGGACGGCGTGCCGGATGCCGCCGCGGCGCGTGCCCGGACCACCGCCAGTGCGGCGGCCAGCTCCTCCGGGGTCGGATTGCCCCGTACGACCTTGATCGTCACAATCTCTCCCGAGGCTTTAGAGGGGGATGTTGCCGTGCTTCTTCGGGGGCAGTGATTCCCGCTTGGTGCGCAGCTGACGCAGTCCGCGGACGACGTGGGCGCGGGTGTCGGACGGCATGATCACGCCGTCGATGTAGCCGCGCTCGGCCGCCGTGTACGGGTTGAGCAGCGTGTCCTCGTACTCCTGGATCAGCCGGGCCCGGGTGGCCTCCTGGTCCTCGGGAGCGGTGGCGGCGATGGTGCGCCGGTGCAGGATGTTGACCGCGCCCTGTGCGCCCATGACGGCGATCTGGGCGGTCGGCCAGGCGAGGTTGAGGTCGGCGCCCAGGTGCTTGGAGCCCATGACGTCGTAGGCGCCGCCGAAGGCCTTGCGGGTGATGACCGTGATCAGCGGGACGGTGGCCTCGGCGTAGGCGTAGATCAGCTTGGCGCCGCGGCGGATGATGCCGGTGTGCTCCTGGTCGACGCCGGGCAGGAACCCGGGCACGTCCACGAAGGTCAGCACGGGCACGTTGAAGGCGTCGCAGGTGCGCACGAAACGCGCGGCCTTCTCGCTCGCGTCGATGTCGAGGCAGCCCGCGAACTGCATCGGCTGGTTGGCGACGATGCCCACCGGGCGGCCCTCGACCCGGCCGAAGCCGGTGAGGATGTTCGGCGCGAACAGCGGCTGCGTCTCGAAGAACTCGGCGTCGTCCAGGACGTGTTCGATCACCGTGTGCATGTCGTACGGCTGGTTCGCGCTGTCCGGCACGATCGTGTCCAGCTCGCGGTCCTCGTCGGTGAGGGCGAGGTCCGCCTCCTCCGGGAAGACCGGGGGCTCGGAGAGGTTGTTGGACGGCAGGTACGACAGCAGCTGCTTGACGTACTCGATGGCGTCCTTCTCGTCACCCGCCATGTGGTGGGCCACGCCGGAGACCGCGTTGTGCGTGCGGGCGCCGCCCAGTTCCTCGAAGCCGACGTCCTCTCCGGTGACCGTCTTGATGACGTCCGGGCCGGTGATGAACATGTGCGAGGTCTGGTCGACCATGACCGTGAAGTCGGTGATGGCGGGGGAGTACACCGCGCCACCGGCACACGGGCCGACGACCAGCGAGATCTGCGGGATGACACCGCTCGCGTGGGTGTTGCGGCGGAAGATCTCGCCGTACATGCCGAGCGCGCTCACACCCTCCTGGATGCGGGCGCCGCCGGAGTCGTTGATGCCGATGACCGGACAGCCCGTCTTCAGGGCGAAGTCCATCACCTTCATGATCTTCTGGCCGAAGACCTCGCCCAGGGCGCCGCCGAAGACGGTGAAGTCCTGGGAGAAGACGGCGACGGGGCGGCCGTCCACCGTTCCGTACCCGGTGACGACCCCGTCCCCGTACGGGCGGTTGTTCTCCATGCCGAAGTCGGTCGAACGGTGCTGTGCGAACTCGTCCAGCTCGACGAACGATTCCTCGTCGAGCAGCAGCTCGATCCGCTCACGGGCCGTCAACTTGCCCTTGGCGTGCTGCTTTTCCACAGCGCGTTCCGAGCCGGCATGCGTCGCCTCCTGGATGCGACGCTGCAAATCCGCGAGCTTCCCCGCGGTGGTGTGGATGTCGATCTGCTGCGGGTCTTCCGGCTCGGACATCGGGATGCGGCTCCCTGCCTGCTCAAAGGGGACGTGAGGGTGACGTGCTCAGAAGGGGGGACGGTTACTCATCCGTAGCGTAGTGCGGTGCCTACCCATCGGCAGTGCGGCGTTTACCACACCTAGGGTGGGTTGCATGACGCCGCGAGATGCCTCAGACGCGAACGACAAGCCCAACGGCAACCGGTGGTCCGACCTGGACCGTCCTCCCCTCAATGGTGCCGCTCTGCGCAGGGCGCTGGTGCGGGACGGCGGGCACGGTGGCCTGTGGTGCGACGTCGAGGTGGTGGAGCGCACCGGCTCCACCAACTCCGACCTCGTCGCCCTCGCCGCGGAGGGGAAGGCGTCCGAGGGCGCCGTCCTCGTCGCGGAGGAGCAGAACGCCGGGCGCGGGCGCCTGGACCGCCAGTGGACCGCCCCCGCCCGCTCGGGTCTCTTCTTCTCCGTCCTGTTGAAGCCCGCCGAGGTCCCCGTGCAGCGCTGGGGGTGGCTGCCGCTGCTCACCGGCGTGGCCGTCGCCGCCGGCCTCTCCCGCTCGGCGGGGGTCGACACGGCACTCAAGTGGCCCAATGACCTCCTCGTCACCGTGAACGGCGAGGAACGCAAGGCCGGCGGCATCCTCGCCGAGCGCGCCGGTGACGACGCGGTCGTCGTCGGCATCGGCATCAACGTCACCCTCCGCGAGGACGAGCTGCCCGTCCCCGCCGCCGGATCCCTCGCCCTGGCGGGCGCCACGACCACGGACCGCGACACCGTCCTGCGGACCGTGCTGCGCTCCCTGGAGGAGTGGTACGGCAGGTGGCGCGAGGCCGGGGGCGACCCCGCCGCCAGCGGTCTCCAGGAGGCGTACGCGGCGGGGTGCGCCACCCTCGGCCGCGTGGTGCGGGCCGAGCTGCCCGGGGACCGGTCGATCACCGGCGAGGCCGTCGCGATCGACGGCGACGGCCGCCTGGTCCTCGCCACGGAGGAGGGGGTGCAGGAGCCGGTGGGGGCGGGGGACATCGTGCATCTGCGGCCTGCGGGTAGTTAGCCCGTCCGGCGTTTGAGGACGAGCGCGCAAGCGCGATGGCAGGGGGAGAGGGGGCGCAGCCCCCAGGACAACGGGCAGGGTAGGGGCGGAGGGGGCGAGAAAACCCCCGCGCGCCCCCACCCGCGCCGCACGGGAGTGAGCCAGAGCACACCTGCCGTAGAGTTGACCGCGGTCGATACCTGACCGCGGCAGATCGGAAGGGCAGCAGGCGTGACCGTCGACGACACGGGCTCCGGCAAGGGTGCGCAACCCGCCCGGGTCGACTCGAACGGGCGTACGGAATCCCAGGCCCGGCCACTCAGACTCGACACCGAGCCCCGGATGGACGCACACGACCGCGTGGACACCCCAGGCGACCCGGACTCCGGCGAGGACCCCCTCGCCCTCCGCCTCGAACAGCTCATCCTCGGCGCCGAGCGCCGCTACACCCCCTTCCAGGCCGCCCGCAGCGCGGGCGTCTCGATGGAGCTGGCCTCCCGCTTCTGGCGGGCCATGGGCTTCGCGGACATCGGCCAGGCCAAGGCGCTGACGGAGGCGGACGTACTGGCGCTGCGCCGCCTGGCCGGTCTCGTCGAGGCGGGCCTGCTCAGCGAGGCCATGGCCGTCCAGGTGGCGCGCTCCACGGGCCAGACCACCGCCCGGCTGGCCGAGTGGCAGATCGACTCCTTCCTGGAGGGCCTGACCGAGCCCCCGGAGCCGGGGATGACCCGCACCGAGGTGACGTACCCCCTGATCGAGCTGCTCCTGCCCGAGCTGGAGGAGTTCCTCGTCTACGTCTGGCGCCGCCAGCTCGCCGCAGCGACCGGCCGCGTCGTGCAGGCCGCGGACGACGAGGAGATGGTCGACCGCCGCCTCGCCGTCGGCTTCGCCGACCTGGTCGGCTTCACGCGCCTGACCCGCCGTATGGAGGAGGAGGAGCTCGGCGAACTCGTCGAGGCCTTCGAGACGACGGCCGCGGACCTGGTGGCAGCCCACGGAGGCCGGCTCATCAAGACCCTCGGCGACGAGGTGCTGTACGCCGCCGATGACGCGGGCGTCGCCGCCGAGATCGCCCTGCGCCTGATCGAGACGATGGCGAACGACGAGACGATGCCGGAACTGCGCGTCGGCATCGCCTTCGGCACGGTCACCACCCGGATGGGCGATGTCTTCGGTACGACCGTGAACCTGGCCTCGCGGCTCACCTCGATAGCGCCACGCGACGCCGTCCTCGTGGACGGCGCCTTCGCGGAGGAACTGGTCCGCACCGGCGACGCCCCCGTCTCCGAGGCGGAGGCCGCCGAGGCCGCGGTCGCCGCGGAGAAGGAGGGCGAGGAACCGCCCACCTACCGCTTCGCCCTCCAGCCGATGTGGCAGCGCCCGGTCCGTGGCCTGGGCGTGGTCGAGCCCTGGCTGCTGGCCCGCCGGGGCGGCGAGTCCTGAGACCGCCGGGCGCTACGGCCCGTGGTGGCCGCCCGGCTGCGCCAGCCCGTCCACGCAGAGGCCGATGACCGGCACGCACAGCTGCGGCGGGTCCGGCTTCGGGGCCGGGGTGCTGTCGCCGCCGCCGTCGCCGGTGGTGGGGCTCGGGGTCGGCTGCGGGGCGGGAGCCGCCGTTGCCGGGGCCTTCGGGGTGGCGGCCGGGGTGGTCGTGGGGGCGGGGGCCGTGGGGATGCCGGTCTCGTCCGGAGCCGGGAAGCCGCTCACCGGGGCGCTCGCGAGCGTCGAGGCGGACGGCGTCGGCGCCAGGCTCACGCCGGAGTTCGGTGTCGGGCTCGCCCCGCCCATGACCGCGGTCGACGTGACCGAGCCGGGACTCACGGACGGCACGGCCTGGATGGTGGCCGCGGCGTTCCCCGTCCCGGTCGTGGCGGCACCCGGCCGCGGCTCCGCCTCCGCGCTCCCGCCGCCCCCGAGCACCGACTCGGGTGTCATGCGTACAAAGCTCAGCACCCCCGCGGCCAGGGCCATCCCGCTCACGGCGAACAGGACCCGGCGGGGGCGCGGCCTGCGGTGACGGCCGACCGACCGGGACGGCGCGGGGCGGATCGGCGCGTTCGCCTGGTCCGGCTCGCGCGCCTGGTCCGGCGCCGACTCCGGCTGTGGCTCCCGCCTTGTGGCCGTTGCTGTTTCCGTCATGGTCGTCCCTCCCCGGTGCCCTGCGGCGGTGCGCAGGTTATGCGCCCTTTGGGGGTGTGGGAGGGGAGTTGGGGGCGGTGTCACTCGAACGGGGAGTTCGGGTGTGGGGTGACGGGTTTCGTCCGGCGGGTGCGGCTGCGATGATCGGGGGGTCGGTAGTTAACCCGCGTTAACCGGGAGGGTGTCATGGCGGAGCAAGGGGACGAGCGGCGGTTCGGGGAGTTCGTAGCCGTACGGCGGCACGGATACGTCGCGGAACTCGCCCTCGACCGGCCGAAGGCCATGAACGCCGTGTCCACGGACATGGCGCGCGCCATCGCCGGTGCGTGCGAGGCGCTGGCCGCCGACCGGGACGTGCGGGTGGTCGTGCTGACCTCCACGCACGAGCGGGCCTTCTGTGTCGGAGCCGATCTGAAGGAGCGGAACTCCTTCAGCGATGCCGATCTGGTGCGGCAGCGGCCCGTCGCGCGCGCCGCCTACACCGGCGTACTGGAGCTGCCGATGCCGACCGTCGCCGCCGTGCACGGCTTCGCGCTCGGCGGCGGCTTCGAGTTGGCGCTCTCGTGCGACCTGATCGTGGCCGACCGTACCGCGGTCGTCGGGCTGCCCGAGGTGTCGGTGGGGGTCATTCCCGGCGGAGGCGGTACGCAGTTGCTGCCCCGGCGGGTCGGGGCGGCCCGGGCGGCGGAGCTGATCTTCTCGGCGCGGCGGCTGGAGGCCGCGGAGGCGCGGGAGTTGGGGCTTGTGGACGAGCTGGTGGAGGCCGGGGAGGACCGTTCCGAGGCCCTCGCGCTGGCCACCCGGATCGCCGCGAACTCGCCCGTCGGGCTGCGGGCCGCGAAGCGTGCGCTGCGGCTGGGGCACGGGCTCGATCTCCGTGCGGGCCTGGAGGTCGAGGACGCGGCCTGGCGGTCTGTGGCCTTCTCGGGGGACCGGGCGGAGGGGGTCGCCGCGTTCAACGAGAAGCGGAAGCCGGAGTGGCCCGGGGAGTAGCGCGTCGGGGGTGGGCCCGGCTGAAACCGTCCCGTACCCCTGTTCGCCCCACTAACGTCCCAAATCACCGCAAACATCCCTAGCCTGGAGTGATGGGTGAGGACGGACGGCTGAGGGCCGTGGTGGAGCTGGCGCAAGCCATGGCGGCGGCGCACAGTCCGCGGGAGTCCTGGCGGGCCGCGGCGGTCGGGGCCCGCCGGGCGCTCGGGGGGAACTTCGCGGCGCTCTCGGTGTGGGAGCGCGAGCTCGGTCGGCTCCGGGTTCTGGTGAACGTCGGTGAACGCGCGCCGGACGAGGACGAGTTCCCGGACGGGGAGGCGTACCCCGTGCACCAGTTCCCGGAGATCACCGAGTTCCTGCACGAGCGCTGGGCCGGTGGCGGGGAGCCCAACGCCTGGGTCGAGACGGCGGAGGGGCCGGCGGAGGGGCGCGCCGGGTACTGCCATCAGCGGGTCGCCGCGCTCCGGCGGCGCGGCCGCGGCTGCTGCGTGGTCGCCCCGATCGTGCTGCACGGCCGGGCCTGGGGCGAGCTGTATGTGGCCCGTCCGGCCGACGACCCCGTCTTCGACCGGGCCGACGCCGACTTCGCGACCGTCCTCGCCTCCGTGGTCGCCGCCGGGCTCGCGCAGACCGAGCGGCTGGAGGAGGCCCGGCGGCTGGCGTTCACCGACGCCCTCACCGGGCTGGCGAACCGCCGGGCGGTCGACGTCCGGCTCGACGAGGCGGTCGAGCGGCATCGGCGGGAGGGGGTCGTCGTCAGCCTTGTCGTATGTGATCTGAACGGGCTCAAACGGGTCAACGACACCCAGGGACATGCGGTGGGCGACCGGCTTCTGGAGCGGTTCGGGTCGGTGCTGTCGCTCTGCGGGGCGATGCTTCCGGGCGCCCTCGCCGCCCGGCTCGGCGGTGACGAGTTCTGTCTGCTCGCGGTGGGACCGGCGGCGGACGAGGTGGTCCGGATCGCCGACGAACTGTGCCGTCGTGCCGCCGAGTTGGAGCTCGGCGACGGTGTGGCGTGCGGGGTCGCCTCGACCGCGGACCCGATCGGGCCGGTCCGCACGGGGCGTCGGCTGTTCCGGCTGGCCGACGCGGCCCAGTACCGGGCGAAGGCCGTCCGCGCCGAGAAGCCCGTGGTCGCCGGGCGGGAGGGCCCCGACGATCCGGTCGTACGGCTCGCCGACGAGCCCTCCCCGGAGGTCGCACGGGAACGCCGTCGCTTCCGGGGGCGACGCTGACCCTCTCCGCCCTTCCCGCATGCCGGTAAGGGGTCAACCCGCCTCCCAGTAGTGACATCATCGAATTCACTGCGTACGCTCCTGAATATGGATATGCACACTGTGGTGGTGGGGACGTCCGGGGTGACCGCGTCCGACGTTCTCGCCGTGGCGCGCGACGGCGCCCGGATCGAACTCTCCGACGAGGCGGCGCAGGCCCTCGCCGCGGCCCGCGAGATCGTGGACGCGCTGGCGGCCAAGCCCGAGCCCGTCTACGGCGTCTCCACCGGCTTCGGCGCCCTCGCGACCCGGCACATCAGCCCGGAGCTGCGCGCCCAGCTGCAGCGCAACATCGTCCGCTCGCACGCCGCCGGCATGGGCCCGCGGGTGGAGCGGGAAGTCGTACGGGCGCTGATGTTCCTGCGGCTCAAGACCGTCTGCTCGGGACACACCGGCGTGCGGCCCGAGGTCGCCCAGACCATGGCCGACATCCTCAACGCGGGTATCACCCCCGTCGTCCACGAGTACGGCTCGCTCGGCTGCTCCGGCGACCTCGCCCCGCTCTCCCACTGCGCGCTGACGCTCATGGGCGAGGGTGACGCCGAGGGCCCCGACGGTGTCGTACGGCCCGCGGGCGAGCTGCTCGCCGAGGCCGGCATCACCCCCGTCGAACTGCGCGAGAAGGAGGGCCTCGCCCTTCTCAACGGCACCGACGGCATGCTCGGCATGCTGGTCATGGCCCTCGCCGACCTCGACTCCCTCTACAAGTCCGCCGACATCACCGCCGCCCTCTCCATGGAGGCGCTGCTCGGCACGGACAAGGTCCTCGCGCCCGAGCTGCACGCCATCCGCCCGCACCCCGGACAGGGCGCCAGCGCCGCCAACATGCTGGCCGTGCTCAAGGGCTCGCAGCTCACCGGGCATCACCAGGACGACGCCCCGCGCGTCCAGGACGCCTACTCCGTGCGCTGCGCCCCGCAGGTCGCGGGCGCCGGGCGCGACACCATGGCCCATGCCCGGCTCGTCGCCGATCGCGAGCTGGCGTCCGCCGTCGACAACCCGGTCGTCCTGCCCGACGGCCGCGTGGAGTCCAACGGCAACTTCCACGGCGCCCCGGTCGCGTACGTCCTCGACTTCCTCGCCATCGCCGCCGCCGACCTCGGCTCGATCGCCGAGCGCCGCACCGACCGGCTGCTCGACAAGAACCGGTCGCACGGGCTGCCGCCGTTCCTCGCCGACGACGCCGGTGTCGACTCGGGCCTGATGATCGCCCAGTACACGCAGGCCGCGCTGGTGAGCGAGATGAAGCGGCTCGCCGTACCGGCGTCCGCCGATTCCATCCCCTCCTCCGCCATGCAGGAGGACCACGTCTCGATGGGCTGGTCGGCGGCGCGCAAGCTGCGCACGGCCGTCGACAACCTGACCCGCATCATCGCGGTCGAGCTGTACGCGGCCACCCGCGGCATCGAACTGCGCGAGGGTCTGACCCCGGCCCCGGCGTCGCAGGCGGTCATCGAGGCGGTCCGCGCGGCCGGCGTCCAGGGCCCCGGCCCGGACCGCTTCCTCGCCCCCGACCTGGCGGCGGCGGACGCGTTCGTGCGCGCCGGCTCGCTCGTCGCCGCGGTGGAGACCGTGACCGGGCCGCTCGCGTAGCAGTCAGGTGTACGAGGTGGGTGCCGTCGCCGGCCGGTGGCGGCACCCACTGTCGTGCGGGGAGCTTCTGCCGTGCGAGGCGTGCCCCGAGTGTGCTACTGTCTCATTGATACGTTTTTGGTACCCATTTACTTTGTGCGCCTGATCGGAATCCTCCGCAGGCGCGTTTTGTTTTACCGGCATCTCCGGCGTTAACCGGTGCATCTCCGGATGGGGCCCCTACTCATTCAGGAGAATGACATGGCTACTGGCACCGTGAAGTGGTTCAACGCGGAAAAGGGCTTCGGCTTCATCGAGCAGGACGGCGGCGGCCCCGACGTCTTCGCCCACTACTCCAACATCGCCAGCTCCGGCTTCCGTGAGCTGCTGGAGGGCCAGAAGGTCTCCTTCGACGTCACGCAGGGCCAGAAGGGCCTGCAGGCGGAGAACATCATCCCCGCCTGATTCGGGACGCGCTTTTCCCGAGCCGGGACCCGCACCTTTCGGGTGCGGGTCCCGGCTCGCGTCTGTCCAAGCTGTCCGTGCTGTCCGTGGGTCCAGGAAGTTCCAGAAAGGAAATCCAGATCCAGCATGACTCGATCCGAACGACCCGCCCGTAGGCGGCCTACGAACGCCCGTGGCAGTGCCCAGCCGACCGGTTCCGCGCAGAGCGCCGGACGCGGCGCAGGCCGTAACACCGGCCGCAGCGGCGGCGGCAAGGGCCCGGCCCGCAAGGCCGCCCCGCCGCAGGAGTTCTCGCTCCCCGAGACCATCACGCCCGCGCTGCCCGCCGTCGAGTCCTTCGACGCGCTGGACATGCCGGCGGCCCTGACGAAGACCCTCGCGGCGCAGGGCGTCACCGAGCCCTTCCCGATCCAGGGCGCCACCCTGCCGAACTCCCTCGCCGGGCGCGACGTCCTCGGCCGCGGGCGCACCGGCTCCGGCAAGACCCTCGCCTTCGGCCTCGCCCTGCTCGCGCGCACCGCGGGCCGCCGGGCCGAGTCCAAGGCACCCCTCGCGCTGGTCCTGGTGCCCACGCGCGAGCTCGCACAGCAGGTCGACGACGCGATCACGCCGTACGCGACCGCCGTCAACCTGCGCGTCGCCACCGCCGTCGGCGGCATGTCGATCGGCCGCCAGGCCGGTTCGCTGCGCCGCGGCGTAGAGGTGCTCGTGGCCACGCCGGGCCGTCTGAAGGACCTCATAGAGCGGGGTGACTGCGTCCTGAACCAGGTCGCCATCACCGTCCTCGACGAGGCCGACCAGATGGCCGACATGGGCTTCATGCCGCAGGTCACGGCGCTGCTCAAGCAGGTCGAGCCGGGTGGTCAGCGGCTGCTCTTCTCGGCGACGCTCGACAAGAACATCGACCGTCTGGTGCGGATGTTCCTGACCGACCCCGTGGTGCACTCCGTCGACCCGTCCGCGGGCGCGGTGACCACCATGGAGCACCACGTGCTGCACGTCGCCGACGAGACCGACAAGAAGGCCGTGGCCCTGCGGATCGCCGCCCGCGACGGCCGCGTGATCCTCTTCGTCGACACCAAGCGCGGCGCCGACCGGTTCACCAAGCGGCTGCTCGCCAACGGCGTGCGCGCCTCCGCGCTGCACGGCGGACGCAGCCAGCCGCAGCGCAACCGCACCCTGGACCAGTTCAAGAACGGCCAGGTCACCGCGCTGGTGGCGACCAACGTGGCGGCCCGCGGCATCCACATCGACGACCTCGACCTGGTCGTCAACGTCGATCCGCCCACCGACCACAAGGACTACCTGCACCGCGGCGGACGCACCGCCCGGGCCGGCGAGTCCGGCAGCGTCGTGACACTCGTCCTGCCCGAGCAGAAGCGCGAGATGTCCCGCCTCATGGCGGACGCCGGCATCAGCCCGCGTACGGCGATGGTCAAGTCCAGCGACACGGAGCTGTCCCGCATCACCGGCGCCCGGGAGCCCTCCGGCGTCCCGGTGGTGATCGAGGTGCCGCAGCCCGTCGAGCAGCCGAAGTCGTCGAGGCCCAGGTCGCGCCCGAGGCCAGCCGGTTCCGGCACCGGCTCCGGCGCCCGACGGGGCGCGGGTACGTCGGCGCAGCGCGGCGGCACCGGCCGTCAGGGCGCGGGCGGCGGCGACGCCACCGCGGGCCGCACCGGTCGCCGTACGGCCGCGGGAACGGGCACGAACGGCTCGGGCTCGGCCCGCCGCAGTGACGGCTCGGCTCGCCGTACCGAAGCCCCCAAGGCTGCGGACGGCGGCCGCCAGGGCGGTCGCGGTCGCGGGCGTTCCCCGCAGGGCGGCGGACGCACCGAGCGCGGCGGCCAGGGCGGCGGCGGACGCAGGGCCGCCTAGGACGCGTGACCACGGGGCGAGGGCACAGTGTGCTCTCGCCCCGTCGTCGTTCCCGGAGGGGGTGGTCGGCTCGTCACACGACGCTTGTCACACGATGCCGAGGAACCCCGGGTCCACGTCGTCGAGTTTGTGGGCGGAGTCCCTGTGCAGGCTGAGGACCTCGGCCAGGGCGGCCGGGCGGCGGCTGGTGCCCGGGAGGTCGCGGCGGGCCTCGGCCGACCAGAGGAACGGGACGATCGAGAGGGCCTGGGTGCCGTGCAGGGCGCCGGACTCGGCGCGCCAGCCGGGCCAGCGCAGCGTCTCGTAGAACTGCTCCGTACCGCCGCCCAGAAGCCAGTGGAGCCAGTCCCCGTGGCCCACCTCCAGGTCCTCCCAGCGCAGCGAGTCCGGCGCGAAGTAGACCACCTGGCCGGGCCGGCCGGGGCGGCCCACGGCGGCCGGGTCGGGCCCGTTGAGCGCGAAGACCCCGCCGAGGACGTCATGGCCGATGACGAGGCCGCCCTCCGGCCGCCACGCCGGGTCGAACTCCTCGGGGAAGCCGTTCACATCGGCGAGGCTCGGCATTCCGGACGGAGTCTCGGCGTCAGGGCTGCCGTAGATCCGCAGCCATCCGCTGTCCAGCAGCAGGCCCCCGCAGTTGAGGGCGAACGCGCCGAGCCAGGAGCGGGCGGTCACCTGCAACTGGAGCAGGGTCGCGCGGCCGTGCGCGGAGTCCACGGGGAGCGCGTCGTGGGAGACGGGGCTCGTGGAGAGCGCATGGGCGAGGAGGGGCCACGCGGGCTCTTCGACGTCGGTCAGCTCGGTCAGGTCTCGCATGGGTTTCCCGTGGGTTGTCCGGCCCGGAACAAAGCGCTCAGTAGGCCGCCGTGCGCTCCCGGCGTACCGAGTAGGTCACGAACCCGGCGCCCAGGCCGAGGAACAGGGTGCCGCCGATGACGTACGGCGTCGTGTCGATGCTTCCCGTGTCGGCCAGCTGCGTGTGGTCGCCGGCCCCCTCCGTGGCGTCCGACCCCTCGGGGACCGGTGTCGGTGTCGCCGTGACGGTGGACGTCGTGGAGGGCCGCTGACTTGGCTCTTCCTGGCTCGCCTTGGCGGACGGAACGAACCACAGGGCTCCCAGGAGGGTCCCCGCTGCGGTGGCGGTCAGCAACGATCGACGTGCGGCGGACACGAAATATCGATCCCCTTGTGGCGCTGGCGAATTGGCCGTGTGGGCCGATGCTAATGAAAGTCGCGGGTCGCGGGAAAGTCGCGTGAGCCAAGGGCCGTACGCTCCGTCCC
Source organism: Streptomyces sp. R21 (assembly GCF_041051975.1). Classification (GTDB taxonomy): domain Bacteria; phylum Actinomycetota; class Actinomycetes; order Streptomycetales; family Streptomycetaceae; genus Streptomyces. Next base: position 3,894,924 of record NZ_CP163435.1, on the reverse strand, counting down.
ATGAGCACTCCTGAGACATCACGTTTTGTCCGGCTTCGTGTGGAGCTGGTCCTGGAAGTCGACGACGCCGACGCCGTCACCAAGGCCGCGCTGCGCCGGATCGCGGACGACACCGGCATGCCGGCCGACGAACGCACGCATGCCGAGAACGCAGTGACGGAAGACACTGCCGAAGCCCTCGCCTACCTCGTGGACCCTTTCGACCTGGTCAGCGAGGTGCCCGGGGTCGAGCTCGCGCAGGCCTCCTGGAGCAGCGAGCCCATCGACTACGATCCCGATTCGCCTGATTGGGACCTTGACGAGGATGATGGCGACGAGCGTGACGATGACGACGAGGAAGTCGGAGTCGGCTGACGTCCCTTGGGGTAGTCGTGACCCCGGACGGCAACCGCCGACCGGGGTTTCGTCGTCTCAAGGGACACGCGGACCACTTCCGCACCAGTCGTTCGGTTGACCCGACGTGGTGTGCCCCACACATCCATGGGATGTGGAACGGGGCGAATCGGTCGTAGCGTTGAAAGATCTTAAGAGAGTCAAGGAAGTTCTCAGCTGGGACTCGGGGGATTCGGAGGCTCGGGAACTCTCGGGGTTTTGGGGATTCGGCAACTATGGAGAAGCGTGTGATGACGGACGGTAAGCGGCGCAAGGGTCTGATGGCCGCGTCCGCCCTGCTCGGCGGAGTGCTCGTGCTCACCGCCTGCGGCGGGGGCGACGACAAGGCCAGTGGCAGTGGCAGCGGCGACGGCGGCGACGCCAGTTCGCAGGCCAAGGTCGACGAGGCCGCCGCGAAGAAGACCTCCGAGGCGCTGATCAAGATCACGCCGAAGGACGGCTCCGACAACGCCTCCATCAACAACGCCGCCAAGGTCACCGTGAGCAAGGGCTCGCTCACGGACGTCACCATGAAGACCGCCGCGGGCACCGCCGTCGCCGGCCAGATATCCGCGGACAAGAAGACCTGGGCCCCCACCGGCCAGCTGGAGCGCTCGACGACCTACAAGGTCACCGCCGAGGCGAAGGACTCCGACGGCCGCGTCGCCCACGAGAACGCCTCGTTCACGACGGTCTCCCCGGCGAACAGCTTCATAGGCAACTTCACGCCCGAGGACGGCTCCACCGTCGGCGTGGGCATGCCCGTCTCGATCAACTTCGACAAGGCGATCACCAACAAGGCGGACGTGCAGAAGGGGATCACCGTCTCCTCCACCAGCGGCCAGGAGGTCGTCGGCCACTGGTTCAACGCCAACCGCCTGGACTTCCGCCCCGAGGAGTACTGGAAGGAAGGCTCCACCGTCACGCTGAAGCTGAACCTCGACGGTGTCGAGGGCGCCAGCGGTGTCTACGGTGTGCAGCAGAAGACGGTCACCTTCAAGATCGGCCGCAACCAGGTCTCGATCGTCGACGCCAACTCCAAGACGATGAAGGTCACCCAGGACGGCAAGGTCATCAAGACCATCCCGATCTCCGCCGGCTCGCCCGTCAACAAGACGTACGAGGGCCAGATGGTGATGTCGGAGAAGTTCAAGGAAACCCGGATGAACGGCGCGACCGTGGGCTTCACGGACGACGACGGCAAGGGCGAGTACGACATCAAGGACGTGCCGCACGCCATCCGCCTGTCGAGCTCCGGCACCTTCATGCACGGCAACTACTGGGGCGCGAAGTCCATCTTCGGCTCCGTCAACACCAGCCACGGCTGCGTCGGCCTGTCCGACACCAAGGGCGCCAACGACCCGAACACGCCCGCCGCGTGGATGTACAACCACTCGATCGTCGGTGACGTCGTGGTCGTCAAGAACACCGGCGACAAGACCATCGCCCCGGACAACGGCCTCAACGGCTGGAACCTGGACTGGTCGGCGTGGAAGGCCGGTTCGGCCGCCTAACACCCCCCTTTGCGGCTAAACCGCCGCCGCTCTCGCGGACCTGGTTGCTCGCCGTAGGGGTTCCTCAATTGATGGTTGCGGTGTTCGTCGTTTCAAACGACAGCAGCTGTTACGACGGCCTGCACCCCCCGGGGTGCGGGCCGTCGGCCTTGGCGGACCCACAGGGTTCCTCGGCCGCGCACAGCTCAACTTCCGCTCCGCCACAGCCTTCTCATCGTTCTCTTATTTCGGCCTTATCCAGTCATCACACGCCGTACCTAGCTTGCGGCCATGTTCTTCACCTACCTGAGGCGCGAACTGCGCCGCCGCAGAAAAGCGGCCCTCGTCGTCGCCTCCGGACTCGCGCTCGGCATCGCGCTGGTCATCGTGGTCAGCTCCGTGTCGTCCGGCATGGGGAAGGCCCAGGACAAGGTCCTCCAGTCGCTCTACGGTCTCGGCACGGACATGACCGTCACCAAGGCCGCCGCCCCCCAGGCCGGCAGCAGCGACCGCCCCCGCTTCAACTTCGACGCGCAGGGCAGCGACTCCGACAAGGAGCAGAGCAGCGACCGCGTCATGGTCCAGGGTTTCCAGACCCTGTCCGCCAAGACAGTCACCAAGGTCGACGACCAAAGCGGCGTCTCGGACGCCGTCGGCGGGCTGAGCCTCCAAGTCATCAAGGTCAGTGGCCAGTTCCGGCAGGGCCAGTTCAAGCAGGACCAGAACAGCGGCAACCAGCAGGGCAGGCAGCCCGGTGCGCAGCCCTCGCCGCAGGGCCGGGTCGAGGGCGGCGGCGCCGACTTCGACGTCAACAACTACTCCGTCTACGGCACCGACGTCACCAAGCCCGCGCTCGGCCCGCTGACCTCCTCGAAGATCACCAGCGGCCGTACGTTCAAGACGACCGAGACGAACGCCAAGGTCGTCGTCGCGGACAAGTCGTACGCCAAGGAGAAGAAGCTCAAGGTCGGCTCCACCGTCACCGTCAAGAGCGTCAAGTACAAGGTCATCGGCATCGCGACGCCCGACAGCGGTGACGCGGCGGCCAACCTCTACATCCCGCTCAAGCAGGCGCAGACGCTCAGCGACTCCAAGGACAAGGTCACCACGATCTACGTCAAGGCGTCCGACTCGCAGCAGATCAGCAGCGTCAAGTCGACCATCCAGAAGAACATCTCGGGTACGACCGTGACGACCTCCGCCGACCTCGCGGACACCGTCTCCGGCTCCCTCTCCACCGCCTCCGACCTCGCCACGAACGTCGGCAAGTGGCTGTCCATCGCGGTGCTCGTGGCCGCGTTCCTGGTCGCGGGCCTGCTCACCTCGTCGGCCGTGTCCCGGCGCGTACGGGAGTTCGGCACCCTCAAGGCGCTCGGCTGGAAGTCCGGCCGGGTCACCCGCCAGGTCGTCGGCGAGGCCGTCGTCAACGGGCTGGTCGGCGGCGCCCTCGGTATCGCGCTCGGCCTCGCCGGCGCCTATGTCGTCACCGCGATCAGCCCCACGCTGCAGGCCGAGGTCGGCTCCGGCGGCGGCAATGCGGGCGGCGGTCCGGGCGGTCCGGGTGGCGGCTTCGGCGGTCCTGGCCGGCAGACGGCCTCCAAGGCCCTCGACGTCGCCCTGACCGCGCCCGTCAGCCTCTCCACCATCGCCGTGGCCGTCGGCCTCGCCGTCGCCGGTGGTCTGATCGCCGGTGCCTTCGGCGGCTGGCGTGCCTCCCGGCTGCGCCCCGCGGACGCCCTGCGCCGCGTCGAATAGCCCCCAAACGCCTTATAAATCCCAGGAGTTGCACCATGTACGAACTCAGAGGCGTCACCAAGCGCTATGCGCGGGGCAAGGACACCGTCGACGCGCTCGCCGGTGTCGACCTGACCATCGGGGACGGCGACCGGCTCGTCATCCAAGGGCCCACCGGCGGCGGCAAGTCCACGCTGCTGCAGATGCTCGGCGGACTCGACCGGCCCACCGCGGGCAGCGTCGAACTCGACGGCATCGACCTCGCGAAGCTGTCCGAGGCCAAGCTCACCAAGGTGCGCAGCGAGAACATCGGCTTCGTCTTCCAGAGCTTCAACCTGATCCCCACGCTCACCGCCCAGGAGAACGTGGAGACCGCCCTCGTACCCCTCAAGGTGAAGGTCAAGGAGCGGCGGCAACGGGCCGCCGACGCGCTGGAGTCGGTCGGACTCGGTGAGCGGCTCGGGCATCTGCCGAGCGAGCTGTCCGGTGGCCAGCAGCAGCGCGTGGCCATCGCCCGCGCGCTGGTGAAGCAGCCCAAGGTGCTGCTCGCCGACGAGCCCACCGGGAACCTCGACGAGTCGATGCGCGACGAGATCATGGAGGTGCTGGAGTCCATGTGGAAGGAGCACGGGCTCACCTTCATCATGGTCACGCACGACTCGGCGATCGCGAAGAAGGCCCCCCGGGTCGCGACGATCCGCAAGGGGAGGATCACCGTCAAGGAGAACGCGGGGGCGTGACGCGGCCCGCGCCCCCGCTCGCGGAAGCGCGTGGCGGCGCGCGGCGGCGGAGCGGAGCGCTTCGGTCAACTCGTGGCTGTGTTTCCCCTATTGAGGGGCTGTGGACCCCCCGGCATACTGCGTAATCCGGGGGGTCCATACATGTCGTACATACGTGTGAGATCGACCCCGGCCGGACGAATGGGGATTCGTCGGGACCTCTTCTCCAGGGGGAGACTTGCGCACACAAGTGAAAAGAGCATGCGCGGCCACGGTTGCCACGGCGGCCACCGTGGCTCTGGCGGCGGGGCTGACCACCCCGGCGTCGGCGAGGGCGGAACGCGCGACCGGCACTTCCACGGCCAAGTCGGCCACAGCGGCGAAGTCGGCCGACTCCACGGCCCACCGCCGCATCACCCTGATCACCGGTGACCGCGTCGCCGTCGACTCCAAGGGCCGCGTCGTCGGCCTGGAGCGGGCGAAGGGACGCGAGCACATACCCGTCCAGATCCGCCGGGGCCGCGGCCACACGCTCGTGATACCCGGCGACGCGGCCCGCCTGGTCAACGCGGGCAAGCTCGACCAGCGCCTCTTCGACATCACCGAGCTGAACAAGGCCGCGACCCGCAGGTCCCAGCAGAGGGGACTGAAGGTCATCGTCGGCTACCGGGGCGCCGCGAGTGCCGCCAAGGCCGACGTCCGCGACGCGGGCACGCTCCGCCGCACCCTCACGTCCCTGAACGCGGACGCGGTGCAGACGCCCCAGAAGGACACCGCGCAGCTGTGGGCCGCCGTCACCAACGGCGACGAGTGCGCCTCCGGCGTCGCGCACATCTGGCTCGACGGAGTCCGCAGGGCCAGCCTCGACAAGTCCGTGCCGCAGATCGGCGCCCCCAAGGCGTGGGCGGCCGGATACACCGGCAAGGGCGTCAAGATCGCCGTCCTGGACACCGGGGTCGACGCCACCCACCCGGACCTGAAGACCCAGGTCATCGCCGCCAAGAACTTCAGCGCGGCCGCCGACGCCACCGACCACTTCGGCCACGGCACGCATGTCGCCTCCATCGCGGCGGGCACCGGCGCCAAGTCCCACGGCAAGTACAAGGGCGTCGCGCCCGGCGCCAGGATCCTCAACGGCAAGGTCCTCGACGACACCGGCTCCGGTGACGACTCCGGCATCCTCGCCGGCATGGAGTGGGCGGCCGAGCAGGGCGCCGATGTCGTCAACCTCAGCCTCGGCGGCCCGGACACGCCAGAGATCGACCCGTTGGAGGCGGAGGTCAACAAGCTCTCCGCCGACAAGGGCATCCTCTTCGCCATCGCGGCGGGCAACTCCGGCCCGGAGTCGATCGGTTCGCCGGGCAGCGCGGACGCCGCGCTCACCGTCGGCGCCGTCGACGACCACGACAAGCTGGCCGACTTCTCCAGCACCGGACCGCGCGCCGGTGATGGCGCCGTCAAGCCGGATGTCACCGCGCCCGGTGTGGACATCACCGCCGCCGCGGCCAAGGGCAGCCTCATCGACCAGGAGGTCGGCGAGAAGCCCCCGGGCTACCTGACCATCTCGGGTACGTCGATGGCGACCCCGCATGTCGCGGGCGCGGCGGCGATCCTGAAGCAGGAGCACCCGGACTGGACGTACACCGAGCTGAAGGGTGCGCTGACCGGCTCGGCGAAGGGCGGCAAGTACACGCCGTTCCAGCAGGGTTCGGGCCGTATCCAGGTCGACAAGGCCATCAAGCAGACCGTGATCGCCGACCCGGTGTCGGTGAGCTTCGGCACGCAAGAGTGGCCGCACACCGACGACAAGCCGGTCACCAAGCAGCTCACCTACCGCAACCTCGGCAAGACCGACGTCACGCTCAAGCTCACCGCGACGGCTGCCAACCCGAAGGGCCAGGCCGCCCCGAGCGGCTTCTTCAAGCTCGGCGCGAGCACCGTCAAGGTCCCGGCGGGCGGCAAGGCCTCCGTCAAGCTCACGGTCAACACCAAGCTGGGGGGCACGCTCGACGGCGCGTACTCCGCGTACGTGACGGCGACGGGCGGCGGCACGAGCGTCCGCACGGCCGCGGCCGTGCAGCGCGAGATCGAGTCGTACGACGTGACGATCAAGCACATCGGCAAGGACGGGCAGCCGACCAACAGCTACAACACCGTCCTGCTCGGCTACTCCGGCCTCGGCAAGGACCGCGGCTACGCGGTGCCCGTCGCGGACTCCGGTACGACGACGATGCGCCTGCCCAAGGGCACGTATCTGATGGACGCCTGGATCGCGAAGGACTTCGCGAAGTTCGAGGGCGGCCTCGACTGGGTGGTCCAGCCGAAGCTGACCGTCACCAAGAACGTCTCGGCGACGGTCGACGCCCGTACGACCAGGGCGGCCGACATCACGGTGCCGGACGCCGGGGCGAAGCCGCTGTCCGCGTCGGTCGACTACGCCTACGACGCGCTGGACGGCCTGGGTGTCGCCCAGCAACTCGGCTCCTTCGCGGACCTGCGGATGGCCCACCTCGGCCCCGAGGTCACCGGTCTGCGGCAGACCTGGGGCGGCCAGTTCACCAAGGGCGACGACACCGAGTACGACGTGACGACCACCGCCAAGGTGAAGAAGATCGAGGGCCACAAGGTCCGCCACTTCACGGCCGGCGAACTCGCCACGGTGAAGAACAACCTGGGCGCCTCGGCCTCCGGCAAGACCGGCGCCCTCACCGTCATGGGCCTGCTGCCCCAGGACCTCGTCCTGGGCGTACCCGCGGAGCAGAAGCTGCCGGGCACACGCACGCTGTACCTGTCCACGGCCCAGCAGGTCCGGTGGTCGTTCGACCTCGACCAGTACGCGGGCAAGGACGCGGACGGACTGCCGATCGTCGACGCCTTCTACACCCTCGGCGATCCACAGACGTTCAAGGCGGGCAGGAGCTACACGAAGACCTTCAACACGGCGGTCTTCGGCCCGCATCTCAGCAAGGACTACGGCCTCTACCGCGACGGCAACCTCGTCTACGGGTTCCTGCCGCTGTTCGCCGACTCCAGCAAGCACTTCGGGCTGTCGAACCTGCGCTCGGCGCACACCACGCTGTACCGCGACGGCACCAGGATCGGCAGCAGCGACGACCCGCTCCTGGGCGAGGCCGCGTTCCAAGTCCCGTCCGGCAACGCCGAGTACAGGCTGACCACCTCGGTCATCCGGAGCGCCAAGGTCGCGGCCGCCTCCACGCGGATCGACGCGAGCTGGACCTTCCACTCGAAGAAGCCGTCGGGCGACGACGTGGCCACGCTCCCGGCCTCCACGGTCCGCTTCAACGCGGCCACCGGCCTGGACAGCCGCGTCGCGGCCGGCAAGAAGGCCACGACCCCGGTCACCGTCGAGGGCGCGGCCAAGGGATCCAGCCTCAAGTCGCTGGCGGTGTGGGTGTCGTACGACTACGGCAAGACCTGGAAGAAGGCCGACGTCCGCAACGGAAAGATCACCTACGTCAACCCGGCGGCGGGCAAGGCCATCTCCTTCCGCGCCAAGATCGCCGACAAGAAGGGCAACAAGTCGACGCTCTCGATCTACAACGCGTTCTACGGGAAGTAGGCCCGGCGCACACCACGGCAAATGAGCCATGAGCGAACGGCCCACCGGAAGCAAGGCGTCCGGTGGGCCTTTCGTGTTGTGTGTGAGCCATGACTGTGCAGACCGTGGAGTACATCCGATACCGCATTCCCGAGCAGCAGTCGGCGGAGTTCCTGGCCGCCTACACCAGGGCCGCCGTCCAGCTCGCCGCGGCCCCGCAGTGTGTGGACTACGAACTGTCGCGCTGCGAGGACGACTTCGAGCACTTCATCCTGCGGATCACCTGGACCTCCACCGAGGGCCACATCGAGGGCTTCCGGAAATCGGAGCTCTTCCCCGGCTTCCTCGCCGAGATCCGCCCCTACATCCCCAACATCGACGAGATGCGCCACTACAAGCCGACGACGGTACGCGGCACGGGCGCGTCCGTGCCCACGCTGTACGCCTGGGCGGGCGGCGCCGAGGCCTTCTCCCGGCTCACCGAGGTCTTCTACGACAAGGTCCTCAAGGACGACCTCCTCGCCCCGCTCTTCGAAAACCTGGCCCCCGAGCACGCGGCGCACGTCGCGCTCTGGATCGGCGAGGTCTTCGGCGGCCCGAAGGCCTACTCCGAACAGCAGGGCGGCCACGGCCACATGGTCGCCAAGCACTTCGGCAAGAACATCACCGAGGCCCAGCGCCGCCGCTGGGTCAACCTCATCCAGGACGCGGCCGACGACGCGGGCCTGCCCACGGACGCGGAGTTCCGCTCGGCGTTCCTCGCCTACGTCGAGTGGGGCACCCGCCTTGCGGTCTACTTCTCGGGGCCGGACGCTGCGGTGCCGGGGGAGCAGGCGGTGCCGAAGTGGACCTGGGGGTCCATGCCGCCGTATCAGCCCTGAGGGCTGCCTGGGCTACGGCTGGGGGGACGCCGTGCCCGCGCGCGTGGCATCGGCGCCCCAGCTGGCCAGCAGCCGCAGCGCCTCGGCGGACGCCGAGCCCGGCTCCGCGTGGTACGTGACCAGCGACTGCTCGGTGTCGTCGGGCAGCTTGAGCGTCTCGAAGGACAGGGTGAGCTCACCGACCAGCGGATGGTGGAACCGCTTCACGCCGTGGCCCTTCTCCTTCACGTCGTGCGTGGCCCACAGCCGCCTGAACTCCTCGCTGTGCACGGAGAGTTCACCCACCAGGGAGGACAGTCGCGGGTCGTCCGGATGGCAGCCCGCGTCCATGCGCAGATAGCTGACCATGTCGCTGGCCTTCTGCTCCCACTCCACGAACAGCTCGCGGTACTCGGGCTTCAGGAACACCAGCCGCGCCCAGTTCCGCTCGTGCGGCGGCAGCTCCGACCAGTCACCGAAGACGGCCGCGGCCATCCGGTTCCAGATGAGGATGTCCGAGCGCCGCCCGACGACGTACGCCGGGATCCCGTCCATCGTGTCGATGAGCTGCCGCAGCGCACCGCGCACCTGCTGGGGCCGCGCCGTCCGCTTCTTCTTGTTGTGCTGCTTGGGCTTGGCGAGATGCGTGAGGTGCGCGTGCTCCGCGTCCGTCAGCCGCAGCGCGCGGGCGATCGCGTCGAGCACCTCCGCCGACACGTTCCGTCCGTTGCCCTGTTCGAGGCGGGTGTAGTACGCCACCGACACCCCGGCCAGCTGGGCCAGCTCCTCGCGCCGCAGCCCGGGGACGCGGCGGTGCCGTCCGAAGTCGGGCAGCCCCACGTCCTCGGGCTTCAGCCGGGCACGGCGGGTGCGCAGGAACTCGCTGAGCTCGGCGCGCCGGTCCAGCGGCTGCCCCGGTTCCCTGGCGGACTCCTGACGAGGGTGTTGGTCCATGAGTCAAGTATTCCCCGTCGTACGCAGGAGAGCCTGACCCCGCCAGTAGTAGGACCACTGAGCGTACGCAGAGCGTTGACCTGGGTGAATGTTGCGGGATGGGGCAGGCTGGGTCTCGTGCCCGGCCGGAAGGCAGCCGGGCACACGACCCCTCCTGAGGAGACCCCCCGGCATGACCACCGTTGCTGCGTACGCCGCCCCCTCCGCGAAGGCCCCGCTGGAGCGCACCACCATCGAGCGCCGCCCGGTCGGCGAGTTCGACGTCCTGATCGACATCAAGTTCGCCGGAATCTGCCACTCCGACATCCACCAGGCCCGTGAGGGCTGGGGCGAGGCCATCTTCCCGATGGTGCCGGGCCACGAGATCGCGGGCATCGTCTCCGAGGTCGGCCCCGGCGTCACCAAGTTCAAGGTCGGCGACCGCGTGGGCGTCGGCTGCTTCGTCGACTCCTGCCGTGAGTGCGAGAACTGCAAGGCGGGCCTGGAGCAGCACTGCCTGAAGGGCGGTGTCGGCACCTACAACGCCGTCGGCTACGACGGTGCGCCCACCTACGGCGGCTACTCGCAGAAGGTCGTCGTCGCCGAGGCCTTCACCCTGCGTATCCCCGACGGCCTCTCCCTCGACGAGGCCGCGCCGCTGCTCTGCGCGGGCATCACCACGTACTCCCCGCTCAAGCACTGGGGTGCCGCCCCCGGCAAGAAGGTCGCGGTCGTCGGTCTCGGCGGGCTCGGCCACATGGGCGTCAAGATCGCCCACGCGCTCGGCGCCGAGGTCACCGTCCTCTCCCAGTCGCTGCGCAAGAAGGACGACGGCCTGAAGCTGGGCGCCGACCACTACTACGCCACCAGCGACCCGAAGACGTTCGAGGAGCTTGCCGGCTCCTTCGACATCATCCTGTCGACCGTGTCCGCACCGCTCGACTTCGGCGCGTACCTCGGCCTGCTCAAGACGGGCGGCGCCCTGGTGAACGTCGGCGCCCCCGAGGAGCCGATCACGCTCAACCTGTTCTCCCTCATCGGCGGCAACAAGACCCTCGCCGGCTCCATGATCGGCGGCATCGCCGAGACCCAGGAGATGCTGGACTTCTGCGCCGAGCACGGCTTCGGCGCCGAGATCGAACTGATCAACGCCGACCAGATCAACGAGGCGTACGAGCGCGTCCTCGCGAGCGACGTCCGCTACCGCTTCGTGATCGACACCGCGACCATCTGACGTCCGTCAGGCGCTCACCAAGGGCCCCGGAGCGCACTGCTCCGGGGCCCTGCGCGGTGTTTCGGCCCGTCCGGCGTCCGGCGTCCGAGGACGAGTCCGTTCCTCACCCGCGCCGCCCCAGCAGCCACAACAGGTACGGCCCCCCGACCAGCGAGGTGAGCGCGCCGACCGGGATCTCCAGGGGCGGCACCAGCGTCCGAGCCACGAGATCGGCGCCGACCACCACCACCGCTCCGGTCAACGCCGAGCTCACCAAAGGCAGTTGAGGGCTACGGCTCAGGCGCCGGGCCAACTGCGGACTGGTGAGCGCGACAAACCCGATCGGCCCCGCCGCCCCGGTCGCGCACGCGGCGAGCACGACCCCCAGCCCGGTCACCCCGAGCTGGGCTCGCCGCACCCGCACCCCGAGCGCGGCGGCCGTGTCGTCGTCCAGCCCCAGCTGCTTCTGGGCCCGGCTCGCCCACACCAGCGCGGGCGCGGTCACCAGCAGCACCCAGCCGAGGGGGCCCGCCTGATCCCAGCCACGCCCGTTGAGGCTCCCGGCCAGCCACAGCTTGACCTGCTCGGCGGCGTCCAGCTCGCTCTCGGTCAGATACAGCTGGACCACGGCGGAGAGCGCGACCCCGACCCCGACCCCGGTCAGCACGAACCGGCTCGGCTGCATGCCGTGCCGCCAGGCGAGTACGTACACGAGCGCTGCGGCCGCGAGACCTCCGGCGACGGACACGGCCGGGAGCGCGCCGGGGGAGGCGACGGCGCCGGTGGCAAGCGCCAGCACCGTCGCGGCGGCGGCACCGTGCCCGACGCCGATGACGTCGGGGCTCGCCAGCGGATTGCGGGTCACCGTCTGCACCAGCGCCCCGGACAGCCCGAGCGCGGCGCCCACCAGCGCGCCGAGCACGATCCGCGGCACGCGCAGCTCACCCACGACGAGGTCGTACGTTCCCGACGTGCCCCGCAGGGTGCGCCAGACCTCACCCGGCGGAACGTACGTCTGCCCGAGGCACGCGGAGAGCAGCATGACGGCGCCGAGCAGCACGAGCAGTGCCCCGGCCACGGCCGCCGAGCGGCGATGCAGCAGCAGTGAGAGGGACCGGTGCCGGAGTACGGCCAGCCCGGCCGATCCCGGATACCTGGCGGTGGCCGCCGTAGGCAGGCACGTGGACGCACGGGCAGACGCGCGGACGGATGTGCGAACAGATGTACGGCCGCGGATGCGTGCCGGCCTCATGAGCTCACCGTCCTCCGCCGCACCAGCGCAACCAGCACCGGCACCCCCACCAGCGCGGTCATCACGCCGGCCGGTACCTCGGCGGGGGCGCGGACCACGCGGCCCGCCACGTCCGCCGCCAGCAGCAGGGACGCCCCGAGCAGGGCGGACAGCGGCAGCACCCAACGGTGGCCGCCCGGGACCAGGCGGCGGGCCAGATGCGGCACGGCGAGCCCGACGAAGGCGATCGGCCCGGCGGCGGCGACCGCGGCGGCGGTCAGCAGCGTCGCGCCGAGCGCCGCGCAGCCCCGTACGAGAGGGACCCGGTGACCCAGCCCCCGCGCCGTGTCGTCGCCGAGCGCGAGCGCGTCCAGGCCGCGGGCGCAGGCCAGCACCAACAGCGCGCCCACGACGAGGAACGGCAGCATCCGCCCGACGGCCCCGGCGTCGCGCCCGCTGAGCGCGCCCACCTGCCAGAAGCGGAACTGGTCGAGCGTGGCCGCGCTCGACGTCAGGACGACCGTGGTCGCCCCGGCCGTCATCGCGGACAGCGCGGTCCCGGCGAGCGCCAGCTTCACCGGCGAGGCCCCGCCCCGGCCGCGCGAGGCGATGGCGTACACCACGCATGCCGCGGCGACGGCGCCCGCGAAGGCGTACCAGACGTACCCGCTGAAGCCGCTCGCGAGCCCGGACGCGATGGCGAGGACGACCCCCGCGGCCGCCCCCTGGCTCAGCCCGAGGATCCCCGGATCGGCGAGCGGATTGCGGCTGACCGCCTGGAGCGCCGCCCCCGCGAGCCCGAGCGCGGCGCCCGCGGCCAGCCCGATCGCGGTGCGCGGCATCCGCAGCGACCGCACCACCAGCGCGTCCGGCGAACTCCCGCCGTGCAGCAGCGCGTCGAGGACCGCGGACAGCGGTACGGGTCGGGTGCCGACGGCGAGGCTCAGTGCCGCGACCGTGATCGTGAGGGCCACGGCGACGGCCAACCAGGCGGTACGGACAGTCACTTGGATACTCGGTCCCGGCTACTTGCCGATGGTCTCGGCGAGTTGGTGCCCGACGATTCGGGCGGCGGTCGGCCCGGCGTTGAGGTACCAGGGGTCGTCGTCGACCTTCACCGTGTGCCCGGCCTCGACCGCCTTCATCGACTTCCACAGCGGCCCGGCGAGCACGCTTGTGGCGTCGGTCTTCGACGCGTCGCCCTGCACGGAGTAGAAGATCCAGTCGCCGTCGGCGGTGTCGATGCTCTCCGCCCCGATGTCCTGCGAAATCGCCTTGAACTGCTGGGACTTGGGCCGCCCGAGCCCCATGTCGGCGGCGATGGACCCGGTGAAGGAGGACACCCCGAACATCCGGGTGCGGTCGGGCGTGAAGCGCACCATCGAGACGGCGGGATCACCGAGCTTCTCGCCGCGCGCGGCGGCGTCGGCCACGATGCCGTCGAGCAGCTTCCGCGCCTGCTGTCCCTTGCCGAGGGCGTCGCCCACGAGCAGCAGGTCCCGCTTCCAGTTGATGCCGTTGCCCGCCGTGACGACGGTGGGGGCGATCTTCGACAGCTTCGGGTACAGGTCCCCGAGCGAGTCGTTGACGAGGATCAGGTCGGGCTTGGCGGCGGCGAGCGTCTCCAGGTTGGGCGCGTTGCGGGTGCCCGCGTCGGTCATCCTCGCGAGCTGCTTCTTGTACTGGGGGAACGCGTCCCGCAGATAGTCCGGCACGAGCCCGGCGTTGTCGGCGCGGGTGGTGATCGTCGGAACGACCCCCAGGGACAGCAGGTCGTCCAGCTGCCCGGTGCTGAGCACGGCGATCCGCCGGGGCGCGCTCCCGACCTCGGTGCTGCCCTCGAAGTGCCCGACGGTCCGCGGGAAGGCCCCGTCCTTGTCGGTGTCCGCGCCCATGCCCTCGGCCATGGCGCTGGGCGCGACGGCGGGCCCCTCCGAGGCCCCGGCGACGAGGTTGCGGGATCCGTCGGACGAGCCGCTCCCGCCCTTGCCGGTGTCGCCGCCGTCCGAGGACGAACATCCGGCGAGCAGCCCGCCGGCGACGGACACGGCCAGGACAGCCTTCAACCCGGCCTTCAACCCCAAGGTGCGCACAACGACTCCGATCATTTGCTAAGGCAAGGCTTACCTTAACTGCATGGCGGAGGGGGTCGGAGCGCGGGGTTCCGGGGCTAGCGTGGGAGAGGTCCGCGTACGAGGAGGTCCACGATGACCGTCGAGCTGAACCACACGATCGTCGCCGCGCGCGACAAGAAGGCCTCGGCCCGGTTCCTGGCCGACATCCTGGGCCTTGAGGTGAGCCCGCCGTACGGCCCGTTCATCCCGGTCGCGATCCCCAACGGCGTGACCCTCGACTTCATGGACACGGGCGGACGGATCACACCGCAGCACTACGCCTTCCTCGTCTCCGAGGAGGACTTCGACGAGATCTTCGCCCGCGTCGAGGCGGCCGGGCTCACGCACTGGGCGGACCCGTCCCACAGCCGCCCCGGCGAGATCAACCACAATGACGGCGGCCGGGGTACGTACTTCGACGACCCGAACGGTCACAACCTGGAGATCCTGACACGGCCGTACGGCAGTGGCGGGGCCTGACCGTCACCCGACGGTGAATGACTCCCCGGCGCCGTAGGCCCTCACCAGCACGCCACCGTCTGCTGCGCGCCGGACGGTACGGACCTGGCCGAGTCCGGAGACCCGCGCCTCCTGGCCGTGCACTTCGAGGAGCGTGTTCTCGTCGATGGTCACACCGCTGGGCGCCTCACTCCGTTCGACGGCGTCGATCATCCGCGGAAGAGTGCCCCACTGGGCGGCGTGCACGTCGACGGCGAACGGCACCAGGCCGAGCCCCGGGCGGACCTCGATCTCGTCCAGGTCCTCACCGGTGTCCTCCGGGCAGACGGGAACCCCGTCGGAGAGCCATCCGCCGACCACCGCACGGGCCGCGGCGACGGCGGCCCCCGCGGAGAAGCCCGCGTACGGGATCCCGCGCTCACCGAGCACGCGGGGAAGCCGGTCGAGGACCTTGGCGAGCGCCTCCTGATAGGCGGGCGTCAGTCCGCCGCACACCAGCAGGGCGGCCACCTCGTCCAGCGCCGCGACGTCGAACTCTCCGCCGATGGGCACCAGGAGCGGTACGGGTTCGCAGGCCGGTGCGACCTTCCTCAACACGGCCTCGTAGCGGGCGAATTGGGCAGCCCCGTCGCCCTCGTCGATGATCAGGCAGCCCACGGCGCCCGAGCCGCCGGCCGCGCGCAGGAAAGGCCCGTACACAGCCTCGGCGGCCTGCGGTTCCCACCCGCCGCCGATCAGAAAGACCCTGCCCATTCCATCTCCCCCGTAGCTTTCGGCCCTTGGACGAGGGCTCGTCGCCTGTCCCGGCGCGGTCCCGCAGGTTAGCAACGTGGAGGACGGGAGAGCGAGGTCTTATTGCTCCGACGACGGTGACGGCCCGGGATTCCTGTGTGCCACGAGCGCGAGGAGCACCAGCAGTGGAGACCGGTGCGCGGACATCCACGCCGTTCGAAGTGTGGCGTGCGGGTGCGCTCCCTCGTCGAGGGCGCGCACCCACCGGCTACCGGGTGGCGTTGTCGGTGAACGTCCACACGGCGTGGCTGCCGGGGCCGATGGTGAGGGTCGAGTGACCGATCCGCTCCACATGCCGGTCCTTCACGGGCCGGTTGAGTGTCATGTCCACCCGCTGGAACCCGGCTTGTTCGCGCGCGACGACGTCGAACCGAATCGTGGTGCCGCCGCCCTCCGCGACGACGCCACCGCCCGTCGTGGTCTTGACCGCGAATCCGCCGGCCCGCAGCAGCGGCACGGTGTCGGCGAGGTCGCCCTCGGTGACCGCGAGGCGGACAGCTGTCACATCGCGCATCAGGTGGGTGCGGTAGTCGTCGGAAAGGTAGCGCTCGCGTCCGACGTCGCCGGGGAAGCTCGCCGGCTCGGTCTTGCCGCGAGGATCGGCGAAGTACTCCGGCCGGTACTCCATCGCCCAGGCTCCGAAGGCGTCGTACTCGCTGGTGGTGAGAACGGTGTCGAACCACGGCACCGGCACACCGTCTCCGAAGTCCCGGGTCTGGAGGAACTTGACGGGGTCGGTGACCCCCTCGTCCTTCAGCCGCTCGGTGACCGTCGCCAGGTCTCCCGCCCGCTCGGCCGAGAGGCCCAGCCCGGCGGAGCCGAGGGTGCCGTCCTGGCCCGGGAGATCACCGACTCCGAACAGTTCGAGGTAGGTCTCGCGACCCATCAGATAGCGGCCGGTCCACGTCTTTCCGCCGGCACCGGTCGTGGTGCGGACCTGGAAGTTGGCGAAGTCCCGCAGGTAGTCGGAGTGTTCGATGGCGTCGGCGGTCTCCCGGTCGAGGACCCCGTAGGAGTGGTTGTAGAACAGCAGCTGCCGGTCGTACGACGACCGGCTCCCCTCGGCCTGCGCCGACCCCACACCACCCCCGATCGCTCCGGCGAGGGCCACAGCCAGCACGATGATCATCCGTAATGCCCGACGAATAAGCATGTGAGGGATCGTAGGACGGGGAGGGTGTGGCTGCTGTTCCTTTTGGACGAGGCTGAAGTGTTTGACACTTGGGGTTCCTCGTGTCACTGCTTCCCCGCCAGGTTGTTCGGGTGCCTCGGTGCCCGGCGGGCGAGCCCCGGTCGGCTCAGCCGTCAGCCCGCGCCACACCGATCGGGCAGGACACGCCCGTCCCACCGATTCCGCAGTACCCGGCCGGGTTCTTGTCCAGGTACTGCTGGTGGTATCCCTCGGCGGGGTAGAACACGCGGCCCTCCGCCGGGAGGAGTTCGGTGGTGATCCTGCCGTAGCGCGAGCCCGTCAGGACCCGCTGGTAGGCCTCGCGGGACGCGGTGGCGGTGGCGGCCTGGGCGGGGGTGTGGGTGTAGACGGCGGAGCGGTACTGGGTGCCCACGTCGTTGCCCTGGCGGAAGCCCTGGGTCGGGTTGTGGGACTCCCAGAAGACCTTCAGGAGATCCTCGTAGGAGATCTCGGCGGGGTCGTAGACCACACGGACCGCCTCCGTGTGACCCGTCAGGCCCGAGCAGGCCTCTTCGTAGGTGGGGTTCTCGGTGAAGCCGCCCTGGTAGCCGACGAGCGTCGTGTACACGCCCTTCGGGAGCTGCCAGAACTTGCGCTCGGCGCCCCAGAAACAGCCCATGCCGAAGTCGGCGATCTCCAGGCCCTCGGGGTAGGGGCCGAGGAGCGGGGTGCCGAGGACGGTGTGCCGGTCGGGGACGGTGAAGATCGGCTCCGGTCGGCCGCGCAGAGCCTGCTCGGCGGTCGGGAGCTGTGGGCTACGGCTGTGCAGGAACATGCGCTCTCCACGAGGTCCGGTCCGGGGGATGGGGGCAGAGGCGTCAACGTACGACCCCTGTCCGGCATTCCTGGCGGGAGTGGGAGCGGGAGCGGGGCGGAGCGGGTGCAGGCGCAGGCGCAGGCCTCAGTGCGGCAGAGTCGCCGGGTTGCCGCCGTTCGCCTCGTAGCCCGCGACCGCGAGGGCCCGGTATATCGCGTAGTCCGCCGCCGGGTCGGGGGTGAGGGTCCAGGGCAGGGCGCCGACGTGGCCGTCCACGTGCACCAGCTGGTTCATCGCCTCCGCCCAGCGCTCGCCGCGGACCAGGAAGAACACCAGGAGGTGGCGGACGTGCGCCAGCATCGGGTCGTCTGCGCGGGCCGCGTGCACCGCGAAGAGCGCGCCGTGCACCGCCTTCGTCACGACCTCGCTCTGGTAGAAGCTGCGGACCAGGTTCACCTCGGGGAGATGCTCGAAGACCGCGAAGAGAGGCATGGCGGCCAGCAGGGAGCCCTGCGGGGCACGCGCGGCGGCCGCCTCCGCGAAGGAGTACGCCACCTCCCGCGAGCCGTGCCACTTCTCGCACCAGTAGTGCAGGGCCGCGAGGTGCGCGCCCATGTGCGCCGGGGCGCGATCCAGGATCTTCAGCCACAGCTTCTCGAACTCCGGCTGCGGATACGACAGTCCGCGGGCCACGGAGAGCTCGATGATGTACGGAATCGGGTCACCGGGGGACAGCAGCGCCGCCTCGCCGCACGCCGACCGCGCCTCCTCCATGATGATCCGGAACTCGTCCGTCCCCGGCGTCGACGTCCGCCACGCCTGCTGCACCAGGAACTCCGCGTGCACCGCCGCGCCGCCCGCGTCCTTGGGCTTCTCGGCCCGCCACACCCGCAGCCACTGCCCGCCGGGCGTCTCGCTGACCCCGCCGGGGCGCTGCTGCAGCTCCAGCGACGCGGCGCCCGCGAAGGCCTGCACACGCTGCCAGCGCCGCTCGCCCTCGGTCTCCGTGCCGGCCAGGAGCTGGGACGCCGCCCGGTAGTCCTGCGTCTGCTGCACCACGTTCAGCACGTCCAGCAGGTCGTGGTCCGGACCGGGCATGCGGATGTCCAGCTCCTCCTGCCGCAGGAATCCGTAGTTCGCCGGGTCCGCGGCGTCCGGATCGCCGGGCGCGACCTGCTGAATACCCGCGCGCCGGCGCCGGAGGACGGGCAGCAGCACCATGCTGAACAGGGCCAGCGCCATCAGGACCCAGAGAATCTCCATGCCACAAGCGAACCAGACGGGTCCGACAATTGGCGAACCCGGGCGCCCTGACCGGCACCGCAGCAGCCCCGAGCGGGCGCCGTGTCCCCGCCGGGGGCCCTTCTCGGATCACCGTCCGCGACCCTGTACGACCCGTGTGCCGTCATCGGCCCCGCGGGCGCACTACCCTCGGGCTCATGAGCGACAGGCACATCAGTCAGCACTTCGAGACTCTGGCGATCCACGCGGGCAACACCGCCGATCCCCTCACCGGCGCGGTCGTCCCGCCGATCTACCAGGTCTCGACCTACAAGCAGGACGGCGTCGGCGGGCTGCGCGGCGGTTACGAGTACAGCCGCAGCGCCAACCCGACCAGGACCGCCCTGGAAGAGAACCTCGCCGCCCTGGAGGGCGGCCGCCGCGGCCTCGCGTTCGCGTCCGGACTGGCTGCCGAGGACTGCCTGTTGCGTACGCTGCTCAGCCCCGGCGACCACGTGGTCATCCCCAACGACGCGTACGGCGGCACCTTCCGCCTCTTCGCGAAGGTCGTCTCCCGGTGGGGCGTCGAGTGGTCCGTCGCCGACACCAGCGACCCGGCGTCCGTACGGGCCGCCCTCACCCCGAAGACGAAGGTCATCTGGGTCGAGACGCCCTCCAACCCCCTCCTCGGCATCACCGACATCGCCGTGGTCGCCCAGATCGCGCGCGAGGCGGGCGCCCGGCTGGTCGTCGACAACACCTTCGCCACGCCCTACCTCCAGCAGCCGCTGGCCCTCGGCGCGGACGTCGTCGTGCACTCGCTCACCAAGTACATGGGCGGCCACTCGGACGTCGTCGGCGGCGCGCTGGTCACCGGCGACCAGGAGCTGGGCGAGGAGCTGGCGTACCACCAGAACGCGATGGGCGCCGTCGCCGGCCCCTTCGACTCGTGGCTGGTGCTGCGCGGCGCCAAGACGCTCTCCGTGCGCATGGACCGGCACAGCGAGAACGCCACGAAGGTCGCCGAGATGCTCACCCGGCACGCGCGCGTGACGCGCGTTCTGTACCCGGGTCTTCCGGAGCACCCCGGTCACGAGGTCGCGGCCAAGCAGATGCGCTCGTTCGGCGGCATGATCTCCTTCCAGGTCGCGGGCGGCGAGGAGGCGGCGGTCGAGGTCTGCAACCGCGCCAAGGTGTTCACGCTCGGCGAGTCCCTCGGCGGAGTCGAGTCCCTGATCGAGCACCCCGGGCGCATGACGCACGCGTCCGTGGTCGGTTCCGCCCTGGAGGTGCCCGGCGACCTCGTGCGCCTCTCCGTGGGCATCGAGAACGTCGACGACCTGCTGGCGGACCTGCAGCAGGCGCTGGGTTAATCAGTCACCAGCGGTGGCGCCGGCCGTCTCGACAGCCTGCGTCACCGGCCGGTGTCACCAGCCCGTGAGCGGTGGAGTCGTGTCCGACGGCGGCTCCACCCACGGGCGGGCCATCGTCGCCCACACGATGAAGGCGACCGTCGCGGCGAACAGCACCAGCCACAGCAGCCGCCGGGCGATGTTCCTGCGCCGCTGCATACGGCCGCCGCGCCGCACGATGTCCGCGTACAGGTCCGGCGGCACCTGGGGCGACGCCTGCTCCAGCATCCGCCGGACGGCCGCCTCGCGCTCGGGCTGGTTCATGACGGGGCCACCTTCGCGATCGCCGGCGCCGGACCGCGCGGCGGGTGCAGCAGCGTCGCCATCGCGCGGGCACAGATCGCCCGCACCCGTTCCGTGGGGAGCCCGAGCAGCGCCGCCGTCTGCTCCTCGGCGACGCCCTCGTACAGCCTGAGGACCAGGACCAGCCGCTCCTGCGGCGTCAGCCGGGCCAGCACCGTGTCGGCGCTCGCCCGGGACCGCCCGAGGGCCCCGTACTGGTGCCATGCCCCGCGCGCGAAGCGGACCGCCAGATACTGCCGGGCGCGGTCGTACGGGTCCTCGCCGCGCAGCCGGTCCCAGGACGCGTACGTATGGGCGAGGGACAGCGTCAGCAGGCGCCGCGCCCGAGGGTTGTCGTCCGGCGCCTCCGCCGTCAGCAGCGTGGCGGCATGCAGCAGCCGCCCGGCCGCGCCCGCGACGAACGCCTCGAACTCCCGGGCCCGGCGGGCGCCTTGGGACGCATGCCGTTCTCGCACCACGCCTCCGCCTGAGGATGACCCTGAGGGAAACAGGGACCCGGCCGTGTACGACATGTCAGACCGCGTACGACAAGGACCCGATCTCATATGAGGCCAGACGTGGCCTTCCGGTCAAGAGTCCGGAGCACATGCACGCGTGCGGGGAGCCCGCAGCACACCCACGCGCGCGGGGCGGGACACCATGAGCGGGCGCTCGACCCGCTCGACCCGCTGACCCGCTGACCCGCTCGGGCGGCTACGAGGCCGACGACGGTTCCGCGACCGGGACGCCCTGGGCGGCCTGGCGCGCCGAGAGCGCGCCGTTGAAGCGCGTGAGGAGCGTGCAGAACGCCTCGCGCTCCTCCGGCGCCCAGTCGTGTGTCAACTCGGCCATCAACTGACGCCTGGAAGAGCGCACTTCGTCGAGGCGGGCCTGCCCGCGCGGCGACAGCTGGAGCACCACGGCACGCCCGTCCTCGGGGTGCGAGGTGCGCTTGACGAGCCCCGTGTCGACGAGCGGCGCGACCTGCCGGGTGACCGTCGAGGAGTCGATCCCCATGCTCGCGGCGAGCGCCTTGACGCCCATCGCGCCTTCCTTGTCGAGGCGGTTGAGCAGCAGGTATGCGGCGCGGTCCATGGAGTTGCGTACCTGCCCCACTCCACCGAGCCGGGTCTGTTCGGCACGGCGCGCGAACACCGCGACCTCGTGCTGAAGCGTGTCGAGGAGACCGGTGTCACCGACGGTCGTCATGTCCATCGACATTTCAGGTGTTGTGGGCATGGCCGGGGGCTCAATTCATGCGTGGGGAGCTGGGTTGGGGGACAGGGTACGCGGCCGGAAGGCAGGCCGTACCGACGCTGCGCAAACCAGTCTCGGGCCTTGGTCACACCGGGTGTGGCCGGACGTGAACTGCGAGACTGGAGTCATGAGCTACCGCACGGCCGACTCCCTGCCCACCGTCACGCTCGACGACGTACGCGGCGCCCAGAAGATGCTCACGGGCGTGGCGCGGGCTACGGCCATGGAGGGCAGCCGGTACCTGTCCCAGCTGGTGGGCGCGCCCGTGCACTTCAAGTGCGAGAACCTCCAGCGCACGGGTTCCTTCAAGCTGCGCGGCGCCTACGTGCGGATCGCCGGGCTGCTTCCCGAGGAGCGCGCCGCGGGTGTCGTCGCCGCGAGCGCCGGGAACCACGCGCAGGGCGTCGCCCTCGCCTCCTCGCTGCTCGGTGTGCGCTCGACGGTCTTCATGCCCACCGGGGCCCCGCTGCCGAAGGTCGCGGCCACCCGCGACTACGGCGCCGAGGTGAGGATGCACGGTCAGGTGGTGGACGAGACGCTGGCCGCCGCGCAGGAGTACGCGGTCGAGACGGGCGCGGTGTTCATCCACCCGTTCGACCACGCCGACATCATCGCGGGCCAGGGCACGGTCGGCCTGGAGATCCTGGAGCAGTGCCCCGAGGTGCGCACGATCGTCGTGGGCATCGGCGGGGGAGGGCTGGCCGCGGGCATCGCGGTCGCGGTGAAGGCGCTGCGCCCGGACGTGCGGATCGTCGGTGTGCAGGCGGCGGGCGCGGCGGCGTACCCGCCCTCGCTGGCGGCCGGGCGCCCGGTGTCGATCGAGAACCCGGCGACGATGGCCGACGGCATCAAGGTCGGGCGCCCCGGCGACGTGCCGTTCCGCCTCGTCAGCGACCTGGTGGACGAGGTCCGCACGGTCTCCGAGGACGATCTGTCCAGCGCGCTGCTGCTGTGCCTGGAGCGGGCCAAGCTGGTCGTCGAACCGGCGGGCGCGAGCCCCGTCGCGGCACTGCTGCAGAACCCCGGAGCCTTCGAGGGGCCGGTCGTGGCGGTGCTGTCGGGCGGCAACGTGGACCCGCTGCTGATGCAGCGCATCCTGCGCCACGGCATGGCGGCGGGGGGCCGCTACCTGGCCGTCCGGCTGCGACTGACGGACCGTCCCGGGGCCCTGGCGACACTTCTGCAGGTGTTGTCAGTGGTCGACGCTAACGTCCTCGATGTGAGCCACGTACGGACCGATCCGCGGCTCGGGCTCACGGAGGCGGAGGTGGAGCTGCACCTGGAGACGAAGGGGCCGGCGCACTGCGCCGAGGTCGGCCTCGCGCTGCGCGAGGCGGGCTACACGGTCATCGACTGACCACCGTCATCGGCCGACGACCGTTGAAGGTGCCGTAATCGCAGGTCAGGGCCCTTGTCATAGCCAGGCGGTAAATTCTGTTGAGAGACGCGATACATCGCGTTATGGTGTGTCGAGCCTCACTCATCAAGCGCATAAACAGGCACAAACCTAGGCTTTTCGAAGAATCCCCAACGACGTGGAGACTCATATGCCAGGCGCCATCTATGCCGAAGGCCTGGTGAAGACCTTCGGTGACGTAAGGGCTCTGGACGGCGTCGACCTCGATGTCCCGGAAGGCACCGTCCTGGGCCTCCTCGGGCCGAACGGCGCAGGGAAGACGACCGCTGTCCGCTGCCTGACGACCCTGCTGCGCCCCGACAGCGGCAGGGCGGTCGTGGCAGGCCTCGACGTGCTCAAGCATCCCAACGAAGTGCGCCGCAAGATCGGCCTCTCGGGGCAGTTCGCCGCGGTCGACGAGTACCTGACCGGCCGCGAGAACCTCCAGATGGTCGGCCAGCTCTACCAGATGAAGGCCAAGGCGGCGAAGGTCCGGGCGGACGAGCTCCTCGACCAGTTCAACCTCACGGACGCCGCCGACCGCACCGCGAAGACGTACTCGGGCGGTATGCGCCGCCGGCTCGACCTGGCGGCCGCCCTGGTCGTCTCGCCGCCCGTGATGTTCATGGACGAGCCGACGACCGGTCTCGACCCGCGCAACCGCCAGCAGCTGTGGGAGGTCATCAAGCGGCTGGTCTCCGGTGGTACGACGCTGCTGCTCACCACCCAGTACCTGGAAGAGGCCGACCACCTCGCGCACGACATCTGTGTCGTCGACCACGGCCACGTCATCGCCCGCGGCACCGCCGACCAGCTCAAGGCACAGACCGGCGGCGAGCGTGTCGAGGTCGTCGTGCACGAGCGCGAGCACATAGCCACGGCATCGGAGCTGTTGCGCGGCTTCGGCAAGGGCGAGACCACGGTCGAGGAGCACACCCGCAAGCTCACCGTCCCCGTGACCGGCGGCGCGAAGCTGCTCGCCGAGGTCATCCGCGAGCTGGACGCCCGCGGCATCGAGATCGACGACATCGGCCTGCGCCGCCCCACCCTCGACGACGTCTTCCTCTCCCTCACCGGCCACCTGGCCGAGGTGAAGGAAGAGGGCAACGGAGCGGCGGGGGACGGCAAGGCAGGAAAGCAGAAGAAGGAGGAGGCCAAGTGAGCGCCGTCACCGATGCCGTGCCGACCGCGGCTCCCATGAACCCGATCGGCCAGTCCGTCCGGGACTCACTGGTCGTCGCGAAACGCAATCTGATCCGGATGTCCCGCATTCCGGAGATGGTGATCTTCGGGCTGATCCAGCCGATCATGTTCGTGGTGCTGTTCAGCTATGTGTTCGGCGGGTCGATGAAGATCGGCGGCAGCACCAGTGCCACCGACTACCGCAACTTCCTGATGGCGGGCATCTTCGCGCAGACCGTCACCTTCGCCACCGCGGGCGCGGGTGCGGGCATCGCCGACGACATGCACAAGGGCCTCATCGACCGCTTCCGCTCGCTGCCCATGGCGCGCGGCGCGGTGCTGACCGGGCGCACGCTCGCCGACCTCGTCCAGACCGCCCTGACCCTGCTGGTCCTCGCCGTGGTCGCCCTCATGGTGGGCTGGCGCGTCGGCTCGGACGGCGACACCAACGCCGTCAAGGTCCTCGGCGCCTTCGGCCTGCTGCTGCTGAGCGGATACGCCTTCACCTGGATCGGCGCGCTCATCGGCCTGTCCGTACGCACTCCGGAGGCGGCCACCTCGGGCGGGCTGATCTGGCTCTTCCCGGTCACGTTCATCTCCAACGCGTTCGTGGACTCCAGCAACATGACGCCCTGGCTGCGGCACCTGGCCGACTGGAACCCGTTCAGTGCCACGGTGCAGGCCTGCCGCGTGCTGTTCGCCAACCCCGGCCAGTCGAAGTCGGCCGCCTGGCCGATGCAGCACTCGATCTGGGCCTCGGTGATCTACTCGATCCTGATCACCCTGATATTCAGGACGCTGGCGGTACGGAAGTACCGCTCGGCGGCGTCGTGAGGCGGAGCCGGCCGAGAGCGGGGCGCGTGCTCTGACCCGGGCATGAAGATGCCCCCGGCATGCGACCGGGGGCATCGGCGGAGTGGCTGGCCTGGGCTCAGCCCTGGTACGGCTCGGCCTTGAGGATCTTCACCGAGGCGAGCTTGCCGTTCGGCAGCTCGTACCGGGCGTCCTCGCCGACCTTCTTGCCGTTCACGCCGGAGCCCAGCGGGGACTGCGGAGAGTAGGTCTCGATGTCGGCGCTCGCGTACTCGCGCGAGGCGAGCAGGAACTCCAGGGTGTCGTCCTCGTCGCCGTCGAAGGCGATGGTCACGACCATGCCGGGTGCCACCACACCGCCGGCCGCGGGGGCCTCACCGACCTTGGCCTTCTCCAAGAGCTGGGTCAGCTGGCGGATGCGGAGCTCCTGCTTGCCCTGCTCCTCCTTGGCCGCGTGGTAACCGCCGTTTTCGCGCAGGTCGCCCTCCTCGCGCGCAGCCGCGATCTTCACGGTGATCTCGGCGCGCGCGGGACCAGACAGGTACTCCAGCTCATCCTTGAGCTTGGTGTACGCCTCCTGCGTGAGCCAGGTGACGTCGTCGCTGGTCTGGGTCACAGGTGCTCCTCGTAGGTACTGGGAATACAAAGCATCGCCCTACCCAGAAGAATGTTCCTTCACGGATGGGCGAAACCACGAGCCTAACAATTCAGCGGCGGCAGGGGGAGGACATAAGCCATCAGAATTACGTCAACGCAGGTCAGCAGCCAAATGCTGGGGGTGACGTCAGTCAGCGTGGCAGCCGAGCAGCTCCGCGGTGGTGCCACGGGCGGTCGTACGCAGCGTGACGACCTTGTCGATGCGCGAGGAGCGCTGGTCGAAGCGGAAGTCGGCGCGGCCGACCTCGGTGCCGTCGGCGTCCTGTGAGCGCAGGGTGCAGTAGCCGCTCGCGTCCTTGTCCTTGCGCACCTCGAGATGCACCTTCACCGCGGTGGAGGAGGGATCGAAGGCGATGACCTGGGCGCTGATCTTGTTGCCGCCCACGTAGTAGTACGCGAACCAGCCGACGAGCACGAGCAGGGCCGCGCCCAGCACAGCGCCGATGACCTTGAGCTTCCGGTCGGCGCGCTCGTCCGCGGAGCGGCCGTACCGGCCCTCGGGCAGCCGTGTGCTCGCCGTACTCATGATCGTCCTCTCGGCAGGCCGGAACGAACGTCCCGGACGGGAAGTCCGAGACGGGGCCCCGGAATTATTCACCCCCCGATTCCGTCACTATAGAAGCCGCTCTATGCGCCCGTTCACGCCGGGCGCCGACCAGCCGACCCACGCCGACCGGCCGACTTACTGAGGATCGAGTCTTGACTGACCAGCTGCGACTGATGGCCGTGCACGCCCACCCCGACGACGAGTCGAGCAAGGGCGCGGCCACCATGGCGAAGTACGTGTCCGAGGGGGTGGACGTGCTGGTGGTGACCTGCACGGGCGGGGAGCGCGGCTCCATCCTCAATCCGAAGCTTCAGGGCGACAAGTACATCGAGGAGCACATCCACGAGGTACGCAAGAAGGAGATGGACGAGGCGCGCGAGATCCTCGGCGTCAAGCAGGAGTGGCTCGGATTCGTGGACTCGGGCCTTCCCGAGGGTGACCCGCTGCCGCCGCTGCCCGACGGCTGCTTCGCGCTGGAGGACGTGGACAAGGCCGCCGGCCGCCTGGTCCGCTTCATCCGTTCCTTCCGCCCGCAGGTGATCACCACCTACGACGAGAACGGCGGGTACCCGCACCCCGACCACATCATGACCCACAAGATCTCCATGGTGGCGTTCGAGGGCGCGGCCGACACCGAGAAGTACCCGGAGTCGGAGTTCGGCCCGGCCTACCAGCCGCAGAAGCTCTACTACAACCAGGGCTTCAACCGCCCGCGCACCGAGGCGCTGCACAACGCCCTGCTGGAGCGCGGCATGGAGTCGCCGTATGGGGACTGGCTGAAGCGCTGGAGCGAGTTCGAGCGCGTCGAGCGCGTTCTGACCACGCACGTGCCCTGCGCCGACTTCTACGAGATCCGCGACAAGGCCCTGATCGCGCACGCCACGCAGATCGACCCCGACGGCGGCTGGTTCAAGGTTCCGCTGGAGCTTCAGAAGGAGATCTGGCCGACCGAGGAGTACGAGCTGTCGAAGTCCCTCGTCGATACGTCCCTCCCCGAGGACGACCTCTTCGCGGGCATCCGCGACAATGCCTGATATGAGCGCAAGCGCAAGCCTGGCAATGACGCATCTCGTCCCCCTCGCCAAGGAGGTGGACGAGAACAAGGTCACCCCCGGCGTCCTCGGTTTCATCGTCTTCGCGGCGATGGCCCTGGCGGTGTGGGGTCTGATGAAGTCGATGAGCAAGCAGATGGGCAAGGTCGACTTCAAGGAGTCCGCGGACCCGAAGGCCGACGCGACGCCCGGTGAGGCCGCCGGCGCGTCCGCCAAGGCCTCCGGCACGCCGAAGCCCCAGCAGGGCTGACGCCGACCGACCCCGCGAGGCTGACCGCCGTGCCGGAGCCGCCCCCCGCTGCCCGCGCCCTCACCGACAGTGGTCGGCCAGGGACAGCAGCAGGTGGGCGGACTCTGTGCGCAGATGGTCGGAGTGGGCCCCGGCGGGGCCTCTGCCGTCCACGAAGACGTCGCTCGCGTCGACACTGACGAAGCGGTGGTCGAGGACGGCCAGCGGATACGGCTCCTCGGGCGGGAGCAGCCGGATCGCCGACACCGGCGCGGGTGCGGTGCCGATTCCCGCGTACCCGATGCCCGCCCGCTTCTCCGCCCGCAGATGCCAGAAGCCGGTCGCCCGGTCGTGCTGCGAGTACGTCGCCACGACGGGGCCGCGCAGCGGAGCCTCGCCGAGCGCGGTGAACGTGGTGGCGAAGGCGTCCCTGGGGGCCGCCATCTGCAACAGCAGCATCGAGTCGACGGTGAAGGGGCGGCCGGCCGGCTCGGGCGTACTCCAGCCGAGGGTGGCGCCGGACGGCGGATCCGCGGCCCACTGGACGGCCTCGCACAGGAACCGGCAGCCGAAGGAATGCCCGACGAGGTGCAGATACTGTCCGTCGCCGTTGGCGAGGACGTCGGGCGCGGCCGGGTCGGCGCGATGGGCGTCCAGGTAGCCGAGAAGCTGCCCGATGATCTGCGCCGCGTATCCGTCGGTGCTCATCGCGTGCGCCCGGTCGCGGATGCGGCGGTAGCCGCCGAGGGACGGCAGTGAGCGGGAGGGCCAGCGCACGAGCACGGTCCAGGGCCGCCACGGGCGCAGCTGCGGATACAGCGCCCGACCGGACCCGTACTGGGCGTCGGTGAGCGCCAGCAGCCGGTGCACCGCGGTCAGCGCGGAGTCCGGTTTGGTCTGCCACCCGTGGACGTAGACGATCAGGTCGGTGGCCCAGTCGGGCGGTCTCAGTTCCTCGGCGAAGTGGTCGAGCAGCCGGTCGGCCGGGACGGGGCGGAGCCCGCCTGCGGTGTCCTCCAGGGGCCAGCCGTCGGAGGCGAGGTCCACGGTGCGCACCGGCAGCCGGACGGAGGTGTTCATACGGCGAGCTCCTGACCGGTGCCGGTGTCCCTGTCGCCCTCGACGGCCGGGGCCAGGGCTCGTTCCAGGCGGGTGTCCATGCCGCAGTGCAGGGCGTAGGCGAAACCGAGCGGGTTGCGCAGTTCGTCGGCGAAGTGGCGGGCGACGGCGTGGGCGATCTCCCCGGCGGTCTCGGCGCCGCGCAGATAGCGGGTCAGGAACTCCAGCGCGTACTCGGCCGCGAAGACCTGCGGCATCTCTATCTGCGGGCCCAGCACGCCCCGCGCGCCCGCGTGGATCAGCGCGCTGCCGAGAAACGCCGGGTCGCCGCCGGCCGCGGGCACCCCGGCATGACAGGCGTTGAGCACCACGAACGGCTGGAACGGACTCCCGTCGCCGAAGCTCCGCCGCCGCTCCCGCACCGTGTGCGCGTCGATGGCCGTGCCGTCGGTCAACTTCAGCGCCAGGACGGCGGGTTGGGAGCCGTTGGGCACGAAGTGACCGTGGCACCAGAAGTACATCACCTGCTCGCACAGCCCGCCGTCCGCCAGCGCCCGCACCAGCTCCGCCCGTGTGGTCCGCTCCACGAAGCAGGTGTCCTTGGCGAGCACGGCGGCCACCTCGGCGGCCCGCGTACGGCCCTTGCGGTCGACCCGGGTGTCGTGGTTCAGGCTGACCGTGGGCACGACGGGCGCTTCGTGGCGCCCGCCGAGCCAGGGGTAGGCGCCGCCGGTCTGCTCGATCTGGTGCCGGTGGCCGAGGAAGAGGGGAAAGAGTCCGGCAGGGCCGGCGATCGGCCGGGTCAGTGGTACGTCCTCGGGGCGCAGGCACACCATCGGCCACGGCACGTGCAGCTCGGAGTCGAAGCGGATGCGCAGCCCTTCGCGGGCCGCGAGCGCGTCCGCGAGATACGTACCGAACCGCTCGACGCGCGGGTCGGTGCCGCCCAGCAGCGTGCCGAACAGCAACTCGGAGCCTGCCAGCGCCAGTTCGTCGACGATGTCGTACAGCTCCCCCGTCGGGCGGTCGCGCAGGTCCACGAGAGAGGCGTACGGGCGGTCGGGTCCGCTGCCGGCCGCCGGTCGGCCGTCCGCCGCCAACGGCTGGAAGTCCACCAGGAGTTCCTTCCACCGGCCGCACAGCCGTGCCGCCGCCGACCGCACCTCGGCGGGGCGTACGGAGAGGTCCACCCGGTGTTCGGTGCCGTAGAGCGACGGCACGGCGGGCCCGTACAACCGCGCCCTGATCCGGTCGCCGGCCAGCACGTCCAGGCTTACGGTGATGTCGGGGCCCTGCGCCAACTCGTCGGGCAGCCTGGTGAAGCCCTCGCTGGGGTCCTGGACGATCCGGACCCGGAGTTCCGTGCTCATCGCACGCTACCGCCCCCGGTCTGCGGCCACCTGCGGTGCCGCGCGGTCGGCCGGGTCATCCGTGTCGAGGATCTCCAACTCCGTCTCCACTTGCTGCAGAACCGTGCCGGTGCGCTCCAGGGCGATGGTGAACCGGATGACATGAACGCCCGGGCGGTGTGCGGTGAAGTCGAACTCGGCGCCGTGTTCCGCTTGTCGGGAGGGGCGGAGGAGAGCGGTGGCGGGTTCTACGGAGGCGGGGGTGAGGGGGGTCGCCACGGCTGTCAGCCATGGGGAGCCGTGATGGGGGGACGTCCAGGGGTGGCCGTCGGCAGGGGAGACGCGCAGGAGCAGGCGGGCGGTTGTGGTTGGGGTGGGGGAGTCGTCGAGGAGGGTTAGGCGGACTTGGCAGTGGGAGGCGGGGTGAGGGGGCCGGGGGCGTGCCGACTGATGGAGATGGTTGACGGGGATGACGATGTCGCGGGCGCTCAGAGGGATGGCCGGGAGCCTGGTGCGGTCGATGCGCTCGCTTGTGTCGAGGCGTAGATTGCGCAGGAACTGGCCGATATCGTGCGCGACTGGACCGCGTCCTGCGGCGTCCGGAGGAATGCCCCGGACGGCGTCTTCGACGGTGATGGGTTCCTCGGCCGGGCCGAGCAGCGCTCCTATGACCTTCGTCCATGCCAGACCGCTGCTGTCGCCGAGGTCGCGGAAGAGGGCTTCTGCGGTTGACAGGGAGTCGCCCGGGCGGAGCAGTGCCGGCTCGGTCAGTGACCACGCCTCACCCAGGGGACAACTCAGCCTCGCGAACATGCCTGCGACGGTGGCCAGTTCGCCCGACGCTCCAGTCGGCAGCAGCGCCAGCCGGTGCAGGGTCCAGGCCGTGCCCAACTCGTCCCCGCACGCCGTGAAGTGGCGAGCGGCGGCCTTCAGGGTCACTCGCGCGTCGGCCGGCCGGCCCTGTTGGGCGTGCGCCAGGCCCAGGTGGTGGCACGTCCACCCCATGCCCCGTACGTCCTCTGCCTGTTCGTGCGCGGTGAGTGCGCGCTGCGCGGCGTCGAGTGCGTGATCGGTGAGCCCGCGCAGGAGATGGAGACGGACCCTTTCGGTGGCCACCCGGTTCTGACCGCGTACGTCACCGACGGCGTTCAGCGTCTGAGCGGCCTGCCCCAGCAGGTGTTCAGCCCGGCTCGCGTCGCTCATCAGCAGGCACGCGCGGGCCCAGTGCAACAGTGCCCAGCCGCGTCCGCGGGTGCAGCCCGCCTGCCGGAAGGTCTCCGTGGCATGGATGAGCACCTCTTGCGCCTCCACCGGCCTGCCCTGGTCGCAGAGCGCCGCACCGCGGACGACTGCGCACCACGCGCTGTCGGTGCTCTGCCGTGGAGGTACGGAATCGAGCGTCGACAGGGCATCGCCCAACTGCCCGGTGCAGTACGAGGCGTCCGCCGCGTCGTAGGCCAGATGCGGAACGGACCCCTCGTTCTGCAGCACCTTCCAGATCTGGCGGGTCAGGCCGAGCTGGCGCATGAGCGCGCCCAGGGCGCGGCGCGTGGGTTCCTTCGCGATCCGGTGGAGTGCCACGAGCCGGTGGGCGTCGCCGCGCACCGCCAGGAAGGCGGCCAGGGCGTCGACGAGCTGCGACTCCTGTTCGGTGAGCCACCGGCCGCGCGGTATCAGCGCCGTGAACTCGTCGACGCTCTTGGCCAGATCGTCCAGTGCGGCCGGGGGCCGCTGCCGTGCGTGGCCGTCCGGCCGGTCCCGGCCGTCGAGCAGGCCGACCGCGTCCCATGCGGTGTCACGGGCGGCGGCTCGCAGGGCACCGATCACCTCATCGGCCAGTACGCTCCGCTTGTCCGCCGACATGAGGTCCCGCACCGCCTCGGCGACCGTCCAGGGGAGCTCGTAGACCTCGTCGCCCATGTCCCATAACAGCTCGTACTGCTTGAGCCAGTTCAGCGTGTGCGCTGCGTCGATCGGACCCTTTTCTGGTGGGAGCAGTACCTCGACCGTGCGTCGGCTGAAGGTCCCGCCCGGCCTTCGTACCGCCAGCCGTAACAACATGTCCCGTTCGGGCGGGTCTAGTTGGTCCATGGCGGCGGTGACCAGGTCCTCGGGCGCAGGGTGGGGGACAACCGCCGGAAGGGGCGACCGGGAGAAGTGCCTCCCGGCGATGCGCAGCAGCGGCGGCAGTCCCCTCGCGGCGGCGATCACCTTGGCAGGGACGGACTGGCGGCCGCCGAACAGACCGCCGGTGCGATGTGCCAACTGGGCGGCGTCTTCGGTCCCGAGGGGTAGTACCTGGTGCAGATGCATGCCCGCGCGGTCCCACCCGGTCCGCGCCCGTGAGGTGATGATCACCAGGTTTGCCTGGGTCTCGAGCGCTTGGAGGAGGGCGTGGCCCAGGCGCGGTGGTACGCCGTCGAGAACAAGAACGGAACCCTCGATGTGCTGCGCGCACTGTCGTAGCAGGGCGTTGGGGAATTCCTCGTCGTCTGCGAGGGCGGCCTCGACGATTTCCCGGCGAGGGGCCCTGTGATCGGCGAGCAGGCGCAGCAGTGCCGTCTCCGTGCCGATGGTCCCGTCGAGGGAGATCCAGTGCACCGGAAGTCCCGGCGTGGCCAGTTCATGCGCCACGGCGGTAGCCAGCGCCGTCTTACCGACACCAGCCGGCCCGTACAGAACCACCGGCTCCCGAGGCGACGCCTCCCGCAGACGCCCCACAAGCTCCTCGACGTCCCCGTCCCGCCCCACAAACGGCACCGGAACCCCAGGCACAGGCCCCGGCCCCCGCAGCGCATCCCCCATCGCACCCCCAACCGCCCGGTCCTGCCAGTCAGTTACCCAGGACCGCGGACCTGGTCACCCCTCCACGTTCCCAGCCCCCCGCCCCCGCGGCCAGCGAAACGCCCGAGCCGTCACCCCCGAGGCGCCCCCACCGTCACCCCCATGACATCCCGGGCATGCCGGTTCGGCACCATCCCCAGTCGCCACGCCTGCCACCCGGCATCAAGGTCCACCCCGCGCTCCAGCAGCAGCTGGTACGCCTCGGCGTAGTCGTCGAGTTTCCCGTCCCGCGACGGGTGTCCCGCGTGGGACAACCGGGTCAGGTCCTCCTGGGCGACGGCCGTGCCGATCTCGATGCCGCCGGGGGAGGCGTACGGCAGGAGGGTGCAGCGCAGGAAGCGGGCCCAGTCCTCGCCGCGGCGGTCGCCGTACGACGTGAAGAGGCCGATCGCCTCGTCGCACAGTGTCAGCGCCTGCTGTGTACGGGCGTTGCCGGCGTCCACCACGGCCAGCTCCAGGCAGGTCCACGCCTCGCCGTGGGCGACGCCGATGCGCTGGAAGTCGGCGCGGGCGTCGACGAGGAGTTGGCGTGCGAAGCCGGAGTTGCGGAGGGAGCCGGTCTGGGCGGCTCGTTGGTCGCGAGTGACGCGGGCCGAGTGGTGGCGGGCGCATGCGAGCCCGTACACGTCCCGCATACGGGAGAACATGGTCCGCGAGCGCTCCAACTCCCGTACCGCCTGGTCCAGGTTGCCCGTCTCCTCCAGGGCCTGGCCGAGGTAGTACACGGTCCACGCCTCGCCGCGCGCGTCCTCGTTGTCGCGGTGCCGGGAGGCCGCCTGGCGCAGACCGTCCACCGCGGGCGACGGGTCGCCGTCGACGAGGCGGGCGCGGGCCAGCTGGGTCAGGGCCCAGGCCTCGCCGCGGGCGTCGCGCGTGCGGCCGTACAGATCGAGGGCCTCGCGCAGTTCCCGCTCGGCGCGCGATACGTCGCCCATGCGCAGGCTCAGCTGGCCGAGCTGGAAGTGGGCCCACGCCTCGCCGTGCACGGACTCGCCCTCACGGTGCAGGACCAGGGCCTCGGTGAGCAGGTCGAGGGCCCCCGCGACATGGCCGCGGTCGCGCTCCACCGCGGCCAGCGCGTGCATCGTCCAGGCGCGGTCGGCGGCCAGGCCGGGGGAGGACTGGAGGTCCATCGCCTCCTGGAGCTTGGCGGCGGCCTCGGTGAGGTTTCCCTGATGGTGCAGGGTGATGCCCAGGGAGCACAGGGCGCGCGCCGCGCCGGCGTCGTGGTGTGCCTCGAAGTAGAGGTCCACCACGGAGGTCAGGGTGGTGCGGGCCTTGTCCAGTTCGCCGAGCTGGCGGGCCGCGATGCCGGTGCGCCACTGGACGGAGCGGACCAGGAGACCCTGGTCGACGGCCTGCGTCAGCTCGCTGATCTCGCCGAGGCGGTAGAGGTCGCCGCGCAGCAGGCAGTAGTCGCACAGGGCGCCGAGGAGGTTGAGGACCGCGGCCTGGTCGACTCCCTCGGCCTGGCGCAGGGCCGCCGTGATGAAGCTCGACTCGTCGTCCAGCCAGCGCAGCGCGGCGTCGAGGGAGGTGAACCCGTGCGGGCCGAACTGATCGGCCCGCGTGGACGTCTTGCCGTCGACCAGGCGGATCACCGAGTCCGCCAGTTCCGCGTAGTTGACGATCAGGCGTTCCTGCGCGGCCGTACGCTCGGAGGGCTCCTCCTCGTCCAGCAGCCGGGCCTCGGCGAAGACCCGTACGACGTCGTGCAGGCGGTGGCGGCTGCCGCGGACGTGGTCGATGAGACCCGCTCGGGAGAGCGTGGTGAGGTGGCGGGCCGCCTCCTGCTCGTCCGTCGCCAGCAGGGACGCCGCGGCTGCCGTGCCGAGCGAGGCGCGGCCCGCCAGCGCCAGCCTGCGCAGCAGCCGCCGGGCCATGTCCGTCTGGTCCGTGTAGCGCAGCCAGAGCACGCGCTCGACCGGGTCCACGGGGCCGTACGCCTCCAGGTCGGAGGCCAGTTGGCGAGGCGTGCGCGGGCCGAGTGAGGAGCCCGCGATGCGCAGCGCCAGCGGCAGTCCTCCGCACAACTCCCTTACACGGTCCGTCGATTCGGCGTCGTACGGGCCCGACGCGTCCTGCGCGGCGGCGGTCAGCAGCTCCTCGGCGCCCGGCGCGTCCAGGGCCTCGACCGGGAGCTGGTGCACCCAGGCGGGCAGGTCGGCGGGCAGGTCGAGGGGTTCCCGGGCGGTGACGAGGACCAGGCTGTCCGAGCGCTCGGGGACCAGGGTGCGCACCTGCTCGGGGTCGGACGCGTCGTCCAGGACGACGGTGACCGCCAAGCCCGTCAGATGCTGGTGGTACAGCTCGCTCAGCCGCCTGACCTGCTGCTCCTGCGAGGAACGCTCCCGGAAGAGAAGCTGCTCGCGGGGTGCGCCGAGGCGGTTGAGCAGGTGGAGCAGCGCATCGCGCGTAGTGAGCGGCGGCTCTCCCTTCTGCGGGTCGGCGCGCCCGTCGGGCTCACTCGCCGCACCGCCGCCCCGCAGGTCCACCACACACGCGCCCCGGAACTGGTCCTTCAGGCCGTGCGCCGCGCGGACCGCGAGGGTGCTGCGGCCGGAGCCCGGTGCGCCGTGCAGCACCACCACGGTCGGCTTCGTCTCCGTGCTCGCGCGGGCCGCGTGCACCCACTGGGCGATGCGTGACATCTCGGCCCGGCGGCCCGCGAACGGTCCCTCCGCCTCGGGGAGTTGACCGAAGGAGTGCTCCAGGACCGTACGCCTGCGGGCCGCCGCGCTCTTGTCGGTGCGCCGCAGCTGGGGAGCGCCCGGCTTCGCGCTCGCGCTGGCGCTGAGCACGCGCTGCTGGTCGAGGAACGGGCGGATGCCGCGCACCTCCAGCGCGGTCAGCCACTGCAGGCGCAACTGCTCGGCGCCGCCCGGCTGTCCGAGGGCCCCGGCCCGGCGGCTGGCGGCCGGCAGATGCGACGCCGTCACCTTGAGGACGGTGGCCGCCGCGCCCGCCACCGCCACCGTCGCCCCCGTGCCGAGCGCCGTCCCCGTGTCCGTGCCGAGCGCCAGGTCCGCCGCGACGGCGGCGAGGGCCGCAACTGCCGCCACCAACAGGGGGGTTCCGGCGCCTTCGCGCGCATACCGCTGCGAGAAGGTCAGCTGCCCCGCCTCCGCCTCGTCGAGCGCGTGTGTGTACGCCTCGTACTCCTCGGCGGATGTCCCTGCCATGGCGTCGAGCGCGCCGCGCCCCCGCGACAGGAGCGCGTTTCCGTCGGTGCGCCCGCCCGAGCGTCGTACTTCCTCCTCGACGGCCCGGGCCAACAGCCGCTCGGCCTCCGCCCGATGGCTGTCCCGCATGTCACGTCCCCCTCCGGCAGCAACTCCTTTGGCTATGAGTGTCCTTCGTGGGAGGCGTGAGCGCGAGAGGGTCGACGATCACCGAGTGCCAGGAACACGCAGGCGCAGGCGAGCGCGGTCTCCGCCACGGCACAGGCGAGGGCCTGGGCGAGGGCGCTGCCCGGCTGCGCCGTCGTTATGTCGAACCAGGCGTCGAGCACGGCGACGGAGGCCGTCGCGGACGCCGTCAGCCGGGCGCGCCCGTCGCCGCGCAGGCCGAGCACGGCGGTCGCGGCGCAGCCCGCGGCCATCAGGACGTCGAGCCCTATCCAGGCCAGCGACCAGTTGCGCACCTCGGTGCTGGCCGGGAGCGTCAGCGCGAGCACGGCCATCCACGGCACGAGCAGCACCGCGGCCGAGCCGAGCAGGATCAGCGTCCACTTCTTCATCGCAGGCCTCCTTTCGGTCCCGTCTCCCGTTCGGTGCCGTGTGTTCCCTCCGGTCCCCATGCCTCCACACTAGAACCGCAGAGGAAATTCTGCAAAGAAAATTCTGCAGAAATCATTCTGGAGAAGGAGACCGGCGGGATACCGTGAGGACATGCCCGCTCCCGACCCGACCGAGCTGACCAGCCTCGAACGCACCGCGCTGTACAAGTCGCTCGGCAACCCGCTGCGCCGCCGCATCCTCGACTACCTCGGCCGGCATGGCGAGGCGAACTCGACCGTGCTCGCGAAGGAGCTGGGCGAGAGCTCCGGCACCACCAGCTACCACCTGCGCAAGCTCGCCGAGCAGCAGCTCATCGCGGAGATCCCCGAGAAGTCCGGCGGCCGTGAGCGCTGGTGGCGGGCGCTGCCCTTCAGTCACACCACGCCCGACCCGGCCACGATGACCCCGGACGAGTACGTCGCCGCGGAGCGGCTCGCACATCTGAAGATCGAGGTGGACACCGAGCTCTACAGGCGCGCGCACCGGGAATACACAGGCCCCGAGGGCTGGGCGCAGGTCTTCCGCTCCGGCACCTGGATGACCAAGGGCGAACTCCTCGACTTCGTACGCGAGTACCAAGCGCTCCTGGACCGGTACGGCCACCCTCGTGAAGCCGCCCCCGAAGGGGCGCGCCCGGTGAACGTGCGCCTTTACGCCGTCCCCGAGTCCGTGGGGGAGCCGGAAGGCGAACCGGCCGGCCCCTGAGGCCTTCGTCCCGGACCTGCTGCTGCCCGACCCCGCGCAACAGAGCAACCCCAGGCCAATGGCCTGGGGTTGCCGGGTGCTGGTTTTCGGACCGAGGTTGTCGGTTTCCGGACGGATCCGATCCGGATGGGCTCGGCTCTTTGCAGATGCTTCCAGCATCGATCAACAATGGCTCGGACGTGGACAGTTCAAATCATTGCTTGGTGCTGCCGAGTGTGCCGCTCACATTCAGGACCTCATGGCAGCCCTTAGCCCGACGGCCGGTGGCCGGGGTGCCCGGTTTGTTGCAGGTCACCTCGATGGAGACGGCGTCGCCCTCGGGGATCTTGATGGGGGTCACCCAGTGGTAGTCCTGGTTGCGGAAGGTCTCCATCGCGATCGTGGTGATCTTGCGGTCGCCGAAGGTGATCGTCAACACCCCTTCGTCGCCCTGGAAGTTGGCGACGACGATGTCCGTGACCCCGAAGACACTGTCCTTGGGCACCGTGTAGCTGCCGGTCTTGGTGTCGCCGCCGGACGTCTGTACGTCGATGGTCTGCGAGCTCTGCTGGCCGGTGCCGGTGCCGGTGCCGCCGCTACCGGCGCCCGAGCCGCCGCCGTCCGCTCCGGCCGACGCGCCCGACCCCTGCGTGCCGGGACTGGCCGAACCGGCACCCGCGCCGGCGCTGTTGCCGTTGCCATTACCGGGAGTCTGCTGTCCGTCGGGCGTGGGCCGCGCCCGCACCGCCTCGTCGGCCGCGTCCTTGGCCGCGCTGCGCACCACCGGTCGGACCAGGGTGAACCAGGCGAGCAGCAGCGCGAGAAGCAGCGCAAGCAGGGCGAGCAGCCACTTGGGGAAGATCGGGATCTGGACGAACTCGGCGTCCAGCGGCGCCCGGACGGCGGTCTCGTACGAACTGGGCTGTTCGTCCCGGTCCCTGTCGTCGGTGGTCTCGACGGTGAATGGCCAGACCATCGGGGAGCCGAACCACACCGGCTTGCCAGTGCGGACACGCAGCCCCACCTCGGCGGACTCGCCGGGCTCCAGTTTCGGCTTTGCCGGGGTGAAGGCGAACGCCAGCTCCTCGCCCGCCTGCCCGGGGGTGAAGCCCACCTGCGCCGGGGTGTTGCCCTGGTTCTGGACAGCCAGCCGGTAGCGGCCGCGCAGCCAGCCGCGCCGACGTCGCGGGGCCAGCTCGGTGCGCAGCTCGCGGAACTCCTCGATGTGCACGGTGGTTTCGAGGACATGCGCCGCATCGGGGTGCTCGGCCGGCAGGACCCGGACGCCGAGCGGTGTTTCGCCTGCCCGGA
This sequence comes from Streptomyces sp. R21, assembly GCF_041051975.1. Classification (GTDB taxonomy): domain Bacteria; phylum Actinomycetota; class Actinomycetes; order Streptomycetales; family Streptomycetaceae; genus Streptomyces. Next base: position 3,856,422 of record NZ_CP163435.1, on the reverse strand, counting down.
TCTCCGGGGAGCGCGGCGGCTCCAGACGGAGCGTCACCGTTTCGGAGGTGCCGGGGTAGAGCGAGACCCGTGCGGGTTCGACGGTGGTCCAGGAGGCGCAGTCGCCGACGACCTCCAGGTTGTACGCCTCGACGATGTCGCTGTCGTTGCGGATGGTCAGTGTGGTCGTGGCGGTGTCACCCGGCGCCACCGTCACGGCCGGGATGTCGAGGCCGGGGGCACCGGGACCGGAAGAGGCTGCGGAAGGCGTCACGCCACCACCGTAGGAACGCGACCGGTGAAGCGACGAGGAACGCGAGGGCAAGTTCCGGGCAGTCGCGATGCCCCGACAGTCACAGCCAACTCCCTTGTGACCCTGGGCAGTTAATGTTCCTCGCCGCCTTCCTCGCCGCCTCCCGTGCGCCGCCCCCCCCGTGGTCGGTACGCCTCATCTGCCAGCGTCCATGAACTCACTGAAACGAGTGAACCCCCCATGTTCAGTGCACAGGAGAAGAGCCCGCCCGGTACGCGGGACCGGGTGTCCGTGGCCATGTACGCCGCCGATCCGGTCCTGCGTGTCGGCGTCGTCCACCAGTTACGCCAGCGTCCCGAGGTCGAGCTGCTCGCCGACGCCGACGCGGAGCTGGCCCAGGTGTCGCTGGTGGTCGTGGACACCGTGGACGACGATGTGGCCGCCCTGCTTGACCGGCTGCGGCTCAACACCGCCACCCGCACGGGCCTCGTGGTCGGCACCCTCGGGGCAGGCACGCTGCAACGCGTCATCGAGTGCGGCGTCGCGGCGGTGCTGCGGCGCTCCGAGGCGGACCAGGACCAACTCCTGCACCTCGTCCGGGCGATAGCCGACGGGGAGGGCGTGCTCCCCGGCGACCTGCTCGGCAAGCTGCTCACCCATGTGAGCAGCCTCCAGCGCTCGGCGCTCGACCCGCGGGGCCTGTCCCTGTCCACGCTGACCACGCGCGAGGCGGACATGCTGCGCCTGGTGTCGGAGGGCCTGGACACCGCGGAGATCGCCCGCAAGACCTCGTACTCGGAACGGACCGTCAAGAACGTCCTGCACGAGATCACCACCCGTCTCCAACTCCGCAACCGCGCCCACGCGGTGGGCTACGCGCTGCGCAACGGACTGATCTGACAACGTTGTTGACGCCCGGCCCGGAGAAGGACTCCGACGGCGGCGTGGACGCCGACCGGGAAACAGGCGCTGCCCGAAAACACACCGCTCGCTTCCCCCGGGTGCGGCCCCGCCGCCCTGCCGTGCCGCGCGCGGCCGGTGCACGGTGGCGGAGGCAGTCCGGATGGGCACATCGGGATGCCGCACCGGACTGTGAAGGGGACCGCGATGGGAACGGCTGACCCCGGCGGGCGTTACCGCCTGGGGAGACTCGGAACGTCGTTGCTGCTGATCCCGCTGCTCGGGGTGACGGCGGCCTCCGGGCCGGGCAGCGCCGGTGCCGCCGGTGCCGCTCCCCGGGTGGCGGACGCCGCGCAGACCCGTGTCGCGTACGCGGGCACCAGGCACCGCAGCCTCGGCACGGTCGCCTCCACCACCTCCAGCACACCGCTGTTCGGTGCGGGACCGGCCCACTCCGACATCCAGCCGTCCGCCCTCGGCGACCAGATGGTCTTCGCGAGCCGCCGCGACGAGAAGAAGCCACAGGTCTACCTGCGGTCCGCGGACGGTTCGGTACGACGGCTGACCAGCGGCAGGGACGTGGCGCACCCCCGGCTGACGCCGGACGGCCAGGCCGTGGTGTTCGACTCGGCCGAACCCGGCGGCACGGACGGGGGGAAGCAGCGCGACCTGTGGCTGGTGCGCACCGACGGCACCGGCCTGACGCGGCTCACCGACAGCCCCGCCGACGAGGAGGGCCCGACGGTCTCCCCCGACGGGCAGCGCCTGGCGTACAGCGGCGACAGTGATGTGCTGGTCGGCGCGCAGATCTACGTACGGCCCCTGAACGGTGGCACCGCCACCCGGATCACCTCTCCCGCGAACGGCACGGCCTCCGAGCCGGCGTGGAACCCGGTGAACGACGACGTGAACCGGGACTGGATCGCGTACACCGCCACGACCACCGAGAACGGGCAGTCCGTGCCCCGGCTGCGGATCACCAACGGGACCAGTGACGAGGCGCTGTTCGCGGGCAATTACGCGGGGTGGCGTGCCCACGGGGCATCATGGTTGCCCGACGGGGATCAGTTGGTGTTCCTGAGCCCTGAGATCACCTGTACGTGCGAGGGCGACTACGACCACGTGTTCAAGTCGACTGCGCACGCGGACACAGAGCCCGGGCTGGTGCTCAACGAGAACCGGGAGGTCCTTTCACCCACCTGGCTGGGACCGGCGGGCGGCGGCGGCGTGGTGGTGGAGCGCACCACGGCGGCCAACCCGCACGTGGTGACGTTACAGGACATCCGCATGGACGGGTCCGACCCCCGCGACCTGGGGCTGACGATCCTCAACGAGGATCCGGCCGCCGACACCAACACCGATCCCACCAAGGACCCGCTGTTCCAGCCCGCCGCCGGTGACGACCCGTGGACCGAGCGGCAGAACTACACGCCCGACGGCCGCCGGATCGTCGTCACGCGCTTCGAGACCAACGCCGATAACCAGCGGATCGAGCGGATCTGGATCGCGGACGCCGACGGCTCCAACGCGCAGCCCATGCCTCTCGCGGGACGCGGCGCGACCGACTGGGACACCGACCCGACGTTCTCCCCGGACGGCAAGTACCTCGCCTTCACCCGGACCTCGCCGGGCGGCGTCGGAGATGCCGCGGGCCCCAGCCGCATCCTTGTCGCGGACGCGGCCACCGGCGCGATCACCGGTCGGATCACACCGCCGGCCGGGCAGCAGCAGGGCGAGGACGCCCAGCCCGCCTGGTCCTCCGACGGCACCACCCTGGCCTTCACCCGCAATGAGGTGATCGACGGGAACGGCGGCAACAAACACATCTGGACCGTGCCCGTGAACCAACTGGACCAGCAGCGCGACCTGAGCGCCACGATCTGCCCGGGCAACTGCCAGGTCATCGACGACAGTCCGGCGTTCTCCCCGGACGGGCTCAGTGTCGCCTTCAACCGCAAGAACGGCGGCGGCGCCGTCGACGAGCGCAACGGCATCCTTCTCACGTCCCTGTCGGGCGACGACTGCAAGGTGCTGCTGCCCACCGCCGCGCGCAACGTCCCCGGCGCCTGCGAGGCGCAACTGCCGGAGGCCACCGGCCCGTTCCAGCCACGGGACGCCGCCTGGACGGCCGACGGCAAGGGACTGGTGATCAGCGCTCGCCCCGACCGCGCGGTCAACAGCCCCGAGGAACTGAAGCTTCTGGACATCGCGTCCGGCGACCTCACCCATTTCACGGCCGAACTCCCGGGCCGGCAGAAGGAACCCAGTGTCCAGCAGTCCGTGGACCTCGCGGTGAACGCCCCCGGCACCGTCCCGGCGGTCACCGTCGGCAAGACCACCACGGTCCGGGTCGGCGTGGTGAACAACGGCCCCGCCGCCTCTCCCGGCACCAAGCTGACCATCGCGCCGCCGCCCGGCGTGCAGATCACCGGTCTGACCTATCCCGGGGGCACCTGCGACGCCGCCTCCCTCCAGTGCGACGTCGGCGTGGTCCAGCCCGGCACCACCGTGCCGGTGACCGTCACCGTCACCGGGGTCACGCCCGGCGACGCGCCGATCGACTGGTCCGTCACCGGCACCGTCCTGGATCCGCAGCCCAGCGACAACACGGGCCGCACCGTGGTGCCGGTCGACGAGGCCACGCCCCCGACGACTCCGCCCCCGACCCCAACGCCCACCCCGACCCCTACGCCCACCCCGCCCCCTACCACCCCCACCCCGACCCCGACGCCGACCCCCACCCCGAAGCCCACCCCCACCCCCACTCCCACCGCGCCCTCGGACCCGGGTGAGCCCGACGCCGGGCCCGGGCTCCGCCTCACCGCCCAGCCGAACCCCGGCTATGTCGGCGGGCGCGTCGTGGTGACGTACACCGTGCGCAACGGCCGCAACGCGCTGGCGACCGGGCTGCGGCTGCGCATCGGCCTGCCCAAGGGCATCCCGAACAACGGGCCGCCGGACGGCTGCGACAGGTCCTGGGTGTGCGCGCTGCCGGACCTGGACCAGGGCGCGAGCACCGTCGTGCGGGTCGTCCTCAGCCCCAAGAAGGCCCTGACCGCCCACGTCACCGGCAAGCTCACCACCACCGGGACGGACGCAGACAAGAACGACAACAGCGCCCGGAAGCGGCTGCGCATCCTCCAGCCGCGCATCATCGCGGTGCCGGCGATCGGCAGGCCCGGCTTCGTCACCTCGGTGCGCGGCAAGGACTTCCCGCCGGGCGTGCCGGTGCGGTTCACCTGGAAGCCGGGGATCACCGCGGCGGCGGCGCCCACCGTCCCCCTGCCGAACGGCACCTTCATCGGCCAGCTGCTCATCCTCGCCAAGGATCAGACCGGGCCTCGGATCATCACCGCCAAGGGCCCCGGGTTCTCCCCGGTGACGACCGACTTCCTGGTGGTCAACGGCAGCGTGCAGCCGCCGGACGAGGTGACCCGCCGGTGATCCACGAGGTCGACGAGGGGCTGCGCCGCCTGCTCGACGAGTCCGGCCTGGAGGCGTCGGGCGTCGAGGTCGCCTTCGACGCCCCCACCCGGGACTGGTCCGCGCGCCGCAGCGCCCCGACGGTCTGCGTCTTCCTGTACGACATCCGGGAGGACGCCGTCCGGCGGGGCAGCGGCGCCGGAGAGGTGTACGACGAGGACGGCCACCTCGTGGCGCGGCGCAGCCCGCCGCGCTGGTTCGACCTGACGTACCTGGTCACGGCATGGGCGAGCCGCCCGCAGGACGAGCACCGGCTGCTGTCGCAGGTGCTCGCCACGCTGGTGGCCACCGACACGCTGCCCGCGCGGCTGCTCACCGGCACGCTCGCCGAACTCGGCCTGACCGTGGGTCTGGACACCGCCGGAACCGGTTCTGACGCACCGGCCGCCTCCGACGTGTGGTCGGCCATGGGCGGCGAAATGAAGGCCTCCCTCTCGCTCCGGGTACGGGCGCCGCTCGCCGGTGTCACCAAGGCCGCCGCACCACCGGTCACCGAAGGCCTCGTCGTGCGCGCCACCTCCCGCAGCGAGGACGCGGGGCCGGGACGCCGGCTGCGCTACACGGAGACGAGCGACCCGGGCCCGGACGGCGGCTACGCCGGCCCGCGTGAACGCCCGTCCGCACCCGCCCGGCGCCGCCGCAGGGGGGACCGCCAGCCGTGACGCACACTGCCGAGGCGGTCGCTGCCGAAGAGCCTGTCGCCGACGATGACGTGGACCACCTGTGGGTACGGCTCCGGTCGGTCGAGGAGCGGGTGCGGCACGCCGTGGCCGTCCGGCGCGCCGCCGATCCCGACCCCGACGACCCGTACCGAGGCCAGTACCTCACCCCCGAGGCCGTCGCCCGCATCCTCGACGAGCCGGGCGGCCTCGGTATACCCCCTCACGAACCCCCGCACCCCCTGGCCGACTCCGTCCTGGGAGGTCTCGCCGCGCGGTTCGGCCTGTCCTCGCTGGACCTGGACCTGCTGCTGGTCGTGGTGGCGCCCGATCTGGACGCACGGTTCGAACGGCTCTACGGCTACCTCAACGACGACCTGACGCGTCGGCGGCCCACGGTCGGGCTCGCCCTGGAGCTGTGCGGGCTGGCCCCGGCGGCGTCCGCCCGGTTCCGGCTGGCCCCCGAAGCGCCGCTGGTCGCGGGTGGTCTGGTGGAGGTCGCCGAGCCCGAACGGCCGCCACTGTCCCGGGTGTTGGTGGTTCCCGACCGGGTCACGGCGTACCTCCTTCAGAGCACGCACCCCGACGCCCGGCTCGCCGGGGTGCTCGGCGAGGCCCGAGAGGACCCGACCGCCGAGGCGGCGGAGGTCCGCCGGGCGGCGGCCGCCGCCCGGACCGGCACCGGCCTCGTCCACCTGCGCAGCCGGGGCGGCGACGCCGAGGGGCTGGCCGTCGAGGCCCTGCGCGCCGCCGGGCTGCGCCCGCTCGTGCTGAACGCGGCGGCGCTCGCCCGGCGCCCCGGTGACGTACCGGCGCTCGCCCGGGTGGCCGCGCTGGAAGCCCGTCTGACCGGTGCCGGAGTTGTTCTCGGCCCCCTGGAAGCGCTTCCCGGGGAACCCGCCGAACGGGCCCGCACGCTGGGGGCGTTGTGCGCGGCGCTGCGCGGGGTCCCCCTGCTCCTGCACGGCACCCTCAGCTGGGATCCGCTGTGGGCGGCCGACACCCCCGTGGTCCTGACCGTGCCGGCGCCCACCCCCGAACGGCAGGCCGCGCGCTGGCGGCACGCCCTCGACCGGGCCGCCGGTGACGGCACCGGCAACGGCTCCGGGGGGAGCGCAGACGCAGAGGCGCTCGCCCAGGCGGTCGCCGCGCACCGCCTGGACTCCGGGCAGCTGCGCCGCGCCGCCGACGTGGCGGTGCGTACGGCCGCCCTCGCGGGCCGACCGGTCCGCCCCGATGACCTGCGCGCCGCCGTACGGGCCCAGAACGGCGCGGGACTCGACCGGCTCGCCCGCCGGGTGGAGCCCGGAGTCGGCTGGGACGACCTCGTGCTGCCGCCGACCACTCACCGGCGGCTGCGGGAACTCGCGCTGCGCGCCCGCCACCGTGAGCAGGTGCTCGGGCAGTGGGGGATGCGGCCCGGCGGCGGCCGGGGACGCGGTGTGATCGCGCTGTTCGCCGGTGAGTCGGGCACCGGCAAGACCATGTCCGCCGAGGTCGTCGCGGCGGACCTGGGCATGGACCTGTACGTGGTGGACCTGTCCACGGTCGTCGACAAGTACGTGGGCGAGACCGAGAAGAACCTGGAGCGGATCTTCACCGAGGCGTCCGCGGTCAACGCGGTGCTGCTCTTCGACGAGGCCGACGCGATCTTCGGCAAGCGCTCGGCGGTGAAGGACGCGCACGACCGGCACGCCAACATCGAGTCGGCGTACCTGCTCCAGCGCATGGAGTCGTTCGACGGGATCGCGGTGCTGACCACCAACCTGCGGGCCAACCTGGACGAGGCGTTCACCCGCCGCCTGGACGTGGTGGCGGACTTCCCGGTGCCCGACGACGGCCAGCGCCTCGCCCTGTGGGAACGCTGCCTGGGCGAACGGCTGCCCCGCGCCGACGACCTGGACCTCGCCTTCTGTGCCGACCGCTTCGAACTGGCCGGCGGCTCGATCCGGGCGTGCGCGGTGACCGCGGCCTACCTCGCGGCCGAGTCCGGCGCACCCCTCACCATGCGGCAGGTGGTGACGGCGGTCGCCCAGGAGTACCGCAAGCTCGGACGCCTGGTCCTGGAGAGCGAGTTCGGGCCCTACCTGGCGGAGGCCACCGGCGCCTGAGCCCGCACCGGCGGCCGAGCGGGCCGCCGGTCAGGAGTCAGGAGCCGGTGGACATCCGGTCGTCGTAGTCCTCGTCGGAGCTGGTGCCCTGCGAGCCGTACTGGATGGTGGCGAACGGCTGTCCGGGCGACGGGAGTTGGGAGCCGTCGGACATCTCGACGTCGGACTCGCTGCTGGAACTCGAACTCATGTCGCTGTCGGGTGCGGGAGCCGGGACGTCGTCCAGGGTGTAGGTCGCGGTGGGACCGGTGCCGTTCCTGGTCACCCAGCCCGCGGTGATGTACGAGGTGATCAGCTTGTCCCGGCGCTCCTTGGGGAAGTCGCTGCGGGTCATGCCCTGCCGGTGGGCGGCGGAGGTGCTGGCACCGGGGTTCTGGCCCTGGGCGGCGCTCTCCTCGTAGTCCTCGTAGGCGAGGAAGGTGGCCTTGTCCTCGGACAGCGCCGCCAGGGCGAAGTTCTGCATCTGGTCCTCGGTCAGCGTCGTGACGCCGTTCAGCGCGTCCTTCGCCTCCGTGTAGTACTGCGCCGCGTCGCTCGGGTCCCGGCCCACCCTCATCAGGTCGTTGGAGTCGGGTTCGTTCTGCCACGTCCGGTAGGAGACGTTGTCGAGGAAGATGTCGATGCTGACCGGAATCATCACCCGGTGGTGACTGCCCCGCCCTGTCGCGTAGTTCACCTCGAATCGGAGGTTGCCCTGGGCCACCCCCGTCAGCGCCTGCTCGATCCGGCGCCACATGCCGGTGCCCTGGTTCAGGGACCACTGGGGGACGATGTTCTGTGTGACATCGGTTCCGCCCACCTCCAGTCCCATGACGTGGCCGCGGTCGAAGCCCGCCCCGCCGAACAGGTCCTTCCACACCTGCGCCTCGGTGGGTGCCCCCTTCTTGCCCATCTTGTCCTTGTAGGCCGTGTGGAGCTTCTTGACCGCGATAGGGTTCGGCGCCGCCGCCCGGCCGGCCGTGCCCGTCGGGTTGATGGGGCCGGTCACCTCCTGGGGGCGCTGGATGGGCAGGTCCCGCGCGGCCTCTGCGGTCGGCTTGCTGGGGTTGTAGTGCGTCACGACCGCGTTCTCCAGCGTGGTGGTGCTGGCCCGCTGCACCATGTCCGCGCCCGCCGCGCCCGCCGCCCCTGCCGTCCCGTCCGGCCCCGCCGCCGGCCTGCGCTGCACGTCCGGCACCGGCCCGGACATGACCCGGCGTGCGTTGGCCTCGGCGGCTCGTTCGAACGTGTCGGACGGATCGGAGACCTTGAGCCCGTCGCCGTGGTCGGTGCCCGAGACCGGGCCCTGACGCTGCTGGACGACGTGCGTGAGTTCGTGGGCGAGGGTGTGCTTGTCGCGCCCGCCGTCCCCGATCACCACATGGCTGCCGGAGGTGTACGCGCGGGCTCCGATGGCGCGGGCCGAGCGGGCCGCGGCGGCGCCCGTGTGCAGCCGTACGTCGGAGAAGTCGGCGCCGATCCGGGTTTCCATCTCCTGGCGCACCGGCCCGGGCAGCGGCTTTCCGCCCGATCCCAGCACCTCGCCGACACCGGTGTCGGCCCGTTCCGGGGCGGGCGCGGTGCGGGCCCGGCGGGCGATCATGCCGGCCGCGGCGGCGTTGCCCGCGCTCCGCTGCACGGCACCGAGCGCGGCGGCGGTGAGCGGGGGCGGCAGGGCGGCACCGCCCCCGGAGGTCTCCCGTCGGGCGGCGGCCTGACCTCGCGCCGGCTGCCGGGCCTCGGCGCCCTCGGTGCGCTGCCTGGACGTCTGCATCCTGCTGCCTCCTCGTCACGCCTGCCGCTGCCCCCAGTGGACCGGACGGGCCGAGGGGGCGTCCAGGTCCGCGCGGGCAGTACGAGGGCAACGGCGGGTGGCGTCCGGACGGCAGGTGCGGGGAGTCCGGAAAGGCAGGGGTCCTGCCCCCGTTCAGGTCCGTACGTCCCTGCCGCCCGGCGCAGCCGCCGCGCAGACTCGCCCTGGACACAGGTGACCCGCAAGGACGTGAAGGAGCAAGCATGCCGACGTACCTCACCCCGGGCGTGTACGTGGAGGAGGTGCAGTCCGGTGCCCGACCGATCGAGGGGGTCGGCACCGCCGTCGCCGCGTTCGTGGGGTTCGCCGAGCGCGGGCCGTTCCACACGCCGACGCTCGTCACCAGCTGGGACCAGTACAGCCAGACGTTCGGCGGTTTCACCGAGGGCACCTACCTTGCCCACTCTGTCTACGGCTACTTCTCCAACGGCGGCGGCGCCGCGTACGTGGTGCGCATCGGCGGCTCCGCCGAGGCCGGGGCCGCCTCCGGCCCAACCACCAACGGTGCCCGGCAGGCGAAGCCGGCGGAGCTCGGCGGCTTCCTGCTCGCGGCCAGGCCCGGCGTGTCCGGCGTGTCGGTGGAGATCACCGACGTGGACGGCGAGAACCCGCCGGAGGACCGCTTCAAGCTCCTGGTCCGGCAGGGCGAGCAGGTGGCGGAGACGTACGAGGCCTCCACCCGCAAGAACGTCAAGGGCTATCTGGTCACCCAGGCCCGCGCCTCCAAGCTGATCGAGGTCACCGAGCAGCGGGGCGCCACCCAGAGCAAGCCCGCCGCCCAGACCGTGGCGCTCGCCGACGCCCCGGGCGCGCCCGCCGCGAACGGCTCCGGCGAAGTGGTCCGTCTCGACCCCGCCGAGTACGTCGGTGACGCCGCGGCCCGCACCGGGTTCGCCGGCCTGGAGACCATCGACGAGATCACCATGGTCGCGGTGCCGGACCTGATGAGCGCCCACCAGCGCGGCGACATCGACGCCGAGGGCGTACGCACCGTGCAGCTCGCCGTCATCTCGCACTGCGAGCAGATGGGCGACCGGGTGGCCGTCCTGGACACCCCGCCCGGGCTCTCCGCCCAGCAGGTGCGCACCTGGCGCAACGACGAGGCGGGCTACGACTCCCGCTACGCCACCCTCTACTACCCGTGGGTGCGGGTCTTCGACCCGGCCTCGGGTCACAACACCACCGTTCCGCCGAGCGGTCACATCGCCGGTGTGTGGGCGCGCAGCGACGCCGAGCGCGGCGTGCACAAGGCGCCCGCCAACGAGGTGATCCGCGGCGCGGTGGACCTGGAGGTCCGGCTCAGCAAGGGCGAGCAGGACCTGCTGAACCCGATCGGCGTGAACTGCGTACGGGCCTTCCCCGGCCGGGGCATCCGGATCTGGGGCGCCCGCACCCTCTCCTCCGACCCGGCCTGGCGTTACCTGAACGTGCGCCGTCTGTTCAACTACCTTGAAGAATCCATCCTGTTGGGCACCCAGTGGGTGGTCTTCGAGCCGAACGACGACCGGCTGTGGTCCAGCATCCGGCGCAATGTCACCGCGTTCCTCACCGAGGAGTGGCGCCGCGGAGCGCTGTTCGGCCGCACCGCCGAAGAGGCGTTCTACGTGAAGTGCGACCGCGACAACAACCCGCAGGAATCCATCGACCAGGGCCGGGTCGTCTGTGAGATCGGCGTCTCGCCGGTCAAGCCCGCGGAGTTCGTGGTGTTCCGGCTGGCCCAGTTCTCCGACACCACCAGCCTCATCGACGAGTGACCACGGGTCAGTAAAGAAGCAGAGAAACAGACCCGTAAGGAAAGGTGACAGACAGTCATGGCAACGGGCGATGCTCTATCCACCCACGTCTTCGGCGTGCAACTCGGTGGTTACCTGGTCGAGTCGATCCAGGAGATCAGCGGGCTGACCGTCGAGGAGGAGGTCGTCGAGGTCAAGCAGGTCAGCGCCGAGGGCAAGCAGATCATCCGCAAGCAGCCCGGCGCCCGGCAGGCCGGTGAGATCACGATCACCCGGGGCCTGGACCAGAGCAGCGAGTTCACCAAGTGGATCAAGGAGACCCTGAACAACGGGGCCGTCAACACCGCGCGGCAGAACCTCACCATCGAGATCAAGGACACCGAGGGCAACACGGTCCGCCGCATCCAGCTGATGCAGGGCTGGGCCTCCAAGTGGGAGGGCCCCTCCCTGAAGGCGGGCGAGTCCGCCCCGGCCACCGAGTCCGTCACGATCACGTTCGAGGAGATCGTCGTCGAATGAGGCGCCGTACGGTCACCGCGGGCAACCTGGACGAGATCCTCCAGGCGACCGCGCCCACCCAGGTGCCGGAGCAGGCGGCGGCCACCCCGGCCGCCGCCCCGCCCCGCCGGGAGGACCACGGGCTGCGCACCGAGTTCGAGTTCGAGCTGCCGCGCGGGTACGTGGACGACGAGGGCACCGTGCACCGGCACGGCTCGATGCGGCTGGCCACCGCCCGGGACGAACTCCGGCCCCAGATCGACCTGCGCGTCAAGGAGAACCCGGCGTACCTGAGCGTGGTGCTGCTGAGCCAGGTGATCACCCGGATCGGTGCCATCACCGATGTGCACGCCGGGGTCGTGGAGCGGATGTACGCCACCGACGTCGCGTTCCTCCAGGACTTCTACCGCCGGGTCAACAGTGAGGGCCACACCCGCGCCGCCGTGACCTGCCCGCACTGCGAGGGTGGCTTCGAGGTCGACCTCTCGGGTGGGCGCCTGGGGGAATCGTGACGTACGCCCTTCCCCGGCTCCGGGAGGAGATCGCGTACATCGCCTACCACTTCCACTGGCAGCGCGAGGAGATCCTCGACCTCACCCATGGCGAACGCCGGGAATGGGTCGCCGAGATCGCCCGTATCAACACCCGCGTGAACGAAGGCGGTTGAGCGCATGGCATGGCGGGACAGGTTGCGCCGCCGGGCCACCGCGTCGGACGCCGCACCCCGCGGGCGTACGGAGCGCGCCGACGCCGCGGCGAACGGTCCGTCCGGCGACGGCCCGGACCGGGGCACGTCCGGCGACGGTTCCGGCCGCGCGGTGCCCGGCGGCCGGGGTCCCTCCGTGCCCGGTGACTGGGACGGCGGCTGGCGTCGCACCGCACCGCCGCAGCTCACCGTGGCGCGCGCCCCGCTCGGCGTGAGCGACGGGCTCGTCTTCCGGGCGGGCCTCGCCGCCTGGCAGAACCCGTCGTTCGACTCCGGTCTCGGCCACGCGGTGCTGTCCGCCGCCCCGACCGGTCTGGTGCGCGGCGTCGCCCGCCCGGCCACCCCGCAGGCCACCCGTGCCGGCGGGGGTCCACTGCTGCTCCGGGCGCTGCGCCCGGAGGGGGTGGGCGGCGAGGCGGACGGTGCGCCGGACGCCGGGAACCCGACGCCCGTCGCCGCGCAGCCTGTCCGCAGCGGCTCCGACGGCACCGGAGCGGCCCGAGCGGCGGACGCGCGCTCCGGGGACAACAACGTTGCGGGCAAGGGGAGTTCGGACGGCTCCGCACAATCCCGTGGCCTCACGTCCGCTGATTCCCCCGCCACGCTCTCCCCGTCGTCCGTGCCCGTCCAACGAGCCGCGCGTCCTGGCACCGAGCCGGTCGTGACACCCGCCGACACTGGCCGCCGGACGCCCGCCGCTGCGGCGATTCCTCTGGTACGACGTGTGTCCGTGCTCCCGGTCGCAGATGCAACCGCAGGCGGGGGCGTGACCCGGCCGGCGTCGGCGGCACTGTCCGCTCCCGAGGGCCGTACACCTTCCGGCCCGGCCGCCGTCCAGCGCACCGCGGCACAGCCCGCTCCGGACGGCGGACCGGCGGAGGCATCCCGCCCCGCCGTCCGGCCCCTCCCGGTGGGGCCTTCCCTGACTGCCGCCCGGGGTACGGCCGGCCCGGTGCGCCGCGTCCGCGCCCTGCGGCCCGCCGCCACTCCGGCATCCGACATCGGCACCGCCGCCCCCGTTCAGCGCGCCGCCACGGGCGAGTCAAGCCGCGCGCCCCTCGGCGCCCCCGCGGGTGAACTGCCCTCCACCGCCGCACCGTTGGCGGAGGACACCCGGGCCCCGCACGCCGCATCCGGCCCGGAGCTTCCGGTCGTCCAGCGTCAGGCTGAGGGTTCGGAGGTGCTCGGTGGTCCGGGTGCGCCGCTGTCGGCGAGTGCGGGCCCGGCCGACGCGGCCACTCCCGCTCCTACCCCCGCTCCCACCCCTGCGCCGGGTCCGACGCCCGGTCCGACGCTGCCCGTCGTCCAACGCCAGGCGGACGACACGGCCGACCCCCCGCCCCCGCCCCCGCCCTCGCACGCAAGCGGTGCGCGGGGGACCGCGGACGGCGCCCGCGTGCGCGGCGGCCTGGGCGCACCGTTGTCCGCGCTGCCGCTCAGCGCCGAGTTGTCCGGCGCCACCGCATCCACCACCCCCGCTCCCACCCCCGCGTCCGGTCCGACGCCCGGTCCGACGCTGCCCGTCGTCCAACGCCAGGCGGCCGACACAGCCGACACAGCCGACACAGCCGGCACACCGCGCCCGCATGACGTCGGCGGCGCGAAGAGAACGGCCCACGGCGCCCCGGGCGGCGCCCGTGTACGCGGTGGTCTGGGAGCACCGCTGTCCGGACTGCCGCCGAGTGCCGATGTGCCCGGTGTCAGCTCTTCGGGCACCGCTGCCGCCCCGGACGTCCAGCGAGCCCCAACGCATCAGGACCGGAAGTCCCCGGCAACTCCTTTGCCGCCCACGACGGTCGGCGACCGGACGCCTACCGCGGCGGCTCCCACGGACGCGCCGCTGCTGGGGACGGCCGACGTCCAGCGCCGTCTCGCGGACGACTCCTCCGCCGGGGGCGCAACGGACCACGGAACCGGGCCCGCCACGCCACTGGTGACGCCGTCCGCGCCCACGGCACCCCCGGCTGCCGTAAGCCCGGACGGCCCGGCAGGAGACGTACGACCGGCCGCTGCGAGGTTCGCCGGTCAAGCGTCATCCGGCGGGCACCGGCCCCCACATCCCACCTCTCCGCCCCCGGTCGTCGTCGCCCATGCCGTGGCCGGGGCGACCGGGGGCGCCCAGCCGCACAACGCGCCGCCGCTCACCGTCACCCGCCCGGCAGTGCCCTCCGCCACGGCGGCACCCCGCACCCTCCAACTGCTTCCGGCACGCCCGCTCGTGCTGAGCACCCGGGCCTCGGCAGGCGCGGCACCGCCCGCCGCCGCCCGCTCCGGCGGCCGTCCCGTAGTGGCGGCGCGCTGGCCGGGCGTACCGGCCGCCCCGCAGAGCGACCTCGCGCGTCCGACGCCGGGCCGGTCCCCGGTCGACCCGGCAATGCCGCGCGGCGGGCGGACCGTGGCCGCGCCGCCCGCCGCGCCGCCCGCCGGGCGGGACGACTCGGGCGTACGAGGGGCTGGTGCGGCCGGCTCCCCGGGCGTCGTCCAGCGTGTCCCGGTCGTCCGGCCCGCACCGCCGGGACAGGGACCGGTCGGCGCGGCCTCCGTGGTCCCGGCCCGGTCCCTGCCGGTCACCGCCCCGCAGGCGCCGCCGCTCGCGAACCGCCCGGCGAACGCCCCGGCACCGGCGCAGCCCGTCCCCGTGGTCCTTCCGGTGACCGGCGGGAGAGATCGGAACGCGACCCCGGTGCAGCGCGACATCTCCGACACCACCGGTGCGGGCCTGCTCATGGGTGCGACGACGAAGGCCGCGCCGAAGGACGGCGGTTCGCGGTCGTCCGCCATGTCGTCCTCCGCCGGCCTGCTGATGGGCGACCGGACGAGGACAGCCCCGGCGCACGGCGGTTCGCAGTCGTCCTCCACGTCGTCCGCCTCCGGCAGGACGACGAACCGGCGCGCCGAGACGACACCGAAGGACCCCGGCATCGACCTGGACGACCTCGCGCGCCGCCTGCTCGACCCGATGGCCCGGCTGCTCCGCACCGAGCTGCGGCGCGGCCGGGAACGCACGGGCCGCCCCTACGACGGACGCCGCTGAGGGTGTGGAACGTGAGCACAAGGAATGTGAGCGCCAAGAACGTGAGCGCAAGGAACGGATGACGGACGCATGACCGACAACATCTTCGCCACGAGCGTGTTCTTCCGGCTCGCCATCGGCGGCAACGACCTGGGCGCCTTCCACACCTGCTCGGGTATGGGCGCCGAGGTCGAGATGGAGAGCTACGCCGAGGGCGGCAACAACGGCTTCACCTGGCAACTGCCCGGCCGCGTCACCTGGTCGAACATCACCCTCACCCGGCCGGTCACCGCCGACACGGCGAAGATCGCCCGCTGGCTCGACCAGACGCTGAAGCGGGTGGAGCCCAAGGACGGCGAGATCGTGGCGCTGAAACCGGACCTGACCCGGATCATCAGCTGGCAGGTGTCCGGGATCGTTCCGGTGCGCTGGCAGGGGCCCTCCTTCGACCCGGCCAACTCGCAGGCGGCGGTGGAGACCCTGGAGATCGCCCACCAGGGACTGCGCCCGTCCTGACCCACCGTCACCCGCTGCTCCCACCCGCCCCCGCGCTCCACGCCCACGCCCCCGGAAAGGAGGTCCCGACATGTCCCCAGCGCTCCGCTCCAGTCGGACCAGGGCCCAGCTGACCCTGAAGGAGCCTCCGGCCTCGGTCGGGGCGAAGCCCGGCGCGACGATCACGCAGCTCAACCTCCAGTTCAACCCCTCCACGCTGCAGTTGAGCAAGACCACCGAGTGGCGGCGCACCCCGTCCCGGATGGCGGGGCAGTCGGCGCTGCCCGAGTTCGTCGGCAGCGGCCCGCGCACGCTGAGCCTCGAGGTGTTCCTGGATGCCACCGCCACCCACAGCGACTCCGTGGAGCGGGCGGTGGAGAAGCTGATGAAGGGGTGCGTGCCGACCAAGGCCAGCCTGGCCCGCAAGAAGCCGGCCAGCCCGTGGGTGCGGTTCGAGTGGGGCAGCGCGCGGACGACCTCGTTCGACGGGGTGCTCTCCAGCCTGTCGGTGTCGTACACGCTGTTCGACGTGGACGGCAAGCCGCTGCGGGCCACCTGCGCGCTGTCCATCGAGGAAGCGAGCGTCGACCCGCCGGGCCAGAACCCGACGTCCGGCGCGCGCACCGCCCACAGCACGCACATCGTCGTGGCGGGCGACAGCCTGGCCCTGCTGGCCTGGCGGGAGTACGGCGACGCGACGGCCTGGCGGGCCATCGCGGAGGCGAACGGCATAGACGACCCCATGGCGCTCGTACCCGGCACCGAACTGGTGGTGCCGGGGCTGCGTGACGCGGGTGCTGAGGAGGAGCGGTGACCACACCCGGGGCACGGGGCGGCCGGTTGTTCGCGGCCGACCCCGTCGTGGAGGCGCCCGGCGAACTTCCGCCGAACTGGGCCGCCCAGATGGTGAGCTGCGTGGTGGACGAGAACGTGGGCCTGCCCGACGCGGCGGTGCTCACCTTCCGCGACCCCGACCACGAGTTCCTGCAGAAGACCGGCATCACCATCGGCACCCCGCTCAAGGTGTCGGTGGTCACCGTGTCCGGGCAGGCGCGCGAGCGGCTGTTCAACGGCGAGGTGACGGCCATGGAGCTGGACCGGGACAGCACGGGTTCGTTCACCGTGGTGCGCGCCTACTCCAAGGCGCACCGTCTCCAGCGGGGGCGGAAGGTGGTGGCGTACCGGAACATGACGGCGTCGGCGATCGTCCGCAAGGTCGCCGCCGGGGCCGGGCTGACCTGCGGGACCGTGCAGGCCGCGCCGGTCACCTACAAGCAGCTCTCGCAGGCGAACGTGTCCGACTGGGACTTCCTGCAGTTCCTGGCGGGCGAGAGCGGCGCGCTGGTGCGCGTCGACGACAAGGGCGTGCTCCAGTTCACCAAGCCCGAGAAGGCGTCCGGCGCGCCCGCCCCTTCGACCTCGGCCACGCGGAACCCGATGGTGCTGGAGTACGGGGAGAACCTGCTGGCGATACGGGCCTCCCTGTCGGCCGCGGACGGGGCCTCGCAGGTGGAGGTGCGCGGCTGGGACGTCACCACCAAGAAGCCGCTGGTGGCCCGCAAGCCGTCGGTGAACAGCGACACGGTGGTGCCGGGCCTGAGCCCGGCGCTCGCCGCCGCCCGGTTCGGCAAGTCGGCGAAGCTGACCGTCACGGACACCCCGTACCGCACCCAGGCCGAGACGACCGCGGTCGCCGACGCCGTGGCCGGTCAAGTAAGCGCCGGGTTCGGCGAGTTGGAGGTGCTGGCCGAGGGCAACCCGCGGCTGCGGGCGGGCAAGCCCGTGGCGCTCGGCAACGTCGGGCAGGCGTTCTCCGGCAAGTACACGGCGACGGCGGTGCAGCACGTCCTGGAGCCGCACGGCGGGTACCGGACGACGGTGTGGGTCGGTGCCAGCCCGGACCGCTCTCTGACGGGCCTGGCGACCGGGGCGGGCGCGCCCGGCCGCGACCCGCGCATGCCGGGGCTGGCGATCGGCGTGGTGACGGACGTACGCGAGCCGGGCGGCGCCCAGAGCGGTGGGGTGCGGCTGAAGTTTCCCTGGCTGGACGACACGTACGTCACCGACTGGGTGCGCACCGTGCAGTGGGGCGGCAAGGGCGGCGGGGGAGTGGTGAGTCCGGAGGTCAACGACGAGGTCCTGGTGGGCTTCGAACAGGGCCTGCTGGACAGCCCGTACGTCATCGGAGGGCTCTACAACGGCGTGGACAAGCCGTCGCCGCACGACATCCCGCTGATCGACAAGACCACCGGGAAGGTCAACCGCCGTTCCTTCGTGTCGCGTTCGGGACACCGGGTCGAGCTGCTCGACGCGCGGGCTCCGGGCCGGTCCGGCGTCCGGCTCATGTCCGCCGACGAGCGCCTCGAAGTGTTCCTCGACAGCCGGCGGGACCGTATCGAGCTGACGGTGTACGCCGCGAAGGGCGGGACGAAACCCCTCTCCTCCGTCCTCCTCGACAAGAAGGGCATCACCCTGGACGCACGACAGGGCAACGTGAGCGTGTCGGGCCGGAATGTGGACATCAACGGCAGGGTCGGGGTGAAGATCGGCGGCCGCACCGTGAGCGTCAACGGCACGTCGAACGTCACCGTCGACGGCGGTCTGCTCGGCATCCTCAAGGCCAAGCTCATCCGAATCAACTGATCGCCGAGTCCTGCCCCTTGACCGCTGTCCGCCGCCTTCCTCCCACCCCCTGACGTTCCCGAAGGAGCACCGCATGCCAGCCGCAGCCCGTACCGGTGACCCCACCAGCCACGGCGGTGTCATCGCCACCCCGCCGCCCGGCGCGGCTCTGAAGGTGGCGAGCGTACTGATCGGCGGCCGCCCCGCCGCCGTCGTGGGCAGCGTGCACACCTGTGCCATGCCCCCGCACCTGGCCCTGGGACCGGGCAACGTGATCATGCCCAACCCGGCCGCGGTCACCGCGGGCGTGGTCCTCGTCGGCGGGCTGCCGGCCGCACGCGCGCGCGACCAGACGACGTGCGGTGCGCAGATCGTGACCGGTGCCATGAACGTCCTGATCGGGGGCGTGTGATGAGCGAACGGTTCATCGGGCGCGGCTGGGCGTTCCCGCTGCGGGTCGGGCCGACCGGCGGCATCGGCATGGTCGAACGGGAGCAGGAGATCGAGGAGGCGATCCGCCTGGTGCTCGGCACGGCACCCGGCGAGCGCCCGATGCGCCCCGAGTTCGGCTGCGGCATCCACGACTACGTCTTCGCCCCCGGCGACGGCGCCACCGCCGGACGTATCGGGCAGCAGGTGCGCGAGGCCCTGGAACGGTGGGAGCCGCGCATCGCCGTGGACGACGTGGTGGTCGCCTTCGACGCGATCGAGGACGGCACCCTCTACATCGACGTGCACTACACCCTGCGTTCCACCAACGACCGGCGCAACCTGGTCTTTCCCTTCTACACGATCCCCTCCGAGGAGGGGATCGAGGAACTGGTCACCGACTGATGGCCCTGCCCTCCCCCAACCTGGACGACCGCCGGTTCCAGCAACTCGTCGACGAGGCGAAGCGGTACGTGCAGCAGCGCGCCCCGGAGTGGACCGACCACAACGTGTCCGACCCGGGCGTCACCCTGATCGAGACGTTCGCCTATCTCGTGGACCAGCTGCTGTACCGGCTGAACCGGGTCCCGGACAAGAACTACACCGCGTTCCTCGACCTGTTGGACATCCGCCTGTTCCCGCCGGCCGCGGCCGGCGCCGAGGTCGACTTCTGGCTGTCGGCGCCGCAGCCCGACACGGTGGCGCTGCCCGCGGGCACCGAGGTGACGACCGCGCGCGGCGAGAGCGACGAGCCCGTGGTGTTCGCGACCACGGACGAACTGCGCATCGTGCCCAGCGAGTTGACGCGTCTGGTGACCGCGCCCCGGACCGGCGAGCAGACCGACCGGACCAGGGAGGTCACCGAGGGCGGCGACGTGCCGTGCTTCCAGGCGACACCGGAGCCGGGCGACGCGCTGCTGTTCGGCCTGCCGACGGCGGTGCCGCGGTGCGTCGTCGCGGTGCACCTGGACAGCCGTGTCGAGGGCGTCGGCGTGGACCCACGCCAGCCCCCGCTCGTGTGGGAGGCGTGGGACGGCGGTGGCTGGCGGGTGTGCGAGACGGGCGAGGACACCACCGGCGGCCTGAACCGGCCCGGTGAGGTCATCGTGTACGTACCGGCCGGACACACGGCGTCGGTGATCGGCGGCACCCGGGCCGGCTGGCTGCGCTGCCGCGTCACCGAGGCGGAGCCGGGCCAGCCGTTCTACTCGGAGTCCCCGACGGTGCGCGAGGCGGCGGTGTTCACCGTGGGCGGCACCATGTCCGTGGAGCACGCCGAGACCGTGACCGACGTACCGCTCGGCACCTCGGAGGGCGTCGCGGGCCAGACGTTCCGGCTCGGCCGCCCGCCCGTCCTCCTCGACGGCGAGCCTCCCGTGGTCGAGGTGTCCTCGGCCGAGGGATGGCAACGCTGGGAGGTGGTCGAGCACTTCGGCCGCTCCGGGCCCGACGACCGGCACGTCCGCGTGGACGCCACCCATGGCGAGTTCGGCTTCCCGCCGGTACTGCGTGAGCCCGACGGCACGCTGCGCCAGTGCGGCGCCGTACCGCCCAAGGGCGCCCAGATCCGGGTGACCCGCTACCGCACCGGCGGCGGCCCGGCGGGCAACGTCGCGCGCGGCGCGATCTCCGTGCTGCTCAGCTCCGTTCCGTACGTCGCCCAGGTCACCAACCGGGAGGCGGCGCGCGGCGGCGTCGCCGGCGAGACCCTCGACAACGCCAAGCTGCGGGCACCGGACGCGCTGCGGATGCAGGAGCGCGCGGTGACCGCCGAGGACTACGAGGTCATCGGCCGCCAGGCGGCGCCCTCGGTGCGCCGGGTGCGCTGTCTGCCCGCCGCGGAGGGCGGCGCGGGCGCGGTGCGGGTCCTGGTGGTGCCGGACGCGGTGGCCGACGAGGGCGACGACCGGCTCCGCTTCGAGCAGCTGATCCCTTCCGACCAGGTGCTCCAGGCGATCACCGCGAGCCTCGACGAGCGACGCCTGATCGGCACCCGCCTCGTCGTCGAGCCGCCGGTCTACCAGGGCGTCACCGTGGTGGCCCGGCTCGCGGCGGCGCCGGGCGACACCGACCGGGTGCGCGACGCGGCGCTCGCCGCGCTGTTCCGGCACCTCAACCCGCTGCACGGCGGCCCGGACGGCACCGGATGGCCGTTCGGGCGGCCGGTGCAGTACGGGGAGGTGTTCGGCGTGCTGCAACGCGCCACCGGCAACGCGCTGATCGAGGAGATCCGGCTGTTCCCCGCCGACCCGATCACAGGGCGGCGCGGCGCTCCGGCGGACCGCGTCGACGTGGCCGCGGGCGCGCTGGTCTTCTCCCACCAGCACCAGGTGGTCGTCACGGCCGTCGAGCCGGAGGCGCGGCGATGAGCCGGGCCGCCGTGGCCGGACTGCCGAGCCGCTACCCGATCGGCGGGCAACTGCCCGCCCTGTACGCCGACGACGACTTCGCGCAGCGTTTCACCGCGGGCCTCGACACGGTCCTGGCCCCGGTGTTCGCGACCCTCGATAACCTGCCCGCCTACCTCGACCCCCGGGTGGCCCCGACGGACTTCCTGGCCTGGCTGGCGTCGTGGGTGGGTGCCCACGACGACCCGCAGTGGCCCGTGGAGCTGCGCCGCGAGGCGGTCGTCCGCGCGGTGGAACTGCACCGGTGGCGCGGCACCGGGCGCGGCCTGGTCGAGGCCCTGCACCTCGCACTCGGCGTGCACGCCGAGGTGACGAACGAGGGCGGCTCGCGGTGGTCGAGCACCGCGGGCACCGACCTGCCGCCCGAGCCCCTGGGCGAACCGCTGGTCCGGGTGTGGCCGGACCGCGAGGCTCCGGTGGACGTGCACCGGGTCCGCGAGATCGTCCGGGCCATGTGCCCGGTGCACACCGGCTGCCGGGTGGAGGTCCTGCCCGGCCCACCCGCCGACGAAGGGAGGTGACGCCATGCGCGCATGTCCCGCGTGCGGGGCGTCCAACAGCGCCGGGGACGACTTCTGCGGCAACTGCGGCGCGTATCTGGGCTGGTCGGACGATCCGTCAGCCACGAGCACGCCTTCGGTCACGTCCCCGGAACCGGAGCTGTCGCAGGCGCCTGCGCCACCGGAACCGAGCACACCCGCGCAGCCCCCGGCCGCCCCCGAGGCACCTCCGGCCGACGCGCCGCCCCGCACCAACGAAGGCCGAGAAGCTCCCCCCGCCACGCCACCCGGGCCCACATCACCCGCGCCGACGGCGTCATCCGGGTCCGCAACCGCCGTACCCCGTACGGCAGATGGACCCGGGACCGTCTCACCCGTTACGCCGACACGGCTCCCGGCCGCCCCCGAGGCACCGGCACCCATCGTGGCCGTACGCCCCGCGAAGCCGCAGGCCTCGCGTCCCGCGGTACGGCCCGCGGCCGTGGCGGAGGAAGCGGCGGGGAGACCCTGTCCCTCCTGCGGCACGCCGAATCAGCCGGAGCGCCGGTTCTGCCGGCGCTGTGCGACTCCGCTGAAGCCCACCGCGAAGGCCGCCCCGCTGCCTTGGTGGCGGACCGTGTGGCCGTTCCGGCGCCGGGTGCGGGCGAGATCGGGCCGGGGGGTGCGGCTCCTGGTGATCCTGGCCGTGGTGCTGGCGCTGTGCGTGGGCGCCTTCCTGCTGCTGCCTGCCGGACGAGCTCTGTTCGAGGACACCCGGGACAAGCTGTCCGACCCCAGACCCGTGACCCCGGCGCGCACCAGCGCGAGCGCCGAGGTCCCCGGGCACCCGGCGAAGAACACCACGGACGGGCTGCGCAACCGCTACTGGGGCGTGCCCGCGGCGGGTGCCTCGGTGACGTACACCTTCGGCAAGCCGTTCCGGCTGGTCGACCTGCTCATCACCAACGGCGCGTCCAAGGACCCGGAGGTGTACGCCACCGAGGGGCGTGCACTCCGGATCGACGTCGAGGTGACGACAGAGGACGGCGAGCGGCACGACAAGCAGCTGACCCTCAGCGACAAGCCGGGCCCACAGCCGTTCCCCACCGGGATCAGCGACGTGAAGACGGTACGTCTGGTCCTGCGCTCGGCCACCGGCCTGACCCGGGGCCGTCATCTGGCCCTGGCGGAGGTGGAGTTCTTCCAGCGGTCCTGACCGAGCGGTATCGAGCGACACGGAGGCTTCGGCATGCGCGCGAGGAAAGACGCGAGGAAAGAAGAGCCCCGGTCCCAGGACCGGACCACCCCGACCCGGGCACCGGGACCGGCTCTCGGCCTTACCGCGGGAGCAGGGCTGCCCGCCGGGCGTCCGGCGCCCGCGGCCATGGCGGCCCTGCAGCGCTCGGTGGGCAACCAGGCGGCGGTCCGCATGCTCCGGCGGGGAGGCGCGCAGCCGGTGCAGCGCTCCTCGGCGCCCGAGGTGCTGCGCTCCGCCGGACGTCCGCTGGCCAAGCCCGTCCGCGCCGACATGGAGGCCAGGCTCGGCGCGGACTTCTCCGACGTACGACTGCACACCGGCACGGCCGCGCAGCGCTCGGCGGACGAGCTGGGCGCGCGGGCGTACACCTCGGGCAGCGACATCGTCCTCGGCCGGGGCGGCGGGGACCGGCACACCCTGGCGCACGAGCTGACGCACGTCATCCAGCAGCGTCGGGGCCCGGTGTCCGGCACCGACAACGGCTGCGGGCTGAAGGTCAGCGACCCCACGGACCGCTTCGAGCAGGCGGCGGAACGCAATGCCCGCGCGGCGCTGGCCGGCCCGGCACCGGAGCGGGCGGCCGGTCCGGCGCACGCGGGCCACGACCACGGGACGGGCGGGGACACCCACCACATCCAGCGGTACGCGGTCGTCCACCCCGGCACGGCCCAGTACCCCGTACTGGGGACGCTGGACGAGAACGGCCAACCGGGCGCCGCGGCGCAGGATTTCTTCCCGGGCCAGGTGGCCCGTCCCAGGCCGGTCACGGACCCCCAGTCCGGGCGGACGGAGGAGACCCACAGCTTCGTCGGCGCGGACGGCACCCTCAACGTCGAGTACGAGGGGCAGGTCCCGCTGCGGCTGGCGGCAAAGCTCGACCTGGCGGTCGAGGACGCCCAGGGCGCCCGCCAGGCCAAGACGTTCTTCGCCACCGACCAGCGCATCAACCAGGCCAATGAACGGCTGCGCGGCATGGTGGGGCTGGACCGGGCCGACGGTTACATGACGCTGCGCAAGTCCACGAGGATCCTCAAGATCGCCACCCGTGAGAAGCAACTCACCCTGTGGCAGGTCGTACCGGTCGTGAACCGCCCCGCCACCTTCCAGCGCCCGGCCACCCGACAGCGCGGTCTCGACGCCCGGCTTCCCCAGCGCTGCAACGAGATCGCCACCGCGGTCACCGGACAGCACAGCCCCGAGATCACCGGGGAACAGCGCTACTTCCACGCCCTCGCGGACGTACTGGGCAACCTGTCGCCCGACACCCCGGCCGCGCGGCACAAGGACAACCTGAAGCAGGCCTGGGACCGGTGCGCCACCGACCGCTCGCCCGAGGCCACGGGACAACTGACCGACGTCCTGAGCAGCCTGATCCAGGGTGTCATGACACTCCGCGACGACCCGGCGCAGGCGGGCCGGCTCACGGCGGCCTACGAGAAGTTCAAACTGAACCAGTTCACGCCGCCCGCCGGTATCGGCGACCTCTTCATGATCAAGTCGCTGCGCGCGGACGCCAGTTCGGGCGGACTCGACTTCCACTTCGCCGGTGTGGTGGCCAAGAGCGGCGAGGACCACATCACCATGGAGAACTACGCCCGGCACGAGGAGACGAAGACCCTCAGCAGCGGGGATCCGCAGTGGTTCTTCCAGATGTACGGCCCGCAGCAGAACATGCAGAGCTTCCACCAGGAATGGGACTGGGAGAACCGCTTCAGGGCCGAGCGCCTCACGCTGACCATCCTGCTCCAGGGCTGACCCGGAAGCTTCGCGGCCGGGGGACATGGGGTGTGAGAGGCTGGCTCGTATGAACCGGTTGGGTGGCGTGACCTCGCCTTATCTGCTTCAGCATGCCGAGAATCCAGTCGACTGGTGGCCCTGGGAGCCGGGCGCCTTCGAGGAGGCGCGCCGCCGCAACGTACCGATTCTGTTGTCGGTCGGATACTCCGCGTGTCACTGGTGCCACGTCATGGCGCACGAGTCCTTCGAGGACGAGGCGACGGCCGCGTATCTGAACGAGCACTTCGTGAACGTGAAGGTCGACCGCGAGGAGCGGCCCGACGTCGACGCCGTCTACATGGAGGCGGTCCAGGCGGCGACCGGCCAGGGCGGCTGGCCCATGACGGTCTTCCTCACCCCGGAGGCCGAGCCCTTCTACTTCGGTACGTACTTCCCGCCCGCGCCCCGCCACGGCATGCCCTCCTTCCGGCAGGTTCTCGAAGGCGTGAGCACCGCCTGGACCGACCGGCAGGGCGAGGTCGCCGAGGTCGCCGGGAACATCGTGCGCGACCTGGCGACACGCGAACTCTCGTACACCTCCGCCGAGATCCCCGGCGAGGAGGAGGCCGCCCAGGCCCTGCTCGGGCTCTCCCGCGAGTACGACGCGCAACGCGGCGGCTTCGGCGGCGCGCCCAAGTTCCCGCCGTCCATGGTGATCGAGTTCCTGCTGCGCCACCACGCCCGGACCGGCTCCGAGGGCGCCCTGCAGATGGCCGCCGACACCTGCGAGCGCATGGCGCGCGGCGGTATCTACGACCAGCTCGGCGGCGGCTTCGCCCGCTACTCGGTCGACCGCGAGTGGGTCGTGCCGCACTTCGAGAAGATGCTGTACGACAACGCGCTGCTGTGCCGCGTGTACGCGCACCTGTGGCGTGCCACGGGCTCCGAGTTCGCCCGCCGGGTCGCCCTGGAGGCCGCCGACTTCATGGTCCGCGAACTGCGCACCAACGAGGGCGGGTTCGCCTCCGCCCTCGACGCCGACAGCGACGACGGCACGGGCAGGCACGTCGAGGGCGCGTACTACGTGTGGACGCCCGAGCAGCTCACCGACGCCCTCGGTGAGGCGGATGCCGCGCTCGCCGCCCAGCACTTCGGCGTGACCGAGGAGGGCACCTTCGAAGAGGGCGCCTCCGTGCTCCAACTCCCGCAGCACGAAGGGGTTCTGGACGCGGGCAGGCTCGACTCCATCCGCGAGCGGCTGCTCGCCAAGCGTGCCGAGCGCCCGGCCCCCGGCCGTGACGACAAGATCGTGGCCGCCTGGAACGGTCTGGCGATCGCCGCCCTCGCCGAGACCGGCGCCTACTTCGAGCGCCCCGACCTCGTGGACGCCGCGATCGGCGCCGCCGACCTCCTCGTACGGCTGCATCTGGACGACCGCGCACGCCTCGCCCGTACCAGCAAGGACGGCCAGGTCGGCGCGAACGCGGGGGTGCTGGAGGACTACGCGGATGTCGCCGAGGGGTTCCTCGCGCTCGCCTCCGTCACCGGGGAGGGGGTCTGGCTGGAATTCGCCGGGTTCCTGCTCGACCACGTGATCGTGCAGTTCACCGACAGGGAATCAGGCGCCCTGTACGACACCGCGGCCGACGCCGAGAAGCTCATCCGCCGCCCCCAGGACCCCACCGACAACGCCACGCCCTCGGGCTGGAGCGCGGCGGCCGGGGCGCTGCTGAGCTATGCGGCGCAGACCGGCGCCGAACCCCATCGCACCGCCGCCGAGGGGGCGTTGGGCGTCGTGAAGGCGCTCGGCCCGCGCGCCCCCCGTTTCATCGGCTGGGGTCTCGCGGTGGCGGAGGCACTGCTCGACGGCCCGCGCGAGGTCGCGATCGTCGGCCCGGCGGGCGATCCGGGCACAACCGCCCTGCACCGTACGGCACTTCTGGCCACCGCCCCGGGCGCTGTCGTGGCCGTGGGTACTGCGGAGAGTGACGAACTTCCGTTGCTCGCAGGGCGTCCTCTCGTCGGCGGTGAACCGGCCGCGTATGTCTGCCGTAACTTCACGTGCGACGCACCGACGACCGATCCGGAGCGGCTCAGGGGGGCGTTGGGGGGCGTGGGGGAGCGCTGAGCGGGCGTGTGAACCCACGTTGATCAGCGAGAACGTGGTCTGACCAGGGCGTCTGGCAAGGGTGTTCGACCGGTCGAATGTGTGCACGTGTTCGGATACATCCCTCTTGGCGACACCCCGTTCCGAAACACGCTATTTATCGGAACAGCTCCCAGGCTTCACAGTTCCCCCTTAGTGTCTCCACCGTGACGCGACAGGTGTGACTCACTGTCGCGACAGGGGGTTCTGGGGATCTGGGGGGATCTTTTTGCTGACGTCTGTCTTCATCACTGCCGTTTCACTGGCCCTGTTCTGGATGGCGGCCTTCACCTTGTGGTGGCAGATGCACGCGTGGCGTACGCCCGAAGTGCTCGCCTCCACCCGATTCAGCAGGCCGGACGGCGGCGAGAGCCTGTCCTTCTCGCTGCTGCTGCCCGCACGCCACGAACAGGCCGTCCTCGACCACACCATCCAGCGCCTGCTGGAATCCAGCCACACCGACTTCGAGATCATCGTCATCGTGGGGCACGACGACCCGGAGACCACGGCGGTCGCCCGGAGCGCCGAGGCCCGCGACCCGCGCGTACGCGTCGTCGTCGACACCCACGAGAAGAAGAACAAGCCCAAGGCGATGAACACGGCGCTGCCGCACTGCCGCGGCGACGTCGTGGGCGTCTTCGACGCCGAGGACCAGGTCCACCCGGAGCTGCTCGCCCACGTCGACCACGCGTTCCGCACCACGGACGCCGACGTCGTCCAGGGCGGCGTGCAGCTCATCAACTTCCACTCCAACTGGTACGCGCTGCGCAACTGCCTGGAGTACTTCTTCTGGTTCCGCTCCCGGCTGCACCTGCACGCACAGAAGGGGTTCATCCCGCTCGGCGGCAACACCGTCTTCGTACGGACGAAGGTGCTGCGCGAAGCCGACGGCTGGGACCCCAACTGCCTCGCGGAGGACTGCGACCTGGGCGTCCGGCTCTCCAGCGTCGGCAAGAAGGTCGTCGTCGCCTACGACTCCGACATGGTCACCCGGGAGGAGACCCCGGGCAGCCTGATGTCGCTGCTGAAACAGCGCACCCGCTGGAACCAGGGCTTCCTCCAGGTCTACCGCAAGAAGGACTGGAAGCAACTCCCGGGATTCGGGCAGCGGATGCTCGCCCGCTACACGCTCATGACGCCGTTCCTGCAAGCCGTCTCCGGCGTCATCATTCCGCTCAACGTGGCCATCGCGCTCTTCCTGGACGTGCCTGTCGGCATCGCCTTCGTGACGTTCCTGCCGGCCGTCACGGCTCTGGTCACCTTCGTCTTCGAGCTCGTCGGACTGCACGACTTCGGCAAGCAGTACGGGCTCCGCGTCCGATTCGTCCACTACCTGAAGCTCGTGGTGGGCGGCCCCTTCTATCAGGTCCTCCTCGCAGGGGCCGCCATCCGCGCCGTATGGCGTGAGCAACGCGGCCGCAACGACTGGGAGTTGACCGCACATGTCGGCGCGCATCTCACCGAAGTGATCCGAGAGGACGTTCCTGCGTGACCTCCACCCTTCCCGCGGTGACCACGACCAAGGTCCCCGCGCAGCGCCAGCCTGCGCCCACCACCGGTTCGACCCCTCGAACAACGCCTCCGGGGCGGCTCCGTTCCTCGCGCCCGGACCTGATCCTGTGCGGCCTGCTCCTTGTGGCGATCCTCGTCGTGCAGGGCTGGAACATCGCCGACTACCCGACGCTCAGCGACGACGAGGGCACCTACCTCGCCCAGGCCTGGTCCGTGCAGCAGGGCACCGGCCTCGCCCACTACACCTACTGGTACGACCACCCGCCGCTCGGCTGGATCCAGATAGCCCTGCTGACCTGGATCCCCGCCCACATCAGCCCCTCGCTGATGACGGTCGGCTCGATGCGGGTCGCGATGCTGCTGGTCAGCGCCGTGAGCGCGGTCCTCGTGTACGTCCTCGCGCGCCGCCTCTCGCTGCCCCGCTGGGCCGCCGGGCTCGCGATGGTCCTCTTCGGGCTCTCGCCGCTCTCCGTCGTCCTGCAGCGCGAGATCTTCCTCGACAACATCGCGGTGATGTGGACGCTCCTCGCGTTCTGCCTCGCCGCCTCCCCGAGCCGCCATCTCTGGCACCACTTCGGGGCGGGCCTCGCGGCCGCGGCAGGTGTGCTCACCAAGGAGACGATGCTCGTCATCCTGCCCGCGCTGATGGTCACCATGTGGCGCCACAGCCACCGCGACACCCGCAAGTTCGCGCTCACCGGAGCCGTCACCGCCTGCGTCCTCATCGGCCTGTCCTACCCGCTCTTCGCCCTGCTCAAGGGCGAGTTGCTGCCCGGCGGCGGACACGTCTCCCTCTGGGACGGCGTCACCTACCAGATGAGCCGCCCCGGCTCCGGCTTCATCCTCGACCCGGGCACCGGCTCGCACGGCGTCCTGCAGTCCTGGCTCTACTACGACCGCGTGCTGCCCCTCGGCGGACTGGCCGGCGCCCTGCTGCTCCTGGTCATCTGGCGCTGGTCGGTGACCGCCCGCGCCCTCGCCGGACCCGCGCTCACCGTGGGAATCCTCGCCCTGGTGGCGCTGCGGCCGAGCGGCTACCTGCCCGCGATGTACGTCATCCAGGCCCTGCCGTTCCTCGCGATCGTCCTCGCCGGAGGGGCCGCGAGCATCGCCCACGGCGTGCTGCGCAGATGGCGCACGGAAGCCGAGAAGCGGTACGTCACCGCCGGCCGCTACACCCTCGCGGGCGTCCTCGCCCTCGCCGCCGGCGCCTACGCCGTACCGCACTGGTACGACGGCGACCGCACCGCCGTGACCGCCGACGCCAACGCCCCCTACCGGGCAGCCTCTTCATGGCTGAAGACCGAGGTGAAGAACCCCGAGGACACCCGCGTCCTCGTCGACGACGCGCTCTGGCTCGACCTCGTCCACGACGGCTACCGGCCCGGACTCGGCGTCATCTGGTTCTACAAGGCCGACCTCGACCCCGCGGTGACCAAGACGATGCCGCGCGGCTGGCGCGACCTCGACTACGTCGTCGCCTCCCCGACCGTACGGCGCGACGCGGTCGACCTGCCCAACGTGAAGGCCGCGATGCAGCACTCGAAGCCGGTCGCCACCTTCGGCACCGGCGCGGACCGCATCGAGATCAGGCAGATCCAGACCGTCGGAGGCACCCGATGACGTACGAGTCAACTGTCCCGGAGGAACTGGGCGATCCGGCCGTACGCGCCGCCGAGGTTCCCGAGCCCGGCGCCGTCACCATCGTCGTGCCGACCTTCAACGAGTCCGCGAACATCAGGGAGTTGCTGCACCGGATCACCGAGTCGGTGCCGACCCGGCTGCCCTGCGAGGTGGTCTTCGTCGACGACTCCACGGACGACACCCCCGAGGTGATCTCCGAGGCGGCGCAGGACTGCCCGTTCCCCGTCACCGTGCTGCACCGGGACGAACCGGTGGGCGGCCTCGGCGGCGCGGTCGTCGAGGGGCTCAAGGCGGCGGCCTCGGACTGGATCGTCGTCATGGACGGCGACCTCCAGCATCCGCCGTCCCTGGTACCGGAGCTGGTGGCCACCGGGGAACGCTCCTCCGCCGGACTGGTCGTCGCCTCCCGCTACATCAAGGGCGGCAGCCGCGCCGGACTCGCGGGCGGCTACCGCATCGCCGTCTCGCGCGGCGCGACCTGGCTCACCAAGACGCTGTTCCCGCGCCGGCTGCGCGGCATCAGCGACCCGATGAGCGGCTTCTTCGCGATCCGCCGCAGCGCCGTCACCGCCGACATCCTCCAGCCGCTCGGCTACAAGATCCTCCTCGAACTCGCCGTCCGCAGCCGCCCCCGCCAGGTCAGCGAGGTGCCGTTCGTCTTCCAGGACCGCTTCGCGGGGGAGTCCAAGTCGACCGCGCAGGAGGGCTTCCGGTTCCTGCGCCACCTCGTCGGGCTGCGCACCGCCTCGCCCGTAGCCCGCTTGGTGGTCTTCGGACTGATAGGCGCCACCGGCTTCGTACCGAACCTCTTCGGCCTGTACGCCCTCACCACGCTCGGCATGCACTACGTACCGGCCGAGATCGTCGCCAACCAGTTCGGGGTCGCCTGGAACTTCCTGCTCATCGAGCATCTGCTGTTCCGCGAGCGCCGCAAACACCGCAGCTGGTGGGACCGCGTGGGCCGGTTCGCGCTGCTCGCCAACGCGGACCTGGTGCTGCGCATCCCGCTGATCGCCCTGTTCGTCGACCGGTTCGGGATGGGGGCGCTGTCCGCGACCGCCCTCGCGCTGGTGACGACGTTCGTCCTGCGCTTCGTAGGGACCGAAGCGCTGGTCTATCTGCCGCGCCGCGGCCGCGAGTCCGCGGGCGGGAGCCGCACAGCAAGGAGAACCGCGTGACACATCCGGTACGGGCACGGCTCGCACGACCACGACGCAGAACCTCGCTTCTGGCGGTGGCGGGCCTCGCCGCCGGGCTGCTGCTGATCTCGCCGCAGCCCGCGTCCGCCGCGAACCTCATCACCAACCCGGGCTTCGAGACGGCCGGCACCGACGGCATGCCGTCCTGCTGGGAGAAGTCCGGCTGGGGCGACAACGACTTCGCCTTCACCACGACGACCGACGCGCACTCCGGCACCAAGGCCATGAAGGTCGCGCTGACCCGCCGCGTCAGCGGCGACCGCAAGGCGCTGATCACCGAGTCCGCGAGCTGCGCCCCGGCGGTCACCACGGGCAAGCAGTACGACCTCGGGCTCTGGTACAAGACCACCACCCCCGACGCCGCGATCACCCTCTTCCGGCACGACACGACGGCGGGCTGGCAGTACTGGACCGACCTCAAGACGCTGGACATGCAGGGAAGTTGGACCCAGGCGAGCGTCCGCACGCCCGAGGTCCCGGCCGGCACCGACCGGATCACCTGGGGCGTCTCGGTGTACGGCACCGGCTCCGCGACCACCGACGACTACACGATGGACAAGGTCGCCGACACGCTCCCGCCGCCCACCTGCACCGGCACGGCCGACCAGTGCGCCAATGGCAAGTGGGACGTGCTGCCCACGCAGAACCCCGTACGGTCCATGCACTCCGTCGTCCTCAAGAACGGCAAGGTCCTGCTGATCGCCGGCTCCGGCAACAGCGAGGAGAACTTCAACGCGGGCACCTTCACCAGCGCGGTCTACAACCCGGCGACCGGCTCCTACAAGGTGATCCCCACGCCCAAGGACATGTTCTGCGCCGGACACGTCCAACTCGCCGACGGGCGCGTGCTCGTGATGAGCGGCAACAAGGCGTTCCCGGTCGCGGGCGGGCACGGGTACGAGGGGTACAAGGACTCGTACATCTTCGACCCGGACACCGAGACGTACAGCAAGACCAACGACCTCAACGACGGCCACTGGTACCCGTCCGCGACGGAGCTCGGCAACGGGGACATCATCTCCTTCGGCGGTCTGCGCGAGGACTCGTCCGGCTCGGTGACCGCCGAGCGCTGGTCGGCGGCCCAGCAGGCGTGGCTGCCGCTGTGGCAGGTCAACCAGACCTGGTCGTTCTGGGGCCTGTACCCGTCGATGATCCTGATGCAGGACGGCCGGCTCTTCTACTCGGGCAGCCATGTCTTCGGCAACGGCACGCCCGGCACCGGTTCGGCGATCTACGACTACGACGCCAACACCACCACGGCCATCGCGGGCCTGCAGAACAAGGACCAGCGCGACCAGTCCGCCAGTGTGCTGCTGCCGCCCGCCCAGGACCAGAAGGTCCTCACGATCGGCGGCGGGAACATCGACTCCAACCCGGACGCGAACCGGCTGACGGACCTCATCGACCTCAAGGCCGCCAACCCGTCGTACGTCGCCGGCCCGCAGATCCCGCAGGGCACGGTCGACCTCGGCAACGGCCCGGTGGCCGAGACCGGCAACCAGGGCAAGATGTACGTCTCCGCCGTACTGCTGCCGGACGGCAAGGTGCTGGAGACGGGCGGCGGACTCCACAACCGCGCCAACCCCGTCTTCGAGGCGTCGATCTTCGACCCGGACACCTCCACGTTCGATCCCGTGGCCGCCGACCCCCAGGCCCGCGGCTACCACTCGTCCGCGTTCCTGCTCCCCGACGGCCGTGTGATGGCCACCGGTGACAACCCGGGCAACGGCACCTGGAACCACAACGTGTCCATCTACACCCCGCCCTATCTCCTCAAGGGCACGCGTCCGACGATCACTTCGGTGATCGACAACGAGTGGGTGTACGGCGACACGCAGCGCATCACCGTCGACCGGCCCATCGCCAAGGCCGAGTTGATCCGCCCGGCCGCGGTGACCCACTCCTCCGACCCGAACCAGCGCTACGTCGACCTGCCGCTCTCCGTGGACGGCAACAACGTCGACCTGAACGTGACGAGCAACCCCAACCTGGCCCCGCCCGGCTGGTACATGCTCTTCGCGGTCGACGCCAACGGAGTGCCGTCGGTGGCCAAGTGGGTGCACCTCCAGGGCCCGTCCGCGCTGGCCGCGGAGACGTCCTCGGCGCACGTCCACTCCTTCGCCGACTCGCTGGAGGGCAAGGTCACCGAGCCCGGCAAGAAGAAGACGTCGCAGAAGGTCAGCACCACGATCTCCGGATGCGACCGGCACTACGGCACGATCAACGTCTGCGTGCCGACCGCCTTCCCGGACGGCGTGAAGAAGACGACGGCATCCCGTTGCGCCTGGCTGAGGAAGAACGACTACGGGCGCCTGAAGATCAACGGCAAGGACGATCCGCTGGGGCTCGACCCGAACAAGGACCAACTCGCCTGCGGGAAAGCGGATCTGAAGCGGCGTTAGCTCTTCTCGTCAGCTCCCGAACTCCGCGAGGGCGCGCTCCACGATGGCCTCCAGGCTGTCGTGGTGCGCGCCCTTCCAGTAGGCGCGGCCGCACTGCGCGCACTGCGCGAAGACGTCGTACGAGCGCTGGGTGCCGTCCTCGATACGGTCGGCGACCTGGTCCTTGGTGGCTTCCTGGAGGAGACCGTTGCAGGCCGTGCACCGCGTCCACGGCATCAGGGTGGGAGCGAACCGGCCCAGAACGTCGCGGAGTTGGTCGTCGGGCCGGGTGCTGTAGACGAAGGCGCCCGCCCACAGCTCACGGCGGTGCAGCAGGCCCCGGTCACGGCTGAGCATGACGCGCCTCTCGGCGGCCGAGCGGGCGGCGAGCGCCGGGTCGCCGATGTCCGTCGACTCGTACGCCGCATCGACGCCCAGCAGCCTCAACCGCCGGGCCAGCGTGCCGAGATGGACGTCGAGAAGGAAGCGCAGGGGCGCGCCGGGCACCTGCTGCGGACGCTCGACGGGCCGTACGTCCACGGTGTCGCCCGCCGCGGGGATGTACGACACCGGCACCGGGCGTCCGTTCACGACGAGGGCGCCGGCCTCCGTCAGCGGGACGCCGAGCGACTCGACGACATGGCCGAGCGTCGAGACGCCGTCGGTGACGACCGCGGTGGCGCCGGTGCGCCGGGCGGGCGGGACGAACATCCCCAGTTCGGGGGCGAATTCGACGTGGATCTCCGGTCCGTTCACCGGGTCAGGATGCCATGGGCGATGGGGCGCCGGCCTCAGGGTTTCGTGGTGGGCAACCCGTGTTCCAGGACGTTCAGGGTGCGGTCGACCAGGGCGGCGAAGTCCTCCTGGTGGTCCGTCTCCGCCCAGTACAGGGAGGTCTCCATCAGGCCGCCGATGAGGGACATCGCGAAGACGCGTACCTCCAGGCCGTCCGGGTCCAGGCCGGTGCGCTGACCGATGATCCGGCACAGCATGCGGCCGGTGACCGACATGCTCTCCATCATCCGGGAGCGCACCGCGGGCACCTCGACCATCAGCCGGGTGCGCAGCCGGGTCACCTCGGGCTCGTCGGTGACGCCGACGCCGACCGCCTTGTTCATCGCGTACCGCAGCGAGTCCATCCACGGCTCGTCCGCGGGGCGCTCCGTCAGCTCCTGCTCGATGACCGGGTCGTACTCGTCGGTGAGGACGATGTCCTCCTTGGTGGGGAAGTAGCGGAAGACCGTCGACGGGGAGACCTCGGCCGCCTCCGCGATCTGCTCGATCGTGGTGGCGTCGTACCCCTGCTCCTGGATCAGCCGGTACGTCGCGTCACGGATCGCGATGCGGGTCTTCATCTTCTTCCGCTCGCGGAGGCCCGGCTGGGGCCCCGCGGCGGTGGAGGAGCGGTGTGCGGTGGCGGCCATGCCGGTCATTGTCCGGCATCGGCCGGGGCCGCGGCCATGGCGGTGTCCTCGGCGGGGGCGGGCGGGGCCGCGGGCGCCGGGTTCGGCAGCAGCGCCGCGGCCAGCAGCGCCGTGACGAGCGCGGCGATCCCGGTGACCAGCAGGACCAGGTCCATGCCGTGCAGATAGGCGGCGTCGGCGGAGGCCGCGAGGGCGTGGTCGCCGAGCCGGGCCGCGACGACATGGGCGCCGATCACGGAGTCCCCGGCGGTGGTGGCGGCCGCGTGCGGCAGCCCGGAGGTGTCGAGCCGTCCGCCGTACGCGCTCGCCAGGAGCGAGCCGAGCAGGGCGATACCGATCGCGCTGCCCACCTGACGCACTGTCATCAGCAGGCCGGAGCCGCTGCCGGCCCGGTCGCGGGGCAGCGTGCCGAGGGCCGCGGACATCGCGGGGACGACGGCGAACCCGAAGCCCAGTCCGGCGACGGAAAGCCACAGGGCGGTGAATCCGTAGCCGTCGCCGACCGTCGTACGGCTGCCGAGGAACCCGGCGAAGGCGAGCGCGACCAGGGCCGCGCTGACCACCGCGCGCGGTCCGAACTTCCCGACCAGGGGACCCGCGCCCTTCGCGGCCACCAGCAGTCCGGCCATCATCGGCAGCAGCCGCACCCCGGTGGCGAGCGCGTCCTGCCCGAGGACCGCCTGCAGATACTGCGGCAGCACGAACATCAGCCCCGACAGCACGAACATCACCAGGGTCGCGGCGAGGGTGTTCAGCAGGAAGCCGCGCTGGGTGAGGAGGGAGAGGTCCAGCATCGGACGGGCGCTGCGGCGCTCCCGTGCGACGAGGAGCGCGACCAGGGCCGCGGAGCCGGCGAAGAAGGCGAGGATCAGCGGGTCGCCCCAGCCGCGGTGCGGGGCCTCGATGATCGCGTAGATGAGGATGCTGAGGCCGGCCGCGGTGAGCGCGGTGGAGACGGCGTCCACCTTGGGGGAGGCGGGGTCGCGCGTTTCGGGGAGCAGGAACACGCAGGCGGCGATGCCGATCGCGGCCATCGGCACGTTGACCAGGAAGACCGAGCCCCACCAGAAGTGGTTGAGGAGCCAGCCGCCGATGATCGGGCCGAGCGGCAGGCCCAGCGCGGAGGCGGCGGAGACGGCGCCCACGGCCTTGGTGCGCTCGTCGGGCCCGAAGAGCGAGGGCAGGACGGCCAGGGCGAGCGGCATCACGAGCGCGCCGCCGATCCCCATCACGCCGCGGGCGACGACGACGGGCGTGACATCACCGGCGAGGGCGCCGAGCAGGGATCCGGCGAGGAAGATCGCGAGGCCCGTGATGAGCATCCGGCGCCGTCCGAAGCGGTCGCCGAGCAGGCCCGCCGGGAGCATCAGCGAGGCGAAGACGACGACGTAGGCGTCGGCCATCCACTGCTGCTGGCCGGTGGAGGCGCCGAGGTCCCGGGCCATCGTCGGCAGGGCCACGTTGAGGATCGTCATGTCGAAGCCGAGCACCAGCATGCTCGCGACCAGGGCCCCGAGGGCCCACCAGCGGCGGGGGTCGCGCCGGGTGTCTTCGTGCTGAGTGACAGTAACCATGAAATGAGAGTAGCTCTCAAAAAGGGGCGACTGTCAATGGGGAGGCGCCTTCAAGACATGGCAAAGGGCCGCGGCTGGTAAGCCGCGGCCCTGGAAAGAAGCTGGTGGGAGGGGATCACCCGTGCTGATAGGCCACCAGTGAGATGCCGACGTAGTGCACGGCGAACGCCGCGAGCGTGAGGGAGTGGAAGACCTCGTGGAAGCCGAACCAGCGCGGTGACGGGTTGGGGCGCTTGATGCCGTAGATGACGCCGCCCGCGCTGTAGAGCAGACCGCCCACGACGACCAGGACGAGGACGGCGACGCCGCCCGTGTGCAGGAAGTCGGGGAGGAAGAAGACGGCCGCCCAGCCCATCGCGATGTAGCAGGGGGTGTAGAGCCAGCGCGGGGCGCCGACCCAGAACACCCGGAAGATGATGCCCGCCGCCGCCGCGGCCCAGATGCTCCACAGGAGCCACTGCCCCTTGGTGCCCGGCAGCAACAGCATCGTCAGCGGGGTGTAGGTGCCCGCGATGATCAGGAAGATGTTCGCGTGGTCGAGTCTGCGCAGGACGCCGTCCATGCGCGGGCTCCAGGTGCCGCGGTGGTAGACCGCGCTCACGCCGAACAGCAGACAGGCCGTCAGGGCGAAGATCCCGCAGGCGATACGGGCACGGGTGGTGTCCGCGAGAGCGGTGAGCACCAGGCCGGAGACGAGCGCGGCCGGGAACATGCCGAGGTGCAGCCAGCCTCGCAGCTTGGGCTTGACCTCTTGCAGCGCGGTGTGGGTGAGCTGGTGCGGCAGGGAGGCCGCGCCGGACCCGCGGCTGTCGGCCGGCGAGTCCGTGGGCGCGTCGGGGACGGGCGAAGTCATGGAACGAATCGTACCTACGGAACCGTAAGTTACGTATCAGTACGACGCAATGAACGGTCAATAGTGTCCATGCTCTCACGCGCGGTGGTACGGCCGTTCGGGGGTACTGGGGGTGAACCGGCGATGTGCGTCAGGAAACCTTCTCGGGAGTGGTGATGGTCACTCCGCTCAGGTGTGAGGCCCTCTGGACATATGCGCAGTTGCGTCGGATGATCAAATGAGTGTGGTCGGCACCGGATGAGCGCCAGGGCAATCACCACGAAGCATCCGGGTCGCAGCCCCCACGGGGCACTCAACATAAAACCCCTCATCTAGGAGCAATCGTGGCGCGCGACATCGCGGCTCCCTCCACCGTCCCCACCCAGCACAAGGAACTGATCTCGTGGGTGAACGAGATCGCAGAACTGACCGAGCCGGACAACGTGGTCTGGTGTGACGGTTCCGAGGCCGAATACGAGCGTCTGAGCGAGGAGCTCGTCCGCAAGGGCACCTTCCGGAAGCTCGACCCGATCAAGCGCCCGAACTCGTACTACGCCGCCTCCGACCCGACCGATGTCGCGCGCGTCGAGGACCGGACGTTCATCTGCTCCGAGAAGGAGGAGGACGCCGGCCCCACCAACCACTGGAAGGACCCCGCCGAGATGCGGGAGATCTTCAGCGGTGAGAAGGGCGTCTTCCGCGGCTCGATGCGCGGCCGCACCCTGTACGTCGTCCCGTTCTGCATGGGCCCGCTCGGCTCGGACCTCTCCGCGATCGGCGTCGAGATCACCGACTCCGCGTACGTCGCCGTCTCCATGCGCACCATGACCCGCATGGGCCAGGCGGTGCTGGACGAGCTGGGCACCGACGGCTTCTTCGTGCGTGCTGTGCACACGCTCGGAGCGCCGCTGGCCGAGGGTGAGGCCGATGTCCCGTGGCCGTGCAACTCCACGAAGTACATCTCGCACTTCCCGGAGAGCCGCGAGATCTGGTCGTACGGCTCGGGCTACGGCGGCAACGCGCTGCTCGGCAAGAAGTGCTACGCCCTGCGTATCGCCTCCGTCATGGCGCGCGACGAGGGCTGGCTCGCCGAGCACATGCTGATCCTCAAGCTGACGCCCCCGCAGGGCGAGTCGAAGTACGTCGCCGCCGCCTTCCCGAGCGCCTGCGGCAAGACGAACCTCGCCATGCTGGAGCCGACGGTCTCCGGCTGGACGGTCGAGACGATCGGTGACGACATCGCGTGGATGCGGTTCGGCGAGGACGGCCGGCTGTACGCGATCAACCCCGAGGCCGGTTTCTTCGGCGTCGCGCCCGGCACCGGTGAGCACACCAACGCCAACGCGATGAAGACGCTCTGGGGCAACTCCGTCTTCACCAACGTCGCGCTCACGGACGACAACGACGTCTGGTGGGAGGGCATGACGGAGGAGACTCCGGCGCACCTGACCGACTGGAAGGGCAACGACTGGACCCCGGAGTCCGGCGTCCCGGCCGCCCACCCCAACGCCCGCTTCACCACCCCCGCCTCGCAGTGCCCGATCATCGCGCCCGAGTGGGAGGACCCCAAGGGCGTGCCGATCTCGGCGATCCTCTTCGGCGGCCGTCGCGCGACCGCGGTCCCGCTGGTCACCGAGTCCTTCGACTGGAACCACGGCGTCTTCCTCGGCGCGAACGTCGCCTCCGAGAAGACCGCCGCCGCCGAGGGCAAGGTCGGCGAGCTGCGCCGCGACCCCTTCGCCATGCTGCCGTTCTGCGGCTACAACATGGGCGACTACATGGGGCACTGGATCGACGTGGCCAAGGACAAGGACCAGTCCAAGCTGCCGAAGATCTACTACGTCAACTGGTTCCGCAAGAACGACGAGGGCAAGTTCGTCTGGCCCGGCTTCGGCGAGAACAGCCGCGTCCTGAAGTGGATCGTGGACCGGCTCGACGGCAGGGCCGAGGGCGTCGAGACACCGATCGGCGTGCTGCCGGCCAAGGGCGCCCTCGACACCGAGGGTCTCGACCTCTCCGAGTCCGACCTGGACTTCCTGCTCACGGTCGACAAGGAGGTGTGGCGCGAGGAGGCCTCGCTCGTGCCCGAGCACCTCAACACCTTCGGCGAGCACACGCCGAAGGAGCTGTGGGACGAGTACCGCGCGCTGGTCCAGCGCCTGGGCTGACGCCCCCTCGAACTCCGCGGCCGGTCCGTTGCCCTGACCTGCGACGTCGTCAAGGCCGGCCGCGGTGACGGCAATCCCGGGAGCCGGGGCCCCGCACAACGGTGTGCGGGGCCCCGGCTCTTTCGGCTGCCCGGGGGGTTGAAGGGCGCCCGACTGGCTGAAAAAGCCGTGGAATCGCGGGACACTCCTGACATCGTGCAAAGAAGCCCGAAATGAGGTGAGCGGGGGTGCGCACACCGGTCAGCGATCCCATGCAGGTGGGGCCGTACCAGATCGTGGGGCGGCTCGGTTCCGGTGGGATGGGATGGGTGTATCTCGGCCGTACGCGGGCCGGGATGGAGGTGGCGGTCAAGGTGGTGCGCGCGGAACTCGCGGCGGAGGCCGAGTTCAGGACGAGGTTCGCGCGGGAGGTCGAGGCGGCGCGGAAGGTGAGCGGCGCGTACACCGCGGCCGTGGTCGACGCCGACACGGAGGCCGAACTGCCGTGGCTGGCCACGATGTATGTCACCGGGCCCTCGCTCGCCGAGGCGGTCCGCACGGACGGGCCGCTGCCCGAACCCCAGGTGCGGCGGCTCGGCGCGGGCCTGGTCGAGGCACTGCAGGCGATCCACGCCGCCCGGGTGATCCACCGGGACCTGAAACCGGCGAACGTCCTGCTCGCCTCCGACGGTCCGCGCGTCATCGATTTCGGCATCTCCCGGGTCGACGGCGCACCCGGCCTCACCCAGGTCGGCGTCGTGGTCGGCACACCGCCGTTCATGTCGCCCGAGCAGGTGACCGGGGCGCGGGTGGGCACGCCCAGCGACGTCTTCTCGCTCGGTGGAGTGCTGGTGTACGCCCTCACCGGCCGCGCACCGCACGGAAGCGGGGAGGCGGTGCGCTACCGGGTCGCCCACGAGCAGCCCCAACTCGACGGCGTGCCCCAGGGGATGCGGGACGTCATCGCGCACTGCCTGGCCAAGCGGCCCGAGGACCGGCCCGTACTGGACGACCTCCTCGCGGAGTTGCTGGAGGAGCACCCGAAACCGGCGGCCTGGCCTCCGCCCAACGTGGCCAGGAGCATCAAGGTGAAGACCAAGGAGCTGATCTACCGCCGCAACGCGAGTACGAGCGTCTCGGTGTCGTCCTGTCTGCTGCTGCACGCCCAGGCGCTGCTGGACGCCGGGCTGACCGACGCGATGGTCGCCGAGGCGGTGGGCCGTGGCGGCCGCTGAACCCCTGCCCGGTCAGGTCCTCGAAATCGGCGTGCACTGGCGGCAGTTGGTGCAGAACTGGGTGGCCCGAAGGAATTACCACACCGCGCACGACGCCGATTCCGTCTCCCTGCAATTCGATCTCAAGGAGACGGGGCGGATGGTCACGGTGCGCTTCATGGCCACCAAACGGCTCCTTGTCGCCTTTGCGACGGACGGCCATTACCTGCGGCAGGACCAACTCGCTGTCGCCGCCGCCGCGTCGAACGCATGGAACACCGAACAATTGAATCCCATGCTTTCCGTATGGGACGTACGAGGTCCGCGCCCCTGTCTCGCCGGGGTCTGCGACCTGCCACTGACCTGCCGGATCACCCAGACGGATTTCGATGCTCTGGCCAGTGATTGGGTGGAACGGGCGCGACAGATGTTCTCCCGGTGCCATCAGGTGTTCAAGTTGTAGAAGTGAAAGCTGTGGTGGGCGCCAACCCCTTTCGGGCGCCCGCCACTTACCCCCACTATTGGGCGAGTGCCTTTCAAGGCCACGGGGGTGTGCCTTTGGCCGACGGGGGTTGCCAATGAAGCGTTCGCTGCACTTCGCGGTGCTTCTCGGAATGCTGTGCGCACTGGTGCCGGTGGGGTCGGCGGCCGCGGCCGGCGACACCGCGTGCCCAGGGGATTTCGCGGCGCGGCTGGACTGCTGGTCCGGCCTGATCCACGAGGGGACCGTCGAGATCACCCTGAACGACACCGTGCCGTTCGACAGCCGGCACGTCGACAAGGGCGTCGCGCAGAAGCTCTACGACAACCGGGGCAAGCTCGTCGTCCGGGTGCCCAAGGGGAAGGAAACCGGCGAGGGCGGGACGGCACTGCTCGTGCTGGCGACCGGCCGCCTCGTGGACGGCGGCGCCCAGATCACCCGGCTGCACGCTCCGGCCCTGGACTGGTTGAAACAACTCCGCATCTGTGACAGGAAGCCCGACAAACCGCTGTGCGACCAGGTCGCCGACGCCCCGCCGAAGACGCGGCCGCTGAGCGGCGACGAGCTGATCAGCCAGAACCACGTGGCCAACCTCGCCACCCACCTCTACGTCGTCTCCTCGGGCGTCCCGCAGGACCCGCAGCCCAGCGATACGAGCGCCAACAAGGGCGGCGCGACCACCGGCGGGAACGACGGCGGCAAGAGCAAAGGCGGCGAGAGCAACGGCATCAACACCACCACCTGGGTCATCGCAGGCATGAGCGCCGTCCTGCTGGCCCTCCTCGCCGCCTTCGTCACGGCCGTCCGCCGCTCCTCCCACTCTTCCCGCGCCCCGGCCGCCCGGTCCGCGAGGCCCGTCCGGGCCGCCGCCCTCGCCGCGCCCGGCGTCGGCGCCCTGCCCGCCGCCCGCGCCCGGGGAGCCGACGCCCCCGGAGCCGACCCCCGGGCAGCAGACGAGAGCACCACCCGGCTGCTCGTCGCACCGGCGCCCCGCTACGGACGGCAGGTCGGTGCCCGCACGGGTCCCGCCCGTACGGCGACCGTGCGCACCGCACTGCACCCCCAGGGCTATGTCGAGCTGGACCGCATCCTGTACCGGGCCGTGTGGGCCGAGCCCGGACGGCCACCGCCCGCCCCGGGGAGCCTCGTCGACGTCACCGACGCGCGGGAGCGGGACTCCGACGTCCTCTACGCCTTCCCGCCCGCCGCCGGACGGCACGCAAAGGGCACCCGATAGCGCACCGGAACCCGACAGCGCACCCGCACCGGACAACGCACCGGCATCCGCAAACGCACCGGTCCACGCACCGGCACACGCACTGGTCCACCAGGAGAAGCCATGCACAGCGAATACCCGCCCACGATGCCGGCGGAGTACGCCGACATCGAGTTCGAGAACAACGCGCAGCGCCTGCCGCTCGTGCTGTGCCTCGACACGTCCAGCTCCATGGCGGGACCGCCCATACAGACACTCAACAGCGCGCTCATGGAATGGACCCGTGAGCTGCACGACGACGTCAGCCTCAGCTACAGCGTCGAGGTCGCCGTCGTCACCTTCGGCGGACAGGGCGTCGGCTGCTGGCGCGGCCCCCAACTCCTGCCTCCCCGCGCCCCGGTGAGCCCGTTTCTGCCCGCCCACATGTTCCAGCCGCCGCAGCTCGCCGCCGCCGGGGTGACCCTGATGACGGAGGCGCTGGAGCTGTCGATGCACATCATCGCGGCCCGCAAGGCCGAGCTGCGCGCCTCCGGACTCCAGTACTACCGCCCGCAGATCTGCCTGGTCACCGATGGTCTGCCGACCGACGGCACCGGCCATCTCACCGACTCCTGGCACCGGTTGATCCCCGTGCTCGCCGAGGAGCAGCGCGCCCGCCGGTTCCGGCTGTACGCGATCGGCGTCGGCGGCATCACCGACATGGGGGAGCAGGTGCTCCAGGCGTTCGCGCCGAAGTTCAACGCCCGCCTCCAGGGGTTCCCGTTCCGCGAGCTGCTCCAGATGATGTCCGCCAGCGCGAACGCCGAGCAGAAGGGCGCGGGCGACGAGGTGTTCGAGAAGATCTTCAGCCAGTTCAAGACCCAGCGGCCGGCCTGGGAAACCTGACCCATGGCCGCGACGGACACACACCGGTCGCCGTGGCGGATCCACGGCATGAGCGTCGAGGGCTACCGCCACCGACGCCAGGGTCTGCCCTGCCAGGACGCCTGCGCGTACACGGCTTCGCCGTCCGTGGCGGTCCTCGCGGTCGCGGACGGCGCGGGCAGCCGGCCGCGCTCCGAGGAGGGCTCGCGGCTCGCGGTCGACCTGGCCATGGAGCACTTCGGGCGGCGGGCGGCCGCTGCCGCCGACCTCCAACCCGGGGAAGCAGTACACGAGTTGCTGGAGGACGCCTACCACGACGTCAGCAAGATGTTCCTCGACCACACCGGCGCAGACGCCGCGGACTTCGCCACCACCCTCACCGTGGTGGTGCTCGCCCCGGGCTGGCTCGGCCATCTCACCGTCGGCGACGGCTTCGTCGTAGTGCGTGCGGGGACGGAGGACGGGGAGCGGCAGTTCCATCTGCTGCCGCAGACGGCCGCCGCCAGCGAGTACAGCAACGAGACGGTGTTCCTCACCTCGCCGGACGCCACCCGCTGGCTGCACACCGACTGCGTCTCCGACGAGGGCATCGACGGCGTCCTGCTGTCCACCGACGGACTCGCGCAGGCCGCGCTGGCCAGGCCCGGCGGCGCCCCGCAGACCCCGAACACCTCCTTCGTCGACGCCGTGTTCCGCTCCCTCGACACCCCCGGCGCCGTCTCCGAGAACGCGCACGAAGGCCTCGCCACCCTGCTCCGCTCGGACCGCCTGACCGCGCTGAACGCCGACGACAAGACCCTGCTGCGGGCCGTGCGC
This sequence comes from Streptomyces sp. R21, assembly GCF_041051975.1. Taxonomy (GTDB): domain Bacteria; phylum Actinomycetota; class Actinomycetes; order Streptomycetales; family Streptomycetaceae; genus Streptomyces. The sequence continues at coordinate 3,812,438 of NZ_CP163435.1, read as the reverse complement.
AAAGCACCGCCGAAGGCGCGGCCATGAGCGGACTCGTCGTGTACCTCGACGGGAAACCCGTCACCCTCGCCGAGCAGCCGCTCAAGGGCGGCGGCCAGGCGGCCGTCTACCCGGTCGTCGGCAACGACGGCATCGTCGTCAAGATCTACCGCGAACCGCCGGGCCCCGAACAGGAGCGCCGGCTGACCCGGATGCTCACCATGTCCCCGCTCGCCGCCCGCCCCACCGACAGCTCCCAGCCGCCCGAACTGGCCTGGCCCACCGCGATCGCCCGCGGCGCACGCGGCGAGTTCCTCGGCTACGCGATGCGCCGCTTCGGCGAGCCCCAGCACGTCCAGCTGATCGGCCTGTTCACCCGCGCCCAGCGCATCAAGCTCTTCCCCGACCGGGCCGACTGGCGCTTCCTGCTCGGTGTCGCCTGGAACCTCGCCTTCATGACCGCCCGCATGCACTACGACAACCTCGTCATCGGCGACTTCTCCAGCAGCAACGTGGTGGTCGACGCGAACGGCTTCATCACCTTCCTCGACTGCGACTCCATCTCCTTCACCGACCCGGTGACCGGCGAGCCCTTCCCCTGCCTGATGCACACCGCCGACTACTCGTCCCCCGAGCGGCAGGCCGGCGGCCCCGCCACCCGCGCCACCGACGACTTCGCCCTCGCGGTCCTCGTCTACCAGCTGCTGACGGCCGGCAACCACCCCTTCGGGGGCGTCCCGCACGAGAGCGCGTCGCAGTCGACCGTCAAGGACAACATCGCCAGTAGTTGCTCCTACGTGGTCCGCCCCGAGCTGGTCGTCATCCCGCGCGGCACCATCGACCCCTCCGTGCTGCCCCATGAACTGCTCACGCTGGCCCGCGCCGCCTTCGGCCCCGGCGTCCTCGCCCCCGCGGCCAGGCCCCCGGCGGAGGCCTGGCTGCGCGCCCTCGACAAGGAGCGCTCGCAGGTACGGGCCTGTTCGAACCGGCCGCTGCACACGTACGGCTCCCATCTCCAGCACTGCCCCTGGTGCACGCGGGCCGCGCTCACCGGGCACGACGTGTTCAACGGCCCGGCGCCCCGGTCGGTGCCCGTGCCGGACGTGCCCCAACCCGCCGCGTCCGGTCGCGGGTTCGGAGCGCTGAAGATCGCGCTCCTGGTGGCCGTCATCCTGCTCATCGTGGTGATCGCGGCGGTGGCGGCGAACAACGGCGGCTGATCCGGGCTCAGTTGGACCGGCCCCGGTCCTCCAGGTACCGCGTGTGCGACTCCTGCCGCCGGGCCTCCGTCTCCCTGAGGGTGGCGGCGAGCCGGTCGGCCTCGTCGTGCAGCAGCGTCAACTGCCGTTCCAGGTGGCGTTCCGGCGGTTCGCTGCCGGGCGTCAGCCGGGTCCACCAGCGGGTGCGGACGAAGGTGTCGACGGCCTCCGGGACGTCCTGCCGCACGGCGCGGGACAGGGCGTGGATGCCCTCCGGGTCCTGTGCGAGAACCTCGGCGACCCACCCAGGGTCCAGCAGGGCGGCGAGCAGTTCGGTCAGCTCGGTGAGGCGGCCCGCGGCGGCGGGCGGCAGCTCGACGCCGGTGAGGTACTCCCGCAGGGTGGCGAAGTCACCGCGCAGCTCGTCGAGTTGGGCGGACGGGTCGGGGAAGTCCGGCAGCGGCGGGCGCTCCGGCGGGGCGACGAGGGCGCCCGCGCCGTACAGCCCGGCGACGACGGCGGGCCAGTACGGGCCCGCGACCCCCGTGAAGGTCAGCGCGAGGCCGACGATTCCGCAGGCGCTGCCGGTGAGGTTCTTGCGTGATTCGAGATACCTCAGGGGGCTTCTACTGGTAGCCACGGATCTCCTCGAAGGCGCCGTCGAGCGAGCCCTTCCGGGCGTCGAAGAGGCGGCCGCCGGTCAGCTCGGCGATGTGCTGGAGTTCGGAGCGGTCGGAGTCGCCGAACAGGATCGGGAAGACCGGTATCTCCCGCGGCCCACCGGGGAGTTGCCGGTAGAAGCCGTCGAACTCCGCGGGGCTCGCGCCCTTGGTGTTCTCGCCGTCGGTCATCAGCACGATCGAGGTGAACGTGTCGTCGTCGGCGCCCAGATGCTCGTACGCCTTCTCCAGCGAGGTGTAGATCGCGGTGTCGCCGGAGGCGTCGAGGGCCTTGGTGTCCTTGCGGATCCCGTCGAGCCCGGCCTTCGGGTCCTCGGGTCGCACCACATGGGTGTGCACGCTCTTGACCCCGGACCCGAACGGCATCAGCGTCACCTCCTCGCGGTCGCGGAAGTCGCCGGTCAGGTCGGTGAGCGACGTCTTCAGCCGGTCGAGGCGGTCGCCGTCCATCGAGCCCGAGGTGTCGAGGACGTAGACGGTCCGCGACGGGCGGCGCAGCTTGTTCTCGTACGAGTCGAGAAGCCGGTCGGCGACCGATCGGCTGCCGGGGAAGGGGAGTTCACGCCGCCGGCTCGTGTCGAGTCCGGACGCCGGGGCGACGGAGGCGACGACCGGGCGGCGCAGCGTGGTCTCGGTGATCCGCCGCTGGACGTCCGGGGTGCGCAGCGCCTCGGTGAGGCGGCGGACCGTGTCACGGGTGTCCTGGCTGGTGGCGGTGAGGGAGGAGAGCGGATAGTCGGCGGTGACGACGCCGTCGCGGGGCCGGATCACGGTCAGCCCCTTCATGCCCTTGAGGACCGACTCGTAGTTGAGCAGCGCGTCCACGGTGCCGCGGCGCTGGTACGCCGTCGCCAGCCAGCCCGACGAACCCGACGTCAGCTTCTGCCCCTTGAAGAACGCTTTCAGCTGCGGGGTCGCCTTGTCCACGTCCCTGTCCGTCAGCGCGGACTGGGCGCCGGACAGCCCCGAGGCCACCGAAATCAGCGTGGAGAAACCGGAGTTGGAGCGTGCCGGGTCGGTCATGCCGTACGTCAGTTTCCCGTCCGCCACCGCCTTCTCGACCTGCGACCAGGTCACCGACTCCGGCTTCCAGCCCAACTCCCGTACGGTGTCCGGCTTGACGCCGATCGCGACCGGGCTGGACATCACGGGCGTCTCGGAGAGGACCTTCTTCGCGGCGTCCGGGCGCAGCCGCAGATAGTCGTTGGAGGACAGCCACAGCGCGTCGTACGAGCCGTCCGCCCTGCCCCGGGCGAGCAGGTCGACGGCGGTGAGGGTGCCCATGTAGGTGGGCTTCACCGTGATGCCGGTGTCCATGCGGATGCGTTCGAGGACCGGCGCCATGTCGCTGAGCTCGCTGGAGGCGAGGACGCGCAGAGTGCCGGGCTCGGGCGCCTCGGAGGAGCCGCCCGAGCTGTGCCCCTGCGCGGTGCAGGCCGCGGTCAGCAGGGCGAGTGCCGCGAGGGCGGTGACGCGCAGTCTCACAGAGTGCCCCCTTCGAGGGCGCTCTGGGCGCGGCTGCGCTCCAAGTAGCCGGTCGCGTGCTGGAGTTCGGACGTCAGGGACTCCACCGTGGCCGCCATGGTCTCGGTGGCCTGCGCCTTGTACGTGTCGATCGCGTCGAGCGTGCGATAGATCGACTGGAAGGCGTTGCGCAGCGTCTCCGCGCCCACGGCCGGGTCGGCGGCGATCCGCTGGATCTCCCCGGACTGTGTGGCGAGCATCTCCGCGTTGCCGCGAATGAGGTCCTCCGTCGTCCCGCGCAGGGCGTTGACCTGGTCGACGACCTTGCGCTGGTTGTCGAGGGCGGAGGCGAGCATCACGGAGATGCGCAGCGCGGAGACGGTGGTGGTGGCCGCCCGGTCGACGCCCTTGATCAGCTCGTCGTTGTTGCGCCGTACGACGTCCATGGCCAGGTATCCCTGGGCGCACACCGCGAGTTGGGTCAGCAGGTCCTGGTGCTTCTGGCGCACCGGGAAGAGGACGTCGGCGCGCAGGGTGTCCGCCTGCGCCGGGTCCTGGGACTCGACGCCGGTGATGTGCTGCTCGACCGCCGTGTCCAGGGCCTGGGTGAGGACGACGTACTCCTGGAGCTTGCCCATCGTCTCCCAGAGGCGGACGCGCTCGGTCCCGAGCGCGGCGTTGTCGCGCCGCAGTTCGTCCTGGCCGCCGCGCAGCGATCCCACGATCTTGTTCAACGTGCCCTGCGCGGAGGCGTACTTGGCGACGTGGTCGCGCAGTCTGTTGCCGCCCGGGAGCCGGGAGAGGAACTTGCGGCCCTTGTTCGCGGACAGGTCCCGCGGGTCCAGGTCCTCGACCACGCGCCGCAGTTCGACGAGTGATCCGGCGACATGCGACTGGGCGTCCTCGCCCTTGCCCGGCAGGCTCCGGATGGTGCGCTCCAGCATGCGGTTGGACTGTGCGGTGGCGCCCCGCATCTCGCCGGCGCCCAGGCCCGCGATCTCGCCGACCTTGCCGGCGAACTCGGGGGAGCGGGCGTCCAGGGCGGCCAGCCCGTCGACGTACTCGGCAGCTCTGCGCGCCATCTCGTCCTGCACGGCCGGGTCGACGGGCACCAGGCCCCCGGCCTTCTCACGGGGCACGGGCGTCACGGCCTCGGGCGGTGTGAGGGTGAAGGTGTCCTCGGTAGTCATGTGGTGCTGTCCCCCTACTGATTCCCGGCCCGGCGCGCCATCTCGTGCAGCACCTTGGAGGCGGGCACGGGCGCTTGCCGGACGCCGGTCAGCGTCTGGTTGAGATACGTGGTGTGGCCGGTGGTGGCCGCCGTGAACTCCGCGGTCGTGCCCTGCGGCCGGAACCCGTGCCGTACGGCGAGCTTGCGCAACACCGGGTCGGTGCTGAGGAGTTCACCCAGGGCCCGGCCCTCCGGAGTCAGCGGTACGACGGTGTGGTCGCTGTTCGCTGTGGTGTCCGGGTACAGGACCGTGAGGTCGTCCGTGCCGCCCTGGCCCTGGGTGAGCAGCGAGGCGACCTGCGACTCGTACACCAGGACCAGCGGGTTGCCCGCGCCGCTCACGAAGTCCCTGAACGCCGCGTCCGTGCTGGTCTGCTGGGCTCCCTGGACGCTGATCAGCTTGCGCATCAGGGGCGCCGTGCGGGTGACGGCGGCGCTGTCCGCGGCCACGCGTCCGCCGTCGGCGACGTACGAGGCGGCGGCGAGGTAGAGCGCGCCGGAGTTGGAGCTGACCGGGTCGGTGCTGGCGATGTAGAGCGTGCCGCTCAACTCGCCGTGCTTCTCCGCCCCCTTGAGCTGCTGCCAGGTCCGGTCGTGCTCGGCCGCCTTCAGGTACTCGGCCATCTTCAGCGTGCCGCTGCCCTTGCCCGCGGTAGCCAGCCCGTTGGCCTCCAGCACCTCGGCGGCGCTGCGGTGGGCCACGACGACGAGCGGTGAGTAGAAGGGCCGCGGCAACGGCTGCCGTACGTGGTACTTGGCGGCGAGCTCGTCGGCGGGCGCCTTGCTGGACGGAAACGCGAAGTCGTACCCCTTGAGGTTCAGCCCCTCCATGGCCCACGACCCGGAGGTCTCCGTCTTCACGGTGTAGCCCTTGGCAGCGAGGGCCTTCACCACGTCGGGATCGGCGAAGAACTCCGCCTTCTCCGATCCGATCACTCCCTGCACGGTCTTCGTTGCCGTGCTCTTGTCCTGACCATCGCGGCCCGCGATGACGGCTGCTACCACGCCGCCCATCAACAGCACCGCCAGGACGATCCCTGCGATACGTCTCACACCGGGAGAGTGCGCCTCGGAACGGAACGTTCCCCCGGCCGGGGGTGAACACAGGGTGACACCCTGATCCCGGTATGCAACGGGAGCCGGGGGTTCCCCTTCAGTGGATCATGGCGCCCGGTCCGCGCGTCGCTGCGGGTGCACGCGGACCGGGGCCGCTCAGGGGGGCGGGCTCAGGCGGAGGGCGTGAGTTCCCGGTGGGTGGGCGCCGCGTGGGCGTCCATGCGTTCGGCGGCGAGGATCGCGGCGGCCGTGTCGGCGCGGGACGCGGCGACGACGAGGGCGCGGCCGGCGAGGGCGTGCGCCCGCTCGTGCAGGGCCGCGACCCGCGGTTCGGCGGTGGCCGACGACCGTACGGGCGGCAGTCCGGCGCGCAGCCGGGCCACCTGCTCGGCGAGCCGGTCGGCCGCCGTGTCCAGGTCGTCGGAGGGGGCGAGGGTGCGCAGCTCGTCCGTCACCGCAAGGAGGGCGGCGAGGTGACCGGCGAGCTGGATGTCCAGCTCCTCCTCGCGCGACCGGTGGGGGAAGTCCGAGGCGGTGCCGGCCATCGTGTGGACCGACTTGGTGCGGATCGGTTCGTACATGGGATGGCCTCCTGTGCTGACAGGAAACCATCCTAGCTTAGATTTCGTCTAAAGTTGAGTGAAGTCGGAAATTCGGCGGGGCGGCGGGGGTCTACGGCTGGCCGTAGCCGTCCAGGAAGTTCCCGATCCGGGTCACCGCGTCGATCAGGTCCCCGACCGTCGGGAGCGTGACCACACGGAAGTGGTCCGGCTCGGGCCAGTTGAAGCCCGTCCCCTGGACGACCATGATCTTCTCGCGGCGCAGCAGGTCAAGGACCATCTGCCGGTCGTCCTTGATCTTGAAGACGTTCGGATCCAGCCGGGGGAAGAGATACAGCGCACCCTTCGGCCGTACACAACTCACGCCCGGGATCTGCGTCAGCAGGTCGTACGCGACATCCATCTGCTCCTTGAGCCGCCCGCCGGGCAGCACCAGGTCGTTGATGGTCTGCCGCCCGCTCAGCGCGGCGACCACTCCGTGCTGACCCGGCATGTTCGCGCACAGTCGCATGTTCGCGAGGATCGTCAGACCCTCGATGTAGGAGTCGGCGTGCGCCCGCGGCCCCGAGATCGACATCCAGCCGACCCGGTAGCCCGCGACGCGGTACGCCTTGGACATCCCGTTGAAGGTGAGCGTCAGCAGGTCGGGGGCGATCGCGGCGGTCGGCGTGTGCGTCGCGCCGTCGTACAGGATCTTGTCGTAGATCTCGTCCGAGCAGACCAGGAGGTTGTGGCGGCGGGCGATGTCGGTCAGCCCGCGCAGCATCGCCTCGTCGTACACCGCGCCCGTCGGGTTGTTCGGGTTGATGATGACGATCGCCTTGGTGCGGTCGGTGACCTTGCGCTCGATGTCCGCGAGGTCCGGCATCCAGTCGGACTGCTCGTCACAGCGGTAGTGCACCGCCGTACCGCCGGACAGGGACACGGCCGCCGTCCACAGCGGGTAGTCCGGCGCCGGGATCAGCACCTCGTCCCCGTCGTCGAGGAGGCCCTGCATCGCCATCACGATCAGCTCGGAGGCGCCGTTGCCGACGAAGACGTGCTCGACGTCCGTCTCGATGCCGAGGGTCTGGTTGTGCATCACGACGGCCCGGCGCGCCGCGAGCAGGCCCTTCGCGTCGCCGTAGCCGTGCGCCGACGAGACGTTGCGGAGGATGTCCTCCAGGATCTCGGGCGGGCACTCGAACCCGAAAGCGGCCGGGTTGCCGGTGTTGAGCTTGAGGATGCGGTGTCCCGCTGCCTCCAGCCGCATCGCCTCCTCGAGAACCGGCCCCCGGATCTCGTAGCAGACATTGGCGAGCTTCGTGGACTGGATCACCTGCATGACCGTGAGCTTACGGCCGTGTAACGCTCGGCGGGGGGTGTTTTCCACCACGTGAGACGTGGCGTTTTGGGTCGGTATGTTCGCCCAGTACGCCGTAAGCCCTTGCAGTGCCTACAATGCGCCGCCATGTCCATGCACCCTCAGAACGGCAACGGGGCGGACGGCGAGCCCGAGCCCCAGGGAGCGCCGAACGTGTACTACCCGTACCCCGACGGCCGGACGGCACCGGCCTATGAGGCGTACACGGACCCGGCCGCCGCGCACGGCTGGCAGGGCGAGTACGACGACAGGGCGTACGGCGAGGGCGCCGGTGACGTGGACACCGAGCAGATGGACGTGTACGCCGACGGGGCCGACGCCGGGCCGCGTGAAGAGAGCCATGGCCGTGGCGGCAGCCACCGGCGCGCCCGCACGGGCGGACCCGACCGTCGCCGGACGATCCGCCTCGCGGCGATCGCCGCCGGCGCGGCCTGTCTCGTGCTCCTCGTCGCCGTGATCGCCGGGCTCCTCGACTCCGGATCCTCCGGAGGCTCGGCGCCCTCGTCGCAGGGCAAGGAGGAGACGGACGGCAAGAAGGGCGGCGAGCCGAGCGCGGGGGAGTCCGCGTCGCCCACCCGGCAGCCCGGTTCGGGCGACGACGAGACCGTCTCCGCGTCCGCCACGCCCGCTCCCTCGAAGGAGCCGGGCGACGACGAGAGTGGTTCGGCGGACCCCACGGAGTCCTCCGCCGCGACGAAGGCACCGGTCACCAAGGCGCCCACGACCACCGCGGCCCCGACCACGAACGAGCCGGGCAACGGGAACGGCAACCCCGGCCACGGCCAGGGGGCGACCAAAAAGCCCCGGTGAGCCCGGCGTGACCGCGCTCGGGTGGAGCGTGACCCCGGCGTCCGCAAGAAGTACGGCCCCGGAGTCCCGGCCGGTCTGAATTTCCGGTCTTGTCTCCCGAGGCCGGAAAAGCCTTGCCCGCGGCGGCCGGAAACAACTCCTTGTTCCCAGCTGCCCCTCCCTTCACAATGCGCATGTCAAAACTCGACGTGGCCGGAAGACCTCCGGCCGCTCAAGTCGCAAGAGGGGACCCCCACATGAGAACGCCTCTCGTCGCCACGCTCTTCGCCCTGGTGATCACCGGAGCGGGCATGGCGCCCGCGGTCGCGGCGCCCGTGTCCGCGCCCGCCACCGTCAAGGCCGACGTCAGACCGGCCGCGGCGACCGCACCCACGCTCAAGGCCGTCAACTTCGCCGGCACCGTCTCGCTCAGCAACTGCTCCGGCTCCGTCATCCGCTTCCCGAGCTCCGTGGACAGCGACCCGGCCCTGGTGATGACGAACGGCCACTGCCTGGAGACCGGCTTCCCCGAGCCCGGCGAGGTCATCGTCGGCCAGGCGTCCAGCCGCAGCTTCGGTCTGCTCAACGCCTCGGCCACGAGGGTCGGCACGCTGCGCGCGAGCAAGGTCGCGTACTCGACGATGACCGACACCGACGTCACGCTCTACCAGCTCACCACCACGTACGCGCAGATCAAGAGCTCGTACAACATCAGCGCGCTCACGCTCCAGGACACGCATCCGGTCGCCGGGACCGCCATCACGGTCGTCTCCGGGTACTGGAAGCGGACGTACGCCTGCAACGTCGACGGCTTCGTCTACCGCCTGAAGGAGGGCGACTGGACCTGGAAGGACTCGCTCCGCTACACCTCCGCCTGCCAGACCATCGGCGGCACCTCGGGCTCGCCGGTGATCGACAACTCCACCGGCAAGGTCGTCGCCGTCAACAACACCGGCAACGAGGACGGCGAGCGCTGCACCGAGAACAACCCCTGTGAGGTCGACGCCAACGGCAACGTGACGGTCCGCGAGGGCATCAACTACGCCGAGGAGACCTACCAGATCGCCGCGTGCTTCGGGGCCGGCAACAAGCTCGACCTGAGCCGCAGCGGGTGCACCCTGCCCAAGCCGTAGCCCGTGCGGGGGCGGGTGGTCACCGAGGTGACCGGCGGACCGCCCGCCCCGCCAGCACGTCCGTCCGGCGCCCGTCCTCCATCACGAAGCGGCCGTCGACCAGGACGTACGGAATGCCGGTCGGCAGCGTGCGCGGCGCCTCGAAGGTCGACCCGGCCGCGACCGTGTCCGGGTCGAAGAGGACGAGGTCGGCGCGGTATCCCTCGCGGACGAGCCCGCGGTCGGGCAGCCGCAGCCGGGCCGCGGGGCGCGAGGTGAGGTGGGCGACACACTCCTCCAGCGGCAGGATGCCCAACTCCCTTGCGTAGTGGCCGAGATAGTGCGGGAAGGTGCCGCACGCGCGCGGGTGCGGCTTGTCGCCCAGGAGGATGCCGTCGGAGCCGCCGGTGTGCACCCGGTGCCGCATGATCGCGCGGACGTTCTCCTCGTGCCCGACGTGCTGCAGGATCGTCGAACCGAGCCCGTCCTCGACGAGCAGGCGGCGGGCGGTGGTCCACGGGGCCTCGCCGCGCAGGTCCGCCGACTCGCGGACGGTCCGGCCGACGTACGACGCCAGGGCGGGGTCGCTCACTCCGGAGATCTCGATCGTGCCCCAGTCGATCGGCACGCCGTGGCAGCCGTCCGCGCCGATCACCTCCATGTGGTGCCGGATCCGCTCGGCGGCCTCCTCGTCCCGCAGCCGGGCGAGCACCGCCTCCGGGCCGCCCTCGCTTGCCCAACTGGGCAGCATGGCCACGAGAGTGGTGCAGCCGGGCGTGTAGGGGTACGTGTCGAGGCTGAGGTCCGCGCCGTCGGCGAGCGCCTTGTCGAGGAGGGCGAGCAGGTCCGGCGCCCGGCCCTCGTTCACACCGAAGTTCATGGTGGCGTGGGCGAGATGGAGCGGGCAGCCCGCCTCGCGGGTGAGGGCCACCATCTCCTCGTACGCCTCCAGGGCGCCCGCCCCGTACGAACGGTGGTGCGGGCAGTAGTAGCCGCCGTACTCGGCCACCACCCGGCACAGCTCGGTGAGTTCGGCGTCCTTGGCGTACATGCCCGGCGTGTACGTCAGCCCGGACGACATGCCGACGGCGCCCTGCTCCATGCCCTCGGCGACCGACTGCCGCATCCGGTCCAGCTCTTCGGGCGTCGCCTCGCGGTCCTCCCAGCCGACGGCGAGCATGCGCACCGTCCCCTGGGGGACCAGGTAGGCGGCGTTCACGGCGATGCCCGCGCCGTCGAAGCCGTGGTCCAGACGGTCCAGATACTCGCCCACCGAACGCCAGGTGAAGTCGATGTCGTCGCCGTACCCGTTCCAGCCGGTGATCGCCCGGCGGACCTCGGCGAGCGTCCGGTCGTCGACCGGCGCGTACGACAGGCCGTCCTGGCCGATGACTTCGAGGGTCACGCCCTGCGCGGCCTTCGCGCTGTGATCGGGGTCCCGGAGCAGGGCCAGGTCGCTGTGCGCGTGCATGTCGATGAAGCCGGGGGAGAGGACGAGCCCCTCGGCGTCCAACTCGCGCTGCGCGGTGGGGCGTTGGCAGCCCGCCGCCGCTGCCTCCTGGACGATCGAGACGATCCTGCCGTCGTCGACGACCACATCGGCGCGGTACGAGGGCGCGCCGGAGCCGTCCACGACGTCCGCGTCACGGATGACGACGTCTTCCATCACGGGCCTCCTGGAGTGTGCGGACGTGGATGCGGATGTACTAGAAGAACGTGCGGATGTAGTCGACGACCGTGCCGTCCGCCTCGACCAGGGGGATCAGCTGCCACTTGTCGAAGGACGTGCACGGGTGGGACAGGCCCATGCCGAGCCAGTCGCCGACCTCGATGTCGGCCTCCGGGGTCGTGCGCAGCCAGGCGTGCTGGTCGGAGAGGGCGGTGACGGAGATGCCGGTGGCCAGGCGCTCGGTGCCGTCCCGGCGTACCGTCTGCGCGATCGGCAGGTCCAGGTCGTACGCCGCGTCGCGCTTGCCCGCGTTGACGAAGGCCTGCTCGGCGGAGGGGCGGGAGACGACCTGTGCCCAGAGGCGGAAGGCGGGGTGCAGCGCGCCCTCCTCCGGGATACGGGTGAACGGCGTCAGCTTCCGGTAGTGCCCGTCGTCGTGCGAGACGTACGCACCCGAGCGCAGCAACTTGCAGACGGGCAGCGAGAGTTCCGGGATCTCGGCGAAGACGTCGGCCACCGCGTCGAACCAGGCGCTGCCGCCCGCGCTGACGACGATCTCGGCCAGGCCTTCGAAGCGTCCCGCCTTGTCGAAGTCCGCCGCCAGCGCGGTCAGCCGGCGCAGCCAGGCGTGCACGCGCTCCGGGTCGGCCCCCGGCACCTCGCCCTCGTACCCGGCGACACCGGCCAGGCGCAGCGTCGGTACGGCGGCCACCGCGTCCGCGACCGCCGCGCACTCCGCCTCCGTACGGACGCCGGTGCGGGCGCCCTCCCCGGCGGCCAGCTCGACCACGACGTCCACCGGGCGTGCGGCCGACGCTTCCCGCAGCGCGGCGTCCATCAGCTCGACGCCGCGCACGGAGTCGACGTAGCAGAGGAAGCGGAAGTCGGCGTCCCGGTCCAGCTCTGAGGCGATCCAGCGCAGGGCGGCCGCGTCGACGAGCTCGTTCGCGAGGAAGATCCGGTCGATCCCGAACTCCCGTGCCACGCGCACCTGGTGGGGTACGGCCAGCGTGATGCCCCAGGCGCCGTGCTCGATCTGGCGGTGGAAGAGCTGGGGGGCCATGGACGTCTTGCCGTGCGGCGCGAAGACGAGGCCGTGGCGGGCCGCGTACGTCTCCATGAGTGCGAGGTTGTGCCGCAGGCGCTCGGCGGAGAGGGCGAGCACGGGGGTGGTGAAACCGCCGGTGAAGAGGTTGCGGCGCTCGGCCGCCAGCTCGGCCACGGTCAGGCCGGCCGCGTCCGGCGGGAGGCCCTTGAAGCGGTGGCCGACGCGTTCCGCCGCCAGGCGGGCGAGGGCTTCCTGGGATTCAGCGGGGCTGCCGGCGGCCATGAAGTCTCCCTGATGAGGCGTGTTGCATCATGCGCAACAGTCATTGCGTGCAGTGCTTACTGCTGTCTAACATCTCGGCCAACGCGGGGTCAACGGAGTCGCCGCACCCCCGAACCGAGGAGTTACGACGATCGTGGCCGCCACCGGACCCTGCAATGCCCCCGACGTCGACGTCGTTGACGTGGTGGCGCTCGGCGAGTCCATGGTCACGTTCCTGCCCTCCCGGCCCGGCCGCCTCGCCGACGTTCCCTCCTTCGACCGCGCCATCGGCGGCGCCGAGTCGAACGTGGCCTGCGTGCTGGCGGCCGCCGGGCACTCCGCGCGCTGGGTCAGCCGGGTCGGCGCCGACGGGTTCGGTGACCACCTGGTGGAGACGATCGGGGCGTACGGCGTCGACGTAGCCTCCGTACGGCGTGACCCGGCGCGCCCGACCGGCATCTACTTCCGTACGGCCGGGGACCGGGCGACCGACGCGCACGAGGTGGCGTACTACCGGGCCGGGTCGGCCGCCTCGACGATGTCGGCGGACACCGTGGACCTGGAGGCCGTGCGCGCCGGGCGTGTGCTGCATCTGTCGGGGATCACTGCGGCACTGTCCGACGACTGCCTCGCCCTCATGTGGGAGCTGACAGAGCCCCGGCCCGGGCGGCCGCTCGTCTCCTTCGACGTCAACCACCGCCAGGGGCTGTGGCCGGACACCGACGGCCCGCGCGTCCTGCTCGACCTCGCCCGCCGCGCCGACATCGTCTTCGTCGGCGCCGACGAGGCGCGGGCCGCCTGGGGACTGCACGGCCCGGGTGCCATCCGGGCCGCGCTGCCCGAGCCGGAGCTCGTGGTCGTCAAGGCGGGCAGGGGCGGGGCGGTGGCGTTCGACAAGAACACCGAGGGGATGGAGGACGCCGACGGCACCGCCACCCTCGTGCGCGCCCTGCGCGTCGACGTCGTCGCCGACGTCGGCGCCGGGGACGCCTTCGCCGCCGGGTTCCTCTCCGCCACCCTGCGCGGGCTGTCCGCCCGCGACCGCCTCCGCCACGGCCACCTCATGGCCGCCGCCGCGCTCACCGTCCCCGGCGACCTCGCCACGCCCCCTTCCCGCGACCACGCCGACCGCCTCGCCGCCCTCGACGACGAGACGTGGGGGACACTTCGACTCGGCCCCGGCTGGACCACCCAGGACGTCCACCAGGCCCCGGAGGAGGTACGCACCCCATGAGCCAGACCGTCGACCGAGCGCTGAGCATCCTGCCGCTGCTCGCCGAGGGACCCGCCGATCTCGGGCAGGTCGCCGAGCGCCTCGGCGTCCACAAGTCCACGGCGCTCCGGCTCCTGCGCACCCTGCACGAGCACGGCCTCGTCTACCGCCAGTCCGACCAGCGCTACCGCCTCGGCGCCCGCCTCTTCGCCCTCGCCCAGGAAGCCGTCGAGAACCTCGACATCCGCGAGATCGCCCACACCCACCTCCTGCGACTCAACGAGCAGTGCGGGCACACCGTGCACCTCGCGGTGTACGAGGAGGGCGAGGTCCTCTACATCGACAAGGTGGAGAGCCGCTACCCGGTGCGCATGTACTCACGGATCGGCAAGCCCGTCGCCATCACCGTCGCCGCCGTCGCGAAGCTGCTGCTCGCCGACCTTCCCGAGGCGGAGCGCCGCATGCTCGCCGAGAAGCTCGACTTCCCCATGTACACGGCCCGTTCGATTCCCAACGCCCCTGCTTTCCTCAAGGAGTTGGCGACGGTGCGGGAACAGGGCTGGGCCACCGACCTCGGTGGCCACGAGGAGTCCATCAACTGCGTGGCCGCCCCCATCCGGGGCGCCGACGGACGGGTCGTCGCCGCGATGTCCGTCTCCGCACCCAACGTCGTCGTCACCGCCGACGAACTCCTCACGCTGCTCCCCCTGGTGCGCCGTACGGCGGACGCCATCAGCGGCGAGTACTCCGGCAGGACCCCGACCACGGACGCCTCGAAGGAAGTCTCAAAGGAATGACCGACAAGACCGAAAAGACCGCCCTCACCCCCAAGACCCACACCACCCCGCCGGCCAAGTTCTCGCACGGCGTCCGGAAGGGGAACATCCTCCAGGTCGCCGGACAGGTCGGCTTCCTCCCCGCCGAGGAGGGCAGGCCGCCCACGCCCGCCGGGCCCACCCTGCGCGAGCAGACCCTCCAGACCCTCGCCAACGTCAAGGCCATCCTTGAGGAGGGCGGGGCGAGTTGGGACGACGCGATGATGATCCGCGTCTACCTCACGGACGTCGACCACTTCGCCGAGATGAACGCGATCTACAACCAGTACTTCGAGGAGCAGGGCCTCACCCAGCCGCCCGCCGCCAGGACCACGGTGTACGTCGGTCTGCCCGCGGGGCTCCTCGTCGAGATCGACGCCCTCGCCGTCCTGAGCTGAGCGCTCATGGCTGACAGCTGACGGCTCCTCAACTCCCGCACCCCGTACGACATCGCGGTGCGGCGCCCTCCCCCACGGGGCGCCGTACCGCGATACCCCCTGCCCTGGCTGTGCCCTCTGGGGGACACCCCCAGACCCCCGGACCCATGCACTTACGAAACAGAGGCCCTCCCATGTCCTCGTCGTATCCGCTCGCCGCCCCAGCCCCAGCCGTGGAGACACCACCCCACACCGGCGGACTGCTCCTCCTCGTCGACGGCACCGCCGGACTGCTCACGCTCGCCGCCCTCGGTATCGCGCTTCTCCTCTTCCTGATCATCAAGGTCAGACTCCAGCCGTTCGTGGCCCTGCTCGGCGTCTCCATAGCCGTCGGCCTGGGAGCCGGGCTCTCGGTCACCGAACTCTTCGGCACCGTCCAGCGGTCGACGGCCGTCTCCGTCATCGAGACCGGCATGGGCGGCATCCTCGGCCATGTCGCGATCATCATCGGCCTGGGCACCATGCTCGGCGCGATCCTCGAAGTCAGCGGCGGCGCCGAGGTGTTGGCGTCCCGGCTGCTCAACCTCTTCGGCGAGAAGCGCGCCCCGCTCGCCATGGGCCTCACCGGCCTGATCTTCGGCATCCCGGTCTTCTTCGACGTCGGCATCTTCGTCCTCGCGCCGATCGTGTACGCCGCCGCCAGGCGCTCGGGCAAGTCGATCCTGCTCTACTGCCTGCCCCTGCTCGCGGGCCTGTCGATGACCCACGCGTTCCTGCCGCCGCACCCCGGCCCGGTGGCTGCCGCCGGACTGCTCCACGTCGACCTCGGCTGGGTCATCCTCATGGGCATCGTCTGCGGACTGCCCGCCGTGGCCGCCGCCTGGGTCTACTCGGCCTGGATCGGCAAGCGGATCTTCGTCGCCGTACCGCAGGACATGGTGGAGGCCGCGGCCGAGTCCCGGCTCGCCGTCATCGAGGAGCAGCGGGCCTCCGGGGTCGAGCCGCGCGAGAAGCCGGTGCCGCTGGGCACGGTCCTCGGCATCATCGGTACGCCGCTGGTGCTGATCCTCGCGGCCACCTTCTCCTCGATCGCCCTCGACCCGTCCACGGGCCGCTCGGTCATCGAGTTCTTCGGCAGCCCCTTCGTGGCGCTGACGATCGCCCTGCTCCTCGCGTACTACCTGCTGGGCATCCGGCGAGGCTGGTCCCGCAAGTCCCTCGAGACGGTGTCGACCTCGTCCCTCAAGCCGGTCGGCAACATCCTGCTGGTCGTCGGCGCGGGCGGCATCTTCGGCGCCGTACTGAAGGCGAGCGGGGTGGCCCAGGCCCTCTCGGACACCTTCAACGACGTCGGCCTGCCGGTGCTCGTCCTCGCCTACCTGCTCTCCGTCGTCCTGCGCGTCGCCCAGGGCTCGGCCACGGTCGCCATCGTCACGACGGCCGGCATCGTCGCCCCGCTCCTCGCCGAGGGCCACCACTCGCAGGCCTTCGCCGCCCTCGTCATCATGGCCATCTCGGCGGGCTCCATCTTCGCCTCGCACGTCAACGACGGAGGCTTCTGGATGGTCGCCAAGTACTTCGGCATCAGCGAGCGCGACACCCTGAAGACCTGGACGGTCCTGGAGAGCGTGCTGTCGGTCGTCGGCTTCGCGGTGGCGGCCCTGCTGAGCGTCTTCGTGTAGTCCGTGTGCGGTCCGTGAGGCGGAAGGGGCGGGGGCGACTGGTCCCGACACAGGATCGTCGACCATACTGCCCGCTGTGGAGCAGCGCATAGGTTCGAAGAGCCAGCCCCTGGACGCCGCCGCGGTCAACCCGGCGCACATCCCCGGGCTCACGCCGTCCGTGTCCGAGACGAAGTCCGAGACGAAGTCGGAGCCGGAGTCCGAGCCGGACGGCGCGGTCTCCTCGGAGGAGCCGGCTTCGGACGAAGCCGTCGCCGAGGAGACCGAGGCCGACGCCGAGGCCTCCGACGACGACACCGAAGCCGAAGCCGAAGAGTCCGCGGCCGAGGAGACCGACGCCGAAGAGGCGGCCCCCTCCGAAGAGTCCGAAGGGTCGGAGGACTCCGAAGAGTCGTCCGAGGAGGAGGCCGACCCCGACGGTCCCGTCTTCGAGGCCTCCGACCGGCGCGCCTCGATCAAGGCCGACCACAGTGGCGTACGGCTGCGCCTGGACGACCAGGAGGCCGAGTTCCGCTGGGACGAGATCGGTGCGGTCGAGACGGAGACCCCGCGCTTCGGGAAGCGGTTCACGATCACCGTGTACACGCCCGAGAAGCGCTGGTACCCGATCGAGATCGAGGCGAAGGCCCGGACCCGCTTCAAGGAGTGGGAGACCGAGCTGGACGCCGTCCTGGACGCCTACTTCGAGGAGTAGGCGCCCAGGCGCGGGTCCCCCTTCGGCTCAGCTGCAGTACTGCGACTCCTTGCCGATGGAGCGGTACATGCAGTCGGCGTTCTCCAGGAGTTGGAGTACGGCGTCGCGGTTGCGGGAGGTCTCCCGTTCGATGACCTCGTCGGGCGGGTAGAAGCCGCCGCCGGAGCTGGACGTCGGGTACATCTCGAAGGTGTAGTCGAAGATCTTCTGGGTGCCCCAGAGATAGTCGTCGATCGAACCGTCGGTGATGTACAGGTCGCTGGACTGCTCCGGCGTGTAGCCGTTGCTGGCGGCCATCTTCTGGCCGACGGTCTTGAACGCGGCGGCGTCGTCCGCCGTCATGCCCGTCGCGGTGTCGTTGTAGGTGTAGCCGAAGGGCCACAGCACCAGTTCGCTGTACGTGTGGAAGTCGATGCCGGCCTTGATCTGCTGCTTGCCGCCGACGACCCGGCCGCGCACGAAGTCGGAGACCACCTTCACCTCGGGCGCCGACTCGGCGGACGCGCCGCGGTAGGTCTCGGAGGACGTGGAGCCCGAAGAGCCGCCGCAGCAGCCCCACTTGTAGTTCCAGTTGCGGTTCAGGTCGGTGCCGACGTACGAACTGCCGCTGTTGGGCTGGCGGTTCTTGCGCCACGAGCGGTACGAGCCGGTCGCGATGTCGTACTCGCCGCCGTCCGGGTTGAGGTCCGGGACGATCCAGATCTCGCGGTTGTTCACCATGTTGGTGATCCGGGAGTCGGAGCCGTAGCCCGCGCCGAGTTCACGCAGCAGGTACAGCGCCATCTCGACGGTGAGGTGCTCGCGCGCGTGCTGATGGAAGGTGAGCAGCACCTCGGGCTCGGACTCGTCGGTCGCGACGTTGTCGCTGACCTTGATGGCGACGATGTCCCTGCCCTGGTACGACTTGCCGATCACCCGCTTGCTCATGATGCTCGGGTACGCGGCCAGCCGCTGGTCGATCTCCGTGTTCATCTCGGCGTAGTTGTGGTACTTCGAGTCGGCCGACGGGAAGTCGTAGAGCCGTACGTCGCCGGAGCCGGCCGAGCGGTCGGGGGCCGAGCCCAACAGCGAGACGTCGTAGCCGAGTCGGCGGAGCTTCTCGATCTGGGCCGCGCGGCCTGAGACGACGACCGTCTCCTCGTCCGCCTCGTCGACCGTCACGCCGGTCTGCTGGATGGCCGTACGGGTCACCGGGGTGGTGCTCTGGTGGATCTCGTACTGGCGGATGTCGTCCGACGAGGGCGCGGGCTTGCGGGCGCTGTCGGCGGTGGCGTGCGTCGCCGTGGCGGAGACGGGTGCCGCGAGGGCGACGGCCAGCAGGGCGGCCAGGGCGGCGGTCCGTCTGCCGCGGGTACGAAGTCGCATGAAATCTCCTTGTGGGAGTTGGGGGGTTGTTCAGTGCGACGTACGTGGTGCGGGTGGTGGCGCTCATCGTGAGTGCATGGCATGCGCAGGTCAATAGACGACAAAGAGCCGGTGGCGAGAACCGTTCGAAAATCGGCCGGGCAGTGTACGCGCGAGGCCGTCGGCCGTGGCCCTCCCGGGAAAAGTGCACCCATGGGTGTGATGCGCGGGTGCGCCGGAGGCGCGGCAGCGTGAAGAGTGAGGGTTCGCGCAAGAGGAGCCGTGCACTCCGGCTCCCCGGGCCCTGCCGTCCACCCGGTCGGCGGGGAGCCGGTACACACCCAGAGGAACGGCTGATCATGGGCGGATCAGCGCCACCGAGGGACCCACACCTGCCGGAACGGGAACACGACCGGTCGGCGCAACGGCATGACGAGCGCGGGCATGACGAGCGCGGGCACGACGAGCGCGGGCACGACGAGCGCGGGCACGACGAGCGCCGGCGCGAGGAACGCCATCCGCGGGAAGGCCTCCGGTCGGAGCGCCCCCCGCCGGATCACCTCCTGCCGGAGCGCCCCCGGTCGGCGCACCCTCTGCCGGTCGAGACGACCAGCTTCGTCGACCGGCGGGACGAACAGGCCGAAGGGCGACGCCTGTTGGCCAAGGCGCGCCTCGTCACTCTCACCGGCCCCGGCGGCGTCGGCAAGACGCGCCTCGCCGGACGCATCGCGGCCCGCGCCGAGCGCGCGTTCCCCGACGGCGTGCACTTCGTGCACCTGGCCGGGCTGCACGACCCCGCGCTCGTCCCGCTCGCCGCCGCCGACGCGCTCGGCCTGCACGACCACTCCGACCGGCCGCCCCTGCGCGCCCTGATCGAGCAGGTCCGCGACCGTCGCCTCCTCCTCGTCGTCGACAACTGCGAGCATCTCCTGGCCGCCTGCGCCGAGTTGGCCGGCGCCCTGCTGCACGGCACCACCGGCGTCCGTGTCCTCACCACCAGCCGCCACCGCCTCGGCCTCACCGAGGAGCACCTGATGGAGGTACGCCCGCTGCCGGTGCCCGACCCCGACGGCGACCTGTCCGACGCGGCGAACCATCCCGCGCTCGCCCTCTTCGCCGACCGCGCCGCCGCGGTCGTCCCCGGCTTCGAACTCACCCCCGCCAACCGCGCCTCCGTGGCCCGCCTCTGCCACCGGCTCGACGGCCTCCCGCTCGCCATCGAACTCGCCGCCGTCCGCATGCGCGTCCTCGGTGTCGACCAGCTCCTCGAACGCCTCGACGACCGCTACCGGCTGCTTTCCACGGGCAGCCTCGCCGTCCTGCCGCGCCACCAGACCCTGCGGGCCGCCATCGACTGGAGCCATGAACTCTGCACGGAACAAGAGCAGTTGGTGTGGGCCCGGGCCGCGGTGCTCGCGGGCGGCTTCGACCTGGAGACGGCGGAGGCGGTCTGCGCGGACGGTGAGCGGGTCCGGTCGTACGACGTCCTGGAAGCCGTGGCCGGGCTGGTGGACAAGTCGGTGCTCTGCCGGGAGGCCGCGGACGGCGGCGTACGGTACCGGTTGCTGGACACCCTGCGGCATTACGGACTCGACCGGCTACGACAGTTGTCCGGCGCGTCCGGCGCGTCCGGCGAGGAGGGCGCCGCCCGGCGGCGGCAGCGGGACTGGTTCCAGGAGCGGGCCGCCGCCTGCGAACAGGCCTGGTTCGGGCCCGGGCAGCGGGAGATCGTCGCCCGGCTCCGCGCCGACCAGGACAACCTGCGCGCCGCCCTGGAGTTCAGCCTCACCGTGCCGGGCGAGGCACGCGCCGGGCTGCGGCTCGCCGGGACCCTGTGGTTCTACTGGCACGCCTGCGGGGCGCCCCGCGAGGGCCGCTACTGGCTGGACCGGGCGCTCGACGCCGGCCCCGAGCCGAGCCGCGAGCGTGCCCGCGCCCTGTGGGTCGCCGGGCTCCTCGCGGGCTGCCCCGAGGACCTCACCCGGGGCCGCCATCTCGCCGAGCAGGCCCGTGACCTCGCCCGCGGTCTCGGCGAGGAGGCCGAGGCCGCCAACGCCGAGCACGTGGTGGGCCTGATGGGGCTGTTCGCCGACGATCTGCCGGGCGCGCTGGAGCACTTCGAGACGGCCGTAGCCCAGGGCCCCGTCCCCGGCAAGCTGCCCAGCATCGTCGGCCTCGACCAGGTCGAACTCGCCTGCGCACTCGCCTTCCTGGGCCAGGCCGACCGGGCCGTCACCGTCTGCGAGACCGCCCTGCGCGTCTGCGCGGAGCACGGCGAGGAGTGGGTGCGCTCGTACCTCCTACGGGTGCTCGCCCTCGCCTACACCGTCAAGAAGGAGTGGCGGCGCGCCGAACCGCACGCCCGCGAGGCGCTGCGCCGCAAACTCGCCGTCCACGACGTCATCGGCATCGGGCTCACCCTCGACCTGCTCGTGGTGATCGCCGCCGCGCGTGGCGCCCACGAACGCGCCGCCGTGCTGCTCGGCGGCGCCGACCGTGTGTGGGCCGACATCTCGCCCGACCGGTTCGGGTCCACCACCTACAACTCCGCGCGCCGCACCAGTGAGGTGCAGGTGCGTGAGGTTGTCGGGCGGCGGGAATTCGAGCGGGCGTACCGGCGGGGGAGTGGGCTCGGGCTCGCCGATGTCGTCGCGTACGTCCTGCAGGAGCCGAAGGCCCGGCCTGCGCCCGCGGCTCCGGCGCACGGTACGCCGCTCACCCGGCGTGAGTCCGAGGTCGCCGCACTCGTGGCCGAAGGCCTCGCCAACCAACAGATCGCCGACCGCCTGGTCATCGCCCGCCGCACGGCCGAGGGCCACGTCGAACGCATCCTCAGCAAGCTCGGCTTCAACAACCGGAGCCAGATCGTGGCGTGGGTGTGCGGGAGGGGATGACAGCCCGTCGTGGGGGTCCCCCCGCTCGAGCGAAGCCGAGAGTGGGGGAGTTTGAGGACGAGCCCGTTCAGGGCGAAAGCAGGGGAAAGGGGGCGCAGCCCCCAGGGCAACGGGACGGGCAGGGGCGGAGGGGGCGAAGAAACCCCCAACCGACCACCGGCCCGCACACCCCCACCGACGAATAGAACCCCAAGAGAAAGGACCCCCCATGAGTACCCCCCAGGGCAGCTTCGACCACCGCATGGTCGTCTTCGGCTCGGACGACGAGTGGATCGCCGCCGCACTCCCCTTCCTCGCGGAGGGCCTCGCCGCGCCCCAGGAACCCCCGCCCACCACCATCGCCGCCCCCGGCAAACTCGACCTTCTCCGAGACGCCCTGGGCGCGGAGGCGAAGGGGATGACCTTCATCCCGCACACCGAGTGGTACACGGGCTCCGCGGCCAACGCCGTGGCACAGAGCGCCGGCTACCTCGCCGCCCACGCCCACCCCGGCGGCCGTATCCACCTCCTCATGGAGCCCGACTGGGCCGGCCGCGCGGGCCGATCGACCCGCGAGACCACGGAGTGGATCCGCTACGAGTCCCTCGCCAACCTCCTCTTCGCCCCGTTCAGGACCACCGCCCTGTGCGCGTACGACACCCGCACCGCGGGCCCGGCCATCGTGGACGCGGCCCGCCGAGCCCACCCGGACACGCCGGTGTACGAGACCCCGGCCAGGCTCGTCGACGAGCTGGACGCGATGCCGCTGCCCCCGCCCCCGCCCGGGGCGGACGTCCTGGAGAACCCCGGCCCGGAGGCCGTACGCGCCTGGGCGACGGCCCACGGTCTGGCCCCCGCCGAAGCG
This sequence comes from Streptomyces sp. R21, assembly GCF_041051975.1. Lineage (GTDB taxonomy): Bacteria > Actinomycetota > Actinomycetes > Streptomycetales > Streptomycetaceae > Streptomyces. The sequence continues at coordinate 3,790,164 of NZ_CP163435.1, read as the reverse complement.
GGACTCTTCGCGGCGGCCGTCACGGAGGCTGTATCGGGCCCGCTCACCGGCGGTGCCCTGCTCTGGGGCGAGGCCCCCGCCTGCGTCTGCGAACTGCACACCGCGGCACGCGTCGACGACCCGCTGGCCGGCTTCGTCCCGCCCGCCACGGCGGAGATCGAACCGGGCCAGGGCCTGTGGTTCACCCGCCAGGTCTGCGCGTACGTGGACATCCGCGACCGGGGCGAGGGGTCGGCGATCCGTATCCAGTACGCGTGACCGCCGAAGCGGGCGCGCCCGTACCCGGATACGCACCCCGTTTCGGGTACGGAAACAGGTAGTCCTCCCCGTGCGCGCGCGGGTACGGGGAGGCCACCCTGGCACCATGCTGGAACTCTCCGGGGGGTATTTCCCGGATCCCGACCCTCAGTACTGCCCGTTCCCCCAACCACCCATGGGGGCAGGCCATCTGAGTGTCGAGTACGACCCCTGTCCCTCCGTGGCAGCCGAGGCCCGCGCGGAGGTCCGCAGGCAATTGGAGGGATGGGGGCTGTCGGAGCAGTGCGACGCGACGGAACTCCTCGTCAGCGAGCTCGTCACCAACGCCCTTCTGCACACGGCGAGCCGCTTCCGCCTCACCCTCACCGCGGCCCACGGTGTCCTGCGGTGCGAGGTCGCCGACTCCAGTCGCCGCGTCCCCCGGGTGTTCGAGACCGACAGCACGGAGGACCGGGAGAGCGGCCGAGGAATGTTCCTGGTGGATGCGCTTGCCCAGCGCTGGGGCTGCCACCAGGACGGGCCGGGCAAGACCGTCTGGTTCGAGCTCGGCACGTGCGGGACGAACGGCTGTGGTCGGCGACAGCCGTGACCCGCGAGTTCCGGACGACTTGTCCATCGTCCGGAACCACAGCCCGGGCCCCGGGCGGCGCGCCCAGCCGCCCGGGGCCCGTACCTGCGTACTCGTACGGCATCAGCCCTGGTTCTGCCGCCACTTGGGGCTGAGGGCGATCTCCCTGAGCTGCTTCATCGTCAGCGCGGGGGCCTTGCGGGTCGCGGCGGTGTTCTGGGTGCCGGAGTTGAAGGCGCTGATCACCACGCGCATACCGTCGGTGCGGATGGTGTCGACGGTCCACATCACGACCCCGGAACCGCCCTTCTCGCCCGGCCCCTGATGCGTGGCGACCTTCGTGCCGTCGGGGAGGGTCTCGGCGCCGGTGCCGAAGAGATCGCCCTCGACGTCCGACATGTCGGGCTGCACATTGATCTGCACGAGGCTCCTGCCCTTGCCGTCGTTGACGACGACATAGGCGAACTGGCTGTCAGGGGCGCCCTTTCCGACCACCTTGAGTCCCTTGGGCAGCAGCGCGGCGAGCACCGGCCCGATCGGGGCGCCTGCGGTCTCCTCGGCTGTGCCCGGAGTGCCGGCCGTCCCCGTCTTCTTCGGATCCTCAGGAATGGCGTCGACGGCGGTACGCCACGCACCGGCCGTGATCAGGGACTTCAACTGGACGGCGGACAACGGCGGTTCGGGCCGCGTGATCGGGGCGTCCTTCTCGGCCTCGGCGTTCCACTCGCTCACGCTGATGTGCTGCCCCGCCGGGGTGATCAGCTCGGCGTTCCACCACTTGGTGTCCACCCGCCGGTCCGGATACTCGTAGCCCTTGAGGAGCATCAGCACCGAGCCGTCGGACAGTCGACTGGTGGTGCAACTGTCGTGGGGGGTGAACACCTTGTCCGGGCACTGGGTCGCCTGGCGGGCCTGATCGCTGCCCGGCTCGACTCGGCCGAGGCTGACGCCGACCGCGCCGCCGCCCTTGCCGTCGTCGTACACGACATGCGCGTACGGCGACAGGAACTCGTCGGTGCCACGCCCCTCCGCCTTGCTGACCTTGCCCTTGGGGAGCAGGCCCTTGAGCGTGCGGATCAGTTCTTCGCCGGAGACGGGCTTGGCCGTGGGCTTCGCTGTGGGCTTCGTCGTGGAGGCCGTCGTCTCCGAGGCCACGGAGGCCCGGTGCGGACCGGACGCGTCACCCCAGGGCGAGAGCAGCGCACCACCCACGCCCACGAGGGCGATCCCGGCCACCGCACCGCCCACGACGGCCCGACGCTGCCGCCGGAGCCGGCGCCCCCGGTTCTCGCCGGCGGCGGAGAGCGCGGCCCGGTCGGTGTCGAAGGCGCCGCCCGCCTCGCGCAGAGCGGCACCGAGCCGGTCCTCGAAGGGGTCGTCGTGCTGTTCTTCGGGCATGGCAAACCACCGTTTCCGAGAGTTTCAGAGGCTGAGAGCTTCAGGGGTTGAGAGGCTGAGAAGCCGCGATGTCGAAGGGCGGGGCGCAGCCGTGATCAGGGCCGTGCGTACTCGCCGAGGTCCTCGCCCAGCAGCGCCCGCAGTCGGCCGAGCGCCCGGACGCACCGTGTCCGCACCGCGGCCGAGCTGGTGTTCATCGCCTCGGCGGTCTCCTCGATGCTGCGGTCCTCCCAGTAGCGCAGAACGACCACCGCACGGTCCTTGACGGGCAGTTGGCCAAGAGCCTCGATCAGGGTCAGCCGCAGGGGTGTGTCACCGTCGGCGCCCCCGGCGAGGTCCGGGAGCACGTCCGTGGCGCGCTCCGTGCTGCTGCGCCGCCGTCGATGCGCGAGGAACGTACGGGTGAGGACGGTCTGCGCGTACCCGGCGGGATTGCCGACCCGCGTGACCCGGTTCCATCTGACGTACAGCCGCCCGAGGGTCTCCTGCACCAGATCCTCGGCGAGATGGGTGTCTCCGCCGGTGAGCAGACACGCGGACCGGTAGAGGTGCCCCGCGCGCGCCGTCGCGAACTCCGCGTACCCGTCTGCGCGAACCGGTCTCATACGCTTCCCCGTGTCTGTCGTGCCCGCCCGTGTACCGCCCTCACTCCATTGATGCGGTGGACCCCCGGAAATGTTTCACGGGGCCGTTGCCGATCCCCTCCCACCCCTCCCGCCACTCGCACGCGCTCTTGTGCCCCCGCCCGCTTTGCGCTTCCTTTAACAACATGACGGAGACCACTGGGAAGACGGCGTCAGGGGAGGACATCTCCCGCCCCCGCAAGTCCAGTTGGAAGTACATCGGACCCGGGATCGTCGTCGCGGCGACCGGCGTGGGCGCCGGCGACCTGGTGGCCACGCTCATCGCGGGCAGCAACTTCGGGTACACCCTGCTCTGGGCCGCGGTGATCGGCTGCCTGGTGAAGATCTCGCTCGCGGAGGCGGCCGGCCGCTGGCATCTGTCCACCGGCCGCACCCTCTTCGACGGCTGGACGAGCCTCGGCCGCTGGACGACGTACTTCTTCGTCGTCTATGCCGTGATCTGGGGCTTCGTCTACGGCGCGGCCGCGATGTCGTCGAGCGCGCTGCCCCTCCAGGCGCTCTTCCCCGACGTCATGGACCTCAAGTGGTGGGGAATCGTCTGCGGGTTGGTGGGTCTGGTCTTCGTCTGGTTCAACAAGTACGCCGTCTTCGAGAAGGTCATGACGGTCATGGTCGGCGTCATGTTCGTGGTGACGGTCTACCTGGCGATCCGGGTCACCCCGAACCTGGGTGACGCCTTCGCCGGACTGCTCCCCGTACTGCCCGACGAGAAGGACTCGATCCTCAACACGCTCGGCCTGATCGGCGGCGTCGGCGGGACGATCACGCTCGCCGCGTACGGCTACTGGGTCAACGCGAAGGGCTGGACCAACACCGGCTGGATGAAGGTGATGCGCCTGGACAACCGTGTCGCGTACGCCACCACCGGCATCTTCGTCGTCGCCATGCTCTTCGTCGGAGCGGAGCTGCTGCACTCCGCGAACGTGGCCATCGCCAGCGGCGACAAGGGCCTGATCCAGCTCAGCGACATTCTGGAGGCCGAGTACGGCTCGGCGACGGCGAAGTTCTTCCTGATCGGATTCTTCGCCACGTCGTTCACGTCGTTGATCGGCGTCTGGCACGGCGTGAGCCTGATGTTCGCGGACTTCGTGGCGCGGTACCGCACACAGGACCGGTCGACGGGGGCGGACGTCGCCTCCGGCGAGCGCGAGCGCTCCTGGCCGTTTCGCGCGTACCTCCTGTGGCTGACCTTCCCGCCGATCGTCCTCCTCTTCCAGGGCCAGCCCTTCCGCCTGATCATCCTCTACGGCGTCCTGGGCGCGGCGTTCCTTCCTTTCCTCGCCCTGACCCTGATCTGGCTCCTCAACTCCTCCCGCACACCCCGCGAGTGGCGCAACGGGTTGCTGAGCAACGCGATGCTCGCACTCGCGGGAGTGCTGTTCCTGGTCCTGTGTGTCAAGCAGATCTGGGATCAGCCCTGGGCGGACTTCTTCTGAGCCCTCCGCGGATCGCCTCGGGGTTCTCCGGATTTCTCCGGAGTTCCCTAGGGAAGCGCGTGCACGTGCGGTCCCACTGCGTTGGACCACGCGTTGCCCGCCGACGCGTCCCAGTTCGTCGACCAGGTCATCGCGCCGCGCAGTGCCGGATAGGTCTTCGACGGCTTGAAGGAACCGCAGTTGGTGCCCTTGGCGAGGCAGTCCAGGGCGTTGTTCACGATCGTCGGGGAGACATAGCCGCTGCCCGCGCCGCTCGTCGAGGCGGGGAGGCCGAGGCCGACCTGGGACGGGGAGAGACCGCCCTCCAGCTGGATGCAGGCCAGCGCCGTCAGGAAGTCCACCGACCCCTGGCTGTAGACCTTGCCGTCGCAGCCCAGCATCGAACCGCTGTTGTAGTACTGCATGTTGACGACCGTGAGGATGTCCTTGATGTTCAGGGCCGTCTGGAAGTAGCCGTTCGACGTGGACTGCATGTCGATCGTCTGCGGGGCCATGGTGATGACGAGCGACGAGCCCGCCTTCGAGGAGAGGGAGCGCAGCGCCTGCGACATGTACGTCGCGTTGAG